>CAJQNW010000087.1 GCA_905479765.1 uncultured Tepidamorphus sp. | reverse complement strand
GGGCGTCAACACCTTCAACTTCGTCTGCAGGACCCAGAACGCCCAGGCCGTCAGGATCTTCAACCCGCAGATCTCGGCGCTGTTTGTTCCCGGCGCCTATTGAAGCCAAAGCTAACCGCCGATCCAGCCCGCGCGGCCGCGGGATTGCTCTCGCGGCCGTGTCGGTCCCGTTCTGACCGGACGACTGAAACACCCCGCCCTCCGCTGCGAAACACCCCTGAAACAGACTCCCGATACCTCCGTAACGTGAGGATTCGAGTTCAGCGCGAACCGACAATCGTAGGGAGTGACCAATGGCACGCATTCGGAAAACCAGTCTGGCCCTCGCCGCCGTCCTGTTTGCGGCCGGAAGCGGCGCCAGCGCTAAGGACACAGGCGCCAAACAGGCCGGCGTCGGGTTCAAGTCGTCGGCGGCCACGCTCGCCCTGGTGAACGACGCCCCGGCCAGGGTTCTCCTGACGCTGAAGATGAAGACGCCCGCCGCCGGCTTCGTCGTCTATGCCGTCGACTTCATGGTCTCGAACGTCGGCAAGAACCCGGTCGTGGAGTGCAGCCTGGCGAAAGGCTCCAAGACGCTCGGCCAGCCGGTCAGCATGGTACCCGTCGACGAGGGCCGCACCGTGGTATCCTTCCAGCGCGTCCTGAAGACGAAGAAGAAGGGGAAGGTCGCGGTGGCCCTCAAGTGCGCCGCAACCGCCGAGCCCGGCCAGATCATCGCGCCAAACCTGATCGGCACCTACGTCCCGGCGAAGTACTGACGCGCGGCCTATTCCGCCGCGACGAGTTCCGGCGCCACGAGTTCCGGCGCCTCCAGCAGCCGCTCCCGCGCCCGCACCTGCCTGAGCACGGCGACGATCTCGGCGCGCGAACAGGCGATCGCGCCGCGCTTGAGCGCGATGGCCCGTTCCCAGGCGGTCAGGTCGTAGTGCGGCTTCGAGGTGCGCGGCGGGCCCTGGTAGGACGACTGACGGACGCCAAGCGAAAAGGCGAAGCGGTGCAGTTCGTCGATGTCGTCGGCCAGCAGGTGGCACCACTTGCGCCCCTGCCAGTGCCAGATCGCCTCGTCGACATAGACGGCCATTGGATTGTGCTCCCTGGAGCCATTATCCGCTCAATCCCGCGAAAGCGGCGCGAGCATCGCAGCATACACCGTTCCCGCCATCGTCATCCTGGAAGCGGCGCAGCCGTTATCCGGGATCGGAGAGCCACGGAAAACGGGGGGGTCCCTGATCCCGGCTCTCTGCTTCGCTTCGGCCGGGATGACGATGGAAATGTGGTTGCCCGCGGCAACCCGATCCCCGTTGGAGTTTATCCTCGCACCGGTAGAAGGCCGGATCCGGGGGCGGGAACGAACGGATCGGGCCTACCCCGCCACCCCGAGCTTCTTCTGCAAGTTGGTCGAGGACGTCGTGTACTGGAACACCAGCCGCTTGTCGGGATAGATGATGTGGTAGGCCGCCTGCGCCATCAGCGCGCCTTCGTGGAAGCCCGACAGGATCAGCTTCAGCTTGCCCGGATAGGTATTGATGTCGCCGATGGCGAAGATGCCCGGCTCCGACGTCTCGAACTTCTCGGTGTCGACCGGGATCAGGTTCTCGTTGAGATTGATGCCCCAGTTCGCCACCGGCCCGAGCTTCATCGTCAGCCCGAAGAACGGCAGCATCCGGTCGCAGGCGATCGTGTGCTGGGTCTTCTCCAGGTCGGTGACGGTGATCTCGGAAAGCTGGCCGTCATCGCCTTTCAGCTCGCTCACCTGGCCGAGCAGCAGGTCCATCTCGCCGGCCTCGACCAGCGCCCGCATCTTGTTGACCGAGTCAGGCGCTGCCCGGAACGCGTCGCGGCGGTGGATCAGGGTCACCCGCTTGGCCAGCGGCTGCAGGTTGAGCGTCCAGTCCAGCGCTGAATCGCCGCCGCCGACGATCACCAGCTCGCGGTCCCGGAAGGCTTCCATCTGGCGCACCGAATAGAACACCGAGGTGCCCTCGTAGGGCTCGATCCCGGCGATCGGCGGGCGCTTCGGCTGGAAACTGCCGCCGCCGGCCGCGATCACCACCACCTTCGCCTCGAGGACGAGGCCCTGGTCGGTCGTCAGCCGGAAACCGCCGTCGGGCAGCCGTTCCAGCGTTTCCACCATTTCGTTGTAGTGGAAGGTCGGGCCGAACGGCTCGATCTGCTCCAACAGCTTGTCGGTCAGCTCCTGGCCCGAGATCACCGGCCAGGCCGGAATGTCGTAGATCGGCTTTTCGGGATAGAGCTCGGCGCACTGCCCGCCCGACCGATCGAGGATGTCGATCAGGTGGCACTTCATGTCGAGCAGGCCGAGCTCGAACACGGCGAACAGGCCGACCGGCCCGGCGCCAATGATGGCGACGTCGGTTGTAATTGTTTCCGTCATGACTTCGGTTCGTATGCCTTCGGTCAGATGCGGGTGCGCATCCACGGTCGGGCGCCCAGCGGCCCCTCGTCCTGCCGGCCAACCGGCTGCAGGTAGATCGGCACCTCGGGCATCTGCCCGTCCGCGAGCGCGCGGCGAGTCGGACCGTCACTTATGGCAAACACGGAAAATCCGCAACGCAGCATGAACGGAATCTGGTCGAGCAAAACGTCGCCGGTAGCCCGGACTTCCCCGTCATACCCGTGCCGCTCGCGCAAAAGACGCGCGCTGGAATAGGCCCGTCCGTCCGTGAAGGCGGGGAAATTCAGCGCCACCATCGCCAGGCGGTCGAGGTCGGGCACGATCTCTTCCAGCGGATCGTCGGGCATCAGTTCCACGCCGACGTCTCGGTCCTGCAGGCTGTTCAGACCACGGAGGTCGTCGCGCCACCGCGCCGCCGAAACAAGCACCGGACCGGTCTCGGGCAAGGCGTCCTCGTCGCCGAGCCGCTGCCAGTCGTCCGCCGTGAAGCCGTCGCGGGTCCAGAGGTCATCTTGCGCATTGGCCCGGATATCGGCCCGGGGGGAGGCCTGGATTTCACTGCTCTCTGTCATTGTCTGTCCTGCCGAAAGCACGCGGACCGTCTCGCCGTTGCGCGAGATGTGGATGCCGCATTCCGTTTTGCCGGTGCCGCGCCAGCGCCCGGCGCGTGCGTCTTCGTTCTCCGAGACCGGGCTGGTGCAAGGCGCGCAGCCGATCGAAAGGTAGCCCTTGCCCGTCAGCGGATGCCGGGGCAGTTCGTGGATCGTGCGATAGGCCTCGATCTCCGAGTTGTCCCACTCCGCCAGCGGATTGATTTTCATGTGCGGGCCGTCGCGCTCCACCAGCCCCATCGCGCCGCGCGTCGAGGTCTGGTTGCGGCGGCGTCCGTTGATCCAGACGTCGAACCCGGCGAGCGCCTTTTCAAGCGGCTCTTCCTTGCGGATCGCGCAGCACAGGTCGGGATCGCGCCCGTTGAGACCGCCGTCCGGATCGAGCGCCGACAGACGGTCCGCGTCCGGCGTGACGGAGCGGACGTTGGTCAGACCGAACTGCGCGATCAGCTGGTCGCGGTATTCGAGCGTTTCGGCAAAATGCTTGCCGGTTTCCAGGAAGATCACCGGTGTGTCGGGCGCGATCCTCGAGACCAGATGCAGCAGCACGGCTGAATCCGCACCGAACGACGAAACGACGGCCACCTTGCCGGGCGCCAGCTCCTTCAGCGCATAGGCGAGCAGGTCCTGCGCCGGCGCGCCGGTGAACAGCCGGTCGAGAACGGCCGCGTCGGGCCAGGTCTCCTTTGAGCACACCACTTCGTTTCCCGGCTTCGGTTCGCCCAACGTCCGGGTGCCTGTCTCAGCTGCCATAGAGCGCCTCCTGGAACGGTGCCTTGCCGAGCCTGCGATAGGCATCGATGAACGGCTCGTCCCTACTGCTGCGATGTTGCAGATATGTGTCGACGATGGTCTCGACGGCATCCACCACCTCGTCGGTGGCGAAGCCCTTGCCGACGATCTCGCCGATCGCGGCGTCCTCGCCGGGCGCCCCGCCGAGCGTGATCTGGTAGAATTCCTCGCCCTTCCGATCGACACCGAGAATGCCGATGTGGCCGACGTGATGGTGGCCGCAGGCGTTGATGCAGCCGGAGATCTTCAGGTTGAGATCGCCGATATCCGCCTGCCGGTCGGCATCGGCGAAGCGCTCCGACAGCCGCTGGGCGATCGGGATCGAGCGGGCGTTGGCCAGCGCGCAGTAATCGAGCCCCGGGCAGGCGATGATATCGCTGATGAAGCCGGCATTGCCGGTCGCAAGCCCCGCCTCGACCAGCACGGCGTAAAGCGCCGGCAGGTCATCCTTCTTGACGTGCGGCAGGATCAGGTTCTGCTCGTGGCTGACCCGGATTTCATCGAAGCTGTAGCGCTCGGCCAGGTCGGCCACGATGTCCATCTGCGCCGATTTTGCGTCACCCGGCACGCCGCCGGTGGGTTTCAGCGAGATCGTCACCGAGACATAGCCCGGCGCCTTGTGCGGATGCGTATTGCGCGCCACCCAGCGCCCGAACACCGGATCGGCCTTCCAGGCCGCTTCCAGGGTGTCGCTCTTCGCCGGCAGTGTCTCGAAGTCCGGCGGGGCGAAATAGGCGGAGATCTTCTCGCGCGCCTCGGCCGGGATATCCAGAACGCCGCCGCGCAGGTCTGCGAACTCGGCCTCCACCGCGTCGCGGATTTCGTCGATGCCGCGCTCGTGCACAAGGATCTTGACCCGCGCCTTGAACTTGTTGTCGCGCCGGCCGTAGCGGTTGTAGACGCGCAGGATCGCTTCCAGGTAGGCCAGCAACTCGTGCTCGGGCACGAAGTCGCGCACCTCCTTGGCCACCAGCGGCGTGCGCCCCTGCCCGCCACCCAGAAACACCCGGAAGCCGAGGCTGTTTTCCGGGCCGCCGCGCCTGAGTTCCAGCCCGATGTCGTGGACCCGGATTGCCGCGCGGTCGCGCGCTGCCCCCGTCACCGCCACCTTGAACTTGCGCGGCAGGAACGAGAATTCCGGGTGCAGCGACGACCACTGCCTGATGATCTCCGCCCACGGGCGCGGATCGTCGGCCTCGTCGGCGGCAGCGCCCGCGAAATGGTCGGTCGTGACGTTGCGGATGCAGTTGCCCGAGGTCTGGATGGCGTGCATCTCGACTTCGGCCAGTTCCTCGAGGATCGCCGGGATCTCTTCGAGCTTCGGCCAGTTGAACTGCAGGTTCTGCCGGGTCGTGAAGTGCCCGTAGTCCTTGTCGTAGGTGCGCGAGATATGGGCGAGCTTGCGCATCTGGCGGCCGGACAGGGTGCCATAGGGAATGGCGATCCGCAGCATATAGGCGTGCAGCTGCAGGTAGACGCCGTTCATCAGCCGCAGCGGCTTGAACTGGTCTTCGGTCAGGTCGCCGGCGATGCGGCGGTTCACCTGGTCGCGGAACTGCTCGGTGCGGTCCCGGACGAAGGCGTGGTCGAATTCATCGTAGCGGTACATGGATTTGGTCCTCAGGCCGCTTCGGGCTGCGGTGCGACCCGCGAATTGCCGGTCGTCGGCCCCTCGGCGCGGATGCGCTCGCGAAGCCGCAGCGGCTGAACGCCGTCGCTCTCCGCCTCGACATCGATCAGGTAGGGCTCGACGATCTCGCGTTCGGCGACCCCGATCAGGCCGGCGGCCTCCGCGGTTTCCGCGTCGGCCTCGGTCAGCACCAGCCGCGCCAGGTCGAGATCGCTCGTCCAGCCGTTGTCGCCCAGATAGACGACGCGGCCGTCGCCGAGACGGTTCGCCGTCAGCACCCGTGTTTTACTTGTATTTGCCATTATCTCGCTCCTCAGGCCGCCAGCGTGGCGTTGGCGGAC
Source organism: uncultured Tepidamorphus sp. (assembly GCA_905479765.1). Lineage (GTDB taxonomy): Bacteria > Pseudomonadota > Alphaproteobacteria > Rhizobiales > Tepidamorphaceae > Microbaculum. Next base: position 9,264 of record CAJQNW010000087.1, on the reverse strand, counting down.
CCTGATCCGCCGAAGGCCTCCGCACCGGCCCAGTCGCCCTCGGCAACGGCACGGCCGACGAAGATGACGACAGGCCCACCCAGGTCGTCCCGGCTGGCAAGCGCGGGAAGCTGGTCGAGACGGCCGAAGAACCGGCGCTGCTCGGGCCGGCAGGCGTTTTCGATCGCCGCGACGGGCGTATCGGGAGAAAGGCCGTGCGCCATCAGCGACCCGGCCACCTCGTCGGCAACCGTCCGGGCCATGTAGAGGCTGATCGTCGCGTCGGAGCGGGCGAGCTGCGCCCAGTCGAGCCCGTCTTCGCCCGGCGCCGCGTGGCCGGTGGCGAAGACCAGCGCCGAGGCGTGCTCGCGGTGGGTCAGCGGCGTCGCGGTTTCGGCCGCCGCTCCCAGCGCCGCGGTAATGCCCGGCACCACCGCGTGCTCGATTTCGGCCTCGCGCAGGGCGGCGATTTCCTCGCCCGCCCGGCCATAGACCATCGGATCGCCGGCCTTCAGCCGCACCACCTTGTGCCCGGCGCGGGCCTCGGACACCAGAATATCGTTGATCTCGGCCTGGCTGGCCTTGGCCGCGCCCTTGCGCTTGCCGACATCGATCCGCCGTGCATCACGACGTACGACGTCGAGGACTTCCGGCTCGACCAGGCTGTCGAACACCACCACATCGGCTTCCGACAATACCCGGCGCGCCCTCAGCGTCAGCAGGTCCGCCGCGCCCGGTCCGGCGCCAACCAGCCACACGAAGCCCTTGCCGGCCTCGCCGTTCCGCTCCGCTTCCAGCAGCTTCATCGCCCGGCGGCGGACTTCGGATGCCCCCTTCGTGGCGGCGCTCGCGAATTCCTCGGCCGAAAAGAACGTCCGCCAGAAGGACAGCCGCTTCGGTCCCGGCGGCAGCAGCGAGGCCACCCGGCCGCGAAGCTCACCGGCCAGGCCCGCCAGCAGGCCCGTCCCCGGCGTCAAGATTTCCTCGATCCGCGCCCTCAGGATGCCGGCCAGCACCGGCGCGGCGCCCTCCGTCGAGATCGCGATCGTCACAGGCGCCCGGTCGACGATCGCCGGCGTCAGCACATCGCATAGCTCCGGCCGGTCGACGACGTTGACCGGCACGCCGGCGGCGCGCGCCATGTCGGCAAGCGCGCGATCGGCCGCTTCGTCCTCGGTTGCGATGAAGGCGAGCGCGGCGCCGCGGAAATCGGATACCGTTGCGTGACGGTTACGGATGAGAGACTGAGTTGCGTCGGCGAGTGCCCGCAGCTCCGGCTCCGGGTTTTCGGCGAAGATTTCGATTTTCGCCGTGGTTTTGGCGAGCAAACGAATCTTCGCCGCCGCCGCTTCGCCGTTTCCGGCGATGATGACCCGCCGATTGTCGACAATCGCCGATACCGGGAATGTTTTTAACGCGCCCATGTAGGACCTCGTGACTGACCGACAGTGAATATGGCGCGGCCACCCCCGTTCCGACAACGGTCATGGATCAGAAAAACAAGCGAATTCAATGTATTAGGAAATTTTGGAACCTGATGCTGCGGCGCGGTGAAATCCGGGGAACCACATTCCTCAAACCGCACCTCAAACAGCACGCCAAACGCGCCGAACAGGCCTCAGGCGGCCTTCGCCTCGTCGGAATCGGCCGCTTCGGCACCCAACTTGACGCGCAATCCGTCGAGTTCGTCGCTCATCAGGATCTGGCACGACAGCCTGGAGGTCTCGTCGGCATCGGCCAATTGGTCGAGCTGATCCAGTTCGTCGTCGTTGGGGTCATGAAGATGGCCGACCCAGTCGGGATCGACATGCACGTGGCAGGTCCCGCATATGCCGGAACCGCCGCATTCCGCCTTCATCGGAACGCCCCAGTCGCGGATCACTTCCATGACCCGCCAGCCCTCGAGCGCCTCGAGGATATGCTCACGACCGTCGCGGTCGGTGACGATGAGTTTCATGTCGTCTCCCTCTCGTTGGATGGTCATCACGAGGCCGACAGGGGACGATAAGGCGGATGTGCTTATAGAATGCGTTGCGGTCTGTCAAAAAAGTCCGGCTGCGACAATGAATCGCCGAGCAAATCAGCCCTGCCGTTCGGGAATATCGACGGTCAGTCCGTCGAGTTCGTCGGAAATCTTGATCTGGCAGGACAACCGGCTGGTTGGCCGCACTTCGTAGGCGAAATCGAGCATGTCCTCCTCCATTTCGGAGGGCCCGCCGGTCTTCTCGAACCAGTCCTCGCGCACATAGACGTGGCAGGTCGCGCAGGCCAGCGCCCCGCCGCACTCCGCCTCGATGCCGGGAACCGCGTTGCGGATCGCCGCTTCCATGACGGTGGATCCCGCGTCTCCAGTGACTTCGTGGACGGTTCCGGTGTGCTCGATGAAGGTGATTTTGGGCATGAGACAGTCTGATCGGCGGTGAAAAATGGGGGGATCGCCGCTAACGGTCGGCAAAGCGCACGAATTGCCCCTATAGGCGAAGTTCCGTCCGGGCGCCAGCCCCTGTGACGTCTGTTACTGCGGTCGGGCAGGAAATTGCGGGATTCAATGCTCGACAAAAAGACTTCGAATGTACGCGTTCGCGGTGTCGACTTCCTGCTGCAGGGCAACGATTGCCTCGCGGCATCGATCATCGTCGACTTTGTGCCCGAGACGTTCGATGACTTCCGCACGTTCGGCCACACCCCAGGCGCCGATACCGCGCGCCGAACCCTTGATGGTGTGGGCCGCACGGCGCCATTGCTCGACGTCGCGGGCTTCCTTGAGCCGATTGAGATAAATGCGGGACTGCGTCACGAACAGCTGAAGCACTTCGCGCTCAAGCTCGGCATCGCCGAAGGTGTGGCGCGCCAGGTGAACGAGATCGACCGGAGAATCGTACACCTCCGGGGTGTCACCGAAATGACTTGAATCGGCAAGCTGGCCCATTTGCGGCTCCTTGTTCCGGTCGTGTTTCACGCCCGTATGTTGCACCGCATTGTGCCGCCCCCTTGATAATGAGGGGTTAATCCATTCGTACAGACCCGCAGATGTTCAGCGATCGGGATTGCTCAGCGCTCGGGCGGGGTTTCTCCCAGAACCCGATAGCCCGCTTCGGTCAGCCGGCAGACGAGCCAATCGGGCTTGATCGGATTGTTGAACCACGGCTCGGCCCAACCGCTTTCGATGCAGGAGCGGATCGTCTGGTGATTGATTTGACGGCCATCACCGGCGAACAGGGGTAACTTGCCACCCGGCTGGCCGACGCCGCGCTCCAGGTAGCTGCGTTGCGCCGAACTCGGTTGTTGGGATCGCTCCCCGTCGACGCCAGCCCCGGCCACCCTCAACCTCCATCGTTAACGATGTATTAACACACTCACGAGCGGGTGTTTTCCCCGCTTGAATTTGGCATTACACTGTGCCGCGCGGCAAGTGTCAGCTGACTGGGTGTCAGGTGGCATGGATCGGGCGTTCGGCATGTTCGACGCCCGAAGATGTGGGTTAAGGGGTTTGGTGGTATCGTGCGTCGGAAGTGGGGACGGTTCCTCAACTCCGAAGGACGGTTGAACCCGTCGTTGGATCCGAAGAGCGGCGGGCGCTGCCCGGCTGGTATTGAGTACGGACGCGAGGCAATTTGATAATGGCAAAGCAATCTCCGAAATCCCGTGATGCGGCCGAGGCGGCCCTTTCGGCGGTCGAAGAGGCCCTGTCGTTGAGCGGCGACGATCTTGTGGCGGATACGGCGGCCAAGGGAAGCAACGGCGCCGAACAGGCGACGGAATCGGTCAACCGGGCTGTCGAGCGCGTCGTCGAGGCGGCCCGCGAGCATCCTGCCAAGGGCAACGGCAAGCCGGCGCCCGAGCGACGCCGCCCCGCCGCCCGTCCGTCGGAAAGTCCCGCCAACGACGCGCGTCCCGCCAATGACGATCGCCCGACGCTGAGCCACATCGTCTATCAGATGCAGCGCACAGCGCCGCGCACCCCGTTCTGGGTCGCCGGTGTCGTCTCGGCTGTGTGGATCGGTATCTGCGGCGCCATCGGGTATGGCCTGTACGGCTCGTCCCTCTACGCCCTGACCGACCCTGACCTCGTGCGCTCCGACCCCGGAATCGTGCTGGTCTGGGGCGCTATCGCGGTTCCCGTACTGATGTTCTTCGCCACCGCGGCGATGATCTGGCGCGCCCAGGATCTGCGCATCGCCAGCCGTTCGCTGACCGAGGCCGCGATCCGCCTCGCCGAGCCCGAAGGCGTTGCCAAGGAAGCGGTGATGACCGTCGGACAGGCCGTTCGCCGCGAAGTCGCCGCCATGGGCGACGGCGTCGAGCGCGCGCTGGCGCGCGCGGGCGAGCTCGAGGCCCTGATCCACAGCGAGGTATCCTCGCTGGAACGCGCGTATCACGAGAACGAAATCCGCGTCCGCTCGCTGATCGACCAGATGTCGAACGAGCGCGAGGCGTTGCTGAACAACGGAGACCGGCTGCGCGCCGCGATTTCCGGAGCCCACGAGAACATGTCGCACGACCTGGCGACCGTCGGCGACCGGATTACCGAAGCCGTCGCGTCTGCCGGCGACCGCGTCACCGATGCGCTGACCCGGCGCGGAGACGAGATGGCCGATGCCCTCACCGCGTCCGGCGACAATCTCATTTCGACGCTGACCACCCACGGCGACGAATTTGTCCGCCGCCTCTCGCACACCGGTCATGACGTCGCCACCACCCTGACCGAAGCCAGTGAAATGGTCACCTCGACGCTCGATCAGCGCGGCCGCGAGGTGAACGAGGCGTTTGAACGGACGGGTATCGACATCGTCCAGGATCTGTCGGAACGCGGCAACGCCATCAACGAGACGCTGGCCTCCACCGGCCATTCGCTGATCCACTCGCTGACCGACCGCAGCGCCGAGGTCACCCATCGCCTCAGCGAAACCGGCAATCTGCTCTCCGAAACGCTCGTCCAGCGCGGCACCGAAGTGACCGACCGCCTGTCCCAGGTCGGCGAGCAGATTTCCGAGACCATTTCCTCCAGCGGCAACGCCCTGACCGCGCGGATCGACGACACCAGCAAGCTCATCGAGGACACGGTCACCAATCGCGGCGCCGAGTTGACCGAGCGGCTGGCGGCCACCGGAACCGTCTTCGTCGACGACATCGTCCGTCGCACCGCCGAATACAACGAACAGCTCGGGACCGCCGGCGCCGAGGTTGCCCGCTCGATCGGCCAGCGCAGCGCGCAATTGAGCGAAAGCCTCAATTCGGCTTCCGAAAAGCTGCTCGAAGCCATGGGCGGACGCAGCCAGGAGGTCGAGGAAAGCCTCCGCCGCACGGTTGCCGACGTCGACCACACGCTCACCGTCAAGGGCAGCGAACTCGTCGACAAGCTGGCGTTCCGGTCGACCGAAATCTCGGAACTGCTCGACCATCGTTCCGCCGAGTTGAACGAAATCCTGGCCAATCGCTCTGCCGAAGTCAGCGAAACGCTGGCAACGCGCGGGCACGAACTGACGACGGCGTTCGACAGCCAGCTCGACCGGTTCGGCGCCACGCTCGAGGCACGCAGCGATTCCATCGAGAAAGCCTTGTCGAACCGGGCCGACTCGTTCGTCCGTTCCGTCGCCGACCGCGCTTCGGAAATCGACGGAATGCTCGGCTCGCGGCTCGGCGAGATTTCCACCACCCTCACCGAGAAGGGCGAGGCACTGGAAAAGACGCTCGGCGACCGCGCCCGCACCATCGGCGACACGCTGGACGAGCGCACTTCCCAGATCGACGAGACATTGGGCAAGCGCACAAGCGAGATCGACGAACGCCTGTCCGCCCGCGTCGGGGAGATCGAGCAGACGCTCGGCCGCAGCGTCGAGTCCATCGAGTCCACGCTCAGCCACCACACCGGGAAGCTGAACGATACGCTCGGGTCACGCGCCAGCGAGATCAATGAAACGCTCGGCACCCGCGCCAGCGAGATCAACGAAACGCTTGGCACGCGTGCCAGCGAGATCAATCGGACGCTCAGCGCGCTGGCCGGCCAGATCGATGAAACCCTCGGCACACGCGCCGGCGAAATCAACGTGACGCTCGGCGCACGCGCCAACGAGATCGAGCAGACCTTGTCGACGCGTGCCGCCAGCATCAACGAAACGATGGCGGCCCGCACCGGTGAGCTTGAGGAAACCCTGTCGACACGGGCGGCCAGCATCAACGAATCCCTGGCGACCCGCACCGGCGAGATCGAGGAGACGCTCTCCTCGCGCGCCGCAAGCATCAATGAGGTACTGGCCAGCCGTTCGGGCGAAATCAACGATCAGCTGGCGGCTCGCGCCAGCGATCTCGAGGAAACGCTGGTCGTGCGCGGCGGGCGGTTGATCAACGAGATCACCAGCCGCACCAGCGAGATCGAGACCGTCGTCGGCGGCGCCGCCGACACAGTGTCGCGCGCCTTGTCGACGAAGGGCGGCGAAGTCACCAAGCAGATCGCCCAGCAGGGCCTGGAAGTGACCAGGGCGATCTCGGAAAGCGGCCAGCATGCCTACGACGCGCTGGAATCGCGCGGCCGCAAGATCATCGACGAGATCAGCGAGACCAACACGTCGCTGACCACCAATATCGAGGCCATCCTCGAGCGGCTGGGCGACTCCAACACCTTGCTGCGGTCGGTGCTCACCGGGGCCAGCGACAACCTGTCGGCCATCGAGTCGACGCTGAACGAACGTGTCGGCGAGTTCCGCACGGCGGTCGAAGCGGTGTCCGACGATGCCGACAAGACCAGCGAGCGCATGAGCACGCAGGTCAAGCTCCTGGAGGATATGTCCACCAGGGTGCTGGCCGATATCGGCGACATGGCCGGCCGTTTCGACGCCCAGGGCAAGGCATTGGCAGAGACCGCCGATCGCCTCGACCGCACCAATGCCGAAATCGACGCGTCCATCGAGGCGCGCCGCTCGCGGCTTGATGAACTGGCCTCGAGCCTAACCGCGCGGGCGCAGGAGATCGACGGCCTGATCACCGGCTACACCAGCGCCATCGAGCGCACGCTGGTGGCGGCCGAGGCGCGCGCCAACTCGCTGGGCGAGATGCTGCAGAACTCGACCCGGGAGGCCTCCGAACGGCTTCTGTCCGAGTTCGAGCGCCTCAACGGTTCGGTCGAGGACCTGGCCGGTGCGATGGGCGAGCGTGCGATCACCTCGACCAAGGCGATCTACGAGCAGCTCGACGCCGTGCGCCGCGCCGCCGACGACGTCGCCGAGACCGTCACCGATCGCACCACCAGCTCCGCGCAGGCGCTGCTGTCGGAGATCGAGCGCATGCGGGCAAGCGCCGACGAAATCGCCGGCGCCATGTCGACCCGCGCGATTGGCTCGACACGGGCCGTGGCCGAGGAGGTTCAGAACATCCAGGCGACCGCGGACGAAATCGCCGCGAATATGTCCAACCGCGCGATCAGCTCGACGCGCGCCGTGGCTGCGGAGATCCAGAACATCCAGGCGGCCGCGGACGAAATCGCCACGAACATGTCCGACCGTGCGGTCAGTTCGACGCGCGCCGTGGCCGAGGAAATCCAGGGCATCCAGGATATCGCCGACCGCGCCAGTTCGGGGATCGCCGACAAAGCTCAGCTGTCGGCCCGCGTCGTCACCGAACAGTTCGACTCGTTGCGCTCTGCGGCCGAGGAAATCAGGCAGATGCTCTCCGACACGGCGTCGAGCTCCTCGCGCACCATCGCCGAGCAACTCGAGTACATGCGGCTGTCGGCCAGCGAAGAAGGCGAACGGGCCGCCGGCGCCGTTCGCTCGGGCTTCGAAGGCGCGACCAAGGAAATCGCCGAGTTGCTGCAGACCACCACGCAGCGCTTCGGCGATGCCTCGCAGGACATGCGCACCGCCGCCAAGGCGATCGCCGAGGAACTCGAGGCGACCCGCACCGAGCTCAAGCGCGGCGTCTTCGAGCTGCCGCGCGAGACACAGGAGAATGCGGCAACGATGCGCCGCGCCGTCGCCGATCAGATCAAGGCGCTCAACGAGCTGTCCGAGATCGTTTCCCGGCACGGCAATGCGCTGGATGTGGCCGTGCCCGAACGCAGACGCGCCGTGGCCAGCGCCGCCGCCACCCAGGCCCCGGTGGCCCCGGTCGTCACGCAAAGCCCTGCTCCGGCGGCGCCCCGGCCCGCTGCCGAAGCGCCTGCGCGCCGCGAACCGGCCAGGCCGGCACCGGCAAGCCCGCCCAAGCAATCGGTGCCTCCCGCTTCGGAAGCGCGAAGCCCCTCCGGCGGGGATCGCTGGTCGCTGTCCGACGTGCTCGCCCGCGCCGGCCGCCCCGACGAGGCCGAGCCGGCCGCGCGTCAGGCCGAGGAGCCTGCCGAACGGTCGCCGGCGCATATGATGGAGTCGCTCAACGCCATCGCCGTCGACATCGTCCGCTCCATCGACGACAACGCCTTCATAGAGCTGTACGAGCGCTACCGGCGCGGCGAGCGGGATATCTTCATCCGCCGCCTGTTCGCCCAGCGCGACCGCGGCGTGATCGACGAGGTACGGCGCAAGTATCGCCGCGAGCCGGAACTGCGCGATGCGATCGATCGCTATCTCGATGGCTTCGAGCAGCTCATCGAGGACATCTCGCGGTCGGACCGCGACGGCGTCATGCGGCAAATGTACCTGACCTCGGAGCCGAGCAAGGTCTACGCAATCCTCGCCGACGCCTCGGGCCGCATGACCTGAGCAGCCGGCGGACGCCGACGAATCAAAGAAAAGGCCGGTCCGCTGCGGACCGGCCTTTTTTGTTGTCCCCGTTTCGAGAGCGGCGCTCTCCGGGAAATCCTCTAGTCCCACCTGCCGCGGCTACCACGCGTGTGCCTGTCGCCCCACGCCAGCATGATCATGAAGACTGCAAATACCGCGACGATCGCGACAATGACCAGTGTTTCCCCGTCCGACATGACGTTTCCTCATTTCGTTGAACTCCGGTCCGTTCCGGACCGGCCAAGCGAATGAAAAAACGCGTCGGGCCACATTGATCCTCGTCAAGGTCCGATGCACCGGAATCGAAAACGCCGGCTGGAACGGGTCCAGCCGGCGTCCATGATTTCCGGTTGAAGGCCAGGCGTCAGGCTACCTGCCCGATCTGGTTTGCTTCCTCCGCCGCCCGCTGCATGTTTCCCGACATCTCGTTGGTCACCGTGCTCTGCTCCTCGACGGCGGCAGCCGTGGAGGACACGTAGTCGAGCACCTGCTGCATGGACTTTCGAATATCTTCCAGCGAGCTCACGACATTATGCGAAATGCCCCGCAGGCCCTCGATCTCCGACGCAAT
>CAJQNW010000086.1 GCA_905479765.1 uncultured Tepidamorphus sp. | reverse complement strand
CACGCGGGCACAGCGCTCGGCGCGCTGCGCCGTCTCGAACAGCTCATCCAGGAAGCCATCGTCACCGTCCCGCGCGCTCTGATCGCGGAGACCATCGATCTCGTGGCGGTGCTGTCGGGCCGTGGCTCAGCCCGCCGTCTTTCCGAACTCGCTCGCGTGGAAGGCCTCGGGCCAGATGGCGATTACCGTGTCGTGACAGCCGTCGTCGCGCCCGGTGCACCTCTTCTCACACCAGCCGCAAAGGAAAACCCACATGAACCAGACCCCGCGTAACGTCCGCCACCGCCTGGCTGCGGCGGCTTCGGTCGCGGTCATCGCCCTGATGACCACACCTGCCGCTCATGCGTCCGGTTCCTCCATGCCATGGGAGGCACCGCTCCAGTCCATCCTCGAATCGATCGAGGGGCCGGTCGCCAAGATCCTCGCCGTCATCATCATTATCATCACCGGCCTGACACTCGCCTTCGGGGACACGTCGGGCGGCTTCCGGCGCCTCATCCAGATCGTCTTCGGTCTGTCGATCGCCTTCGCGGCAAGTTCGTTCTTCCTGTCGTTCTTCTCCTTCGGCGGCGGAGCGCTCGTCTGATGTCGAGCCTTGGCGAACAGGACGGCGAGCTGCTCGGCTTCTCGGTCCCGGTCCACCGGGCATTGACCGAGCCGATCTTGCTCGGCGGTGCGCCCCGCGCCATCGCCATCATGAACGGCACGCTCGCGGGCGCCATCGGGCTTGGCTTGCGGCTTTGGCTCGCTGGCATCGCGATCTGGGCCATCGGTCATCTGGCCGCCGTCTGGGCCGCCAAGCGCGACCCTCTCTTCGTCGAAGTGGGCCGCCGGCACCTGCGCATTCCCGCGCATCTGACGGTCTGAGCGAGAGGAACCGCCCATGATGAACCTCGCCGAATACCGCAATCGCAACGCACGCCTCGCCGATTTCCTGCCCTGGGCGGCGCTGGTCGGCGAAGGGATCGTCCTCAACAAGGACGGGAGCTTCCAGCGCACGGTGCGGTTCCGGGGACCGGACCTCGATTCAGCGGTTCCAGCCGAACTCGTCGCCGTCGCCGGCCGGCTGAACAACGCCTTCCGCCGTCTCGGATCGGGCTGGGCCATCTTCGTGGAAGCGCAACGCCTTCCGTCGAACAGCTATCCCGACGGCCGCTTTCCTGATGCCGCGTCGGCGCTGGTCGATGCCGAGCGCAAGGCGAGCTTTGAGGAGGCTGGCGCGCATTTCGAATCTAGCTATTTCCTCACCCTCACTTATCTGCCGCCGGCTGAGGACGCCGCCCGCGCCGAGGGCTGGCTCTATGAAGGCCGCGAGACCAAGGGCATCGATCCGCATGAGGTACTGGCCGGCTTCGCCGACCGGACCGACCGCGTTCTACGCCTGGTCGAAGCCTTCATGCCCGAATGCCACTGGCTAGATGACGCGGAGACCCTGACCTATCTGCACGGCTGCGTGTCGACCAAGCGTCATCGCGTCCGCGTGCCCGAAACCCCGATGTATCTGGACGCGCTGCTCGCCGACCAGCCGCTCGCCGGCGGGCTCGAACCGCGTCTTGGCGACCAGCATCTGCGCGTCCTGACCATCACCGGGTTTCCGACGGCCACGACACCGGGCCTGCTCGACGAACTCAACCGGCTGGCCTTTCCCTATCGCTGGTCGACCCGTGCCATCCTAATGGACAAGACCGATGCGACGAAGCTGCTGACCCGAATCCGGCGCCAGTGGTTCGCCAAGCGCAAGTCGATCGCAGCGATACTGAAAGAGGTGATGACCAACGAGGCCTCGGTGCTGGTCGACACCGACGCGTCCAACAAGGCGGCGGACGCCGACCTCGCGCTGCAAGAGCTCGGGGCGGACTATGCCGGTGTCGCCTGTGTCACCGCGACGGTGACGGTCTGGGATGAAGACCCGCGCGTCGCCGACGAGAAACTGCGCCTCGTCGAGAAGGTCATCCAGGGCCGCGACTTCACCGCGATGCCCGAAACCCTCAACGCTGTCGATGCGTGGCTCGGCTCGCTGCCAGGACATGTCTACGCCAATGTCCGCCAGCCGCCGATCTCCACGCTTAATCTCGCCCACATGATCCCCCTGAGTGCCGTGTGGGCGGGGCCGGAACGGGACGAGCACCTTGCAGCGCCCCCACTGCTGTTCGGCAAGACCGAGGGCTCGACCCCGTTCCGGTTTTCCCTTCATGTCGGCGATGTCGGGCACACGCTCGTCGTCGGTCCGACCGGCGCGGGCAAGTCCGTGCTTCTGGCGCTGATGGCGCTGCAGTTCCGCCGCTATGCGAGCGCCCAGGTCTTCGCCTTCGATTTCGGCGGCTCGATCCGTGCCGCAGCGCTCGCCATGGGCGGCGACTGGCACGATTTGGGCGGCGGTCTCACCGAAGGCGACGAGCACAGCGTCTCGCTGCAGCCGCTCTCGCGTCTCGAGGAGACGGCCGAGCGCGCCTGGGCCGCCGACTGGATCGTGGCCATTCTCATGCGTGAGGGCGTCGGGATCACGCCGGAGGTGAAGGAACATCTCTGGACGGCGTTGACCTCACTCGCCTCGGCACCCGTCGAGGAACGCACGATCACCGGCCTTGTCGTGCTGCTTCAGTCCAACGACCTCAAGCAGGCGCTGCGGCCCTATTGCGTCGGCGGCGCCTACGGCCGCTTGCTCGACGCGGAGGTCGAGCATCTCGGCGAGGCGTCTGTGCAGGCCTTCGAGACCGAGGGCCTGATCGGCACCGGCGCGGCGCCGGCGGTGCTCGCCTATCTCTTCCACCGCATCGAAGATCGGCTCGACGGCTCGCCCACCCTCATCATCATCGACGAGGGATGGCTGGCGCTGGACGACGAAGGCTTCGCCGGTCAACTCCGCGAGTGGCTGAAGACGCTCAGAAAGAAGAACGCTTCGGTGGTCTTCGCCACGCAGAGCCTCAGCGACATCGACGGCTCCCCGATTGCGCCCGCGATCATCGAGAGCTGCCAAACACGATTGCTCCTGCCCAATGAGCGGGCGATCGAGCCTCAGATCACCGCGATCTACCGGCGCTTCGGCCTCAATGACCGGCAGATCGAGATCCTCGCGCGGGCGACGCCCAAGCGCGACTATTACTGCCAGTCGCGGCGCGGCAACCGGCTGTTCGAGCTGGGCCTCAGCGAGGTGGCGCTCGCGCTCTGCGCCACCTCCGCCAGGACCGATCAAACCGCCATCGCCAGCATCCTCACCGAACATGGTCGCGGCGACTTCCTCGACGCCTGGCTCCGCCATCGCGGCGTCGATTGGGCCGCCGACCTCATTCCCGACCTCAGCAGTCTTCTCCCCCAAGCCGAAAAGGAGTCCCGGCCATGAAGATTAGTAAACCCAATACACGCGCGGCCCGCTTTGCCGCCACGCTGATCGCCGCGCCGATCGCGGCGCTTCCGATGGTGCTGGCGCCCCCGGCGCAGGCGCAGTGGATTGTCTATGACCCCACCAACTATGCGCAGAACGTGCTCCAGGCGGCGCGGGCGCTCGAGCAGATCAACAACCAGATCACCTCGCTGCAGAACCAAGCGCAGATGCTCATCAACCAGGCCCGCAACCTCGCGAGTCTGCCTCATTCGTCCTTGCAGCAGCTCCAGCAGGCCGTGGGCCGGACGCAGGCACTGCTCCAGCAGGCCCAGAACATCGCCTTCGACGTCCAGCAGATCGACCAGGCGTTCCAGCAGAATTACCGCAACATCGATCTGAATACGTCGGAACAGCGGCTCATCGCCGACGCGCGATCGCGCTGGGAGAACACAGTCGGCGGGCTCCAGGACGCCATGCGTGTCCAGGCCGGCGTGGTCGGCAATATCGAGACCAATCGCGCGCAGATGTCGGCGCTGGTCGGTCAGAGCCAGGGCGCGACCGGCGCCTTGCAGGCGACACAGGCCGGCAACCAGCTCCTCGCGCTTCAGGCGCAGCAGCTCGCCGACCTCACCGCCGTCATTGCCGCAAACGGCCGGGCACAGGCGCTGACCGATGCCGAGCGCGCAGCCGCGGCCGAACAAGGCCGAATCCAACGCGAGCGCTTCCTCACGCCGGGCACCGGCTACCAGCCCGGCAACGCGCAGATGTTCAACAACGGCAACTGACGAGCCAGACGGCCGGAAGGGGAAACCGATGGAAGGCAAGAACATGGCGCGGATAGGCGCGATCATCTTCGTCGCCTTCGCCATCACGGCGACGGTGATCCAGATGACGCGCAAGGATGAGCCGATGCGACCGGCCTCCGCGCCGGCGCTGGCTGCTTCCGCCGACCCGCTGCGCGCAGCCCAGCGCCGCTGCCAGCAGATGGGAGAGGCCGCGGCGCGCGATCCCGAATGTCTACGCACCTGGGCGGAAACCCGCGATCGCTTCCTCGGTCGCACGCCGACCCCCGTCACCCCCCAGAGCAGCGAGGACTAGCGATCCATGGGCGGGACAGGCGTCATCGACAGTTTCCTCGGAGTCTTCACCAGCTATATCGATTCCGGCTTTGGGCTCCTCGGCGGCGAGGTGGCCTTCATCGCCACGACGCTGATCGTCATCGATGTGACGCTGGCCGCGCTGTTCTGGTCATGGGGCGCCGACGACGACATCATCGCCCGTCTCGTCAAGAAGACCCTGTTTGTCGGCGTCTTCGCCTACATCATCGGCAACTGGAACAATCTGGCCCGCATCGTCTTCGAGAGCTTTGCCGGCCTCGGCCTGATGGCGTCCGGTACCAGCTTCACCGCGGCCGACCTGATGCGGCCGGGCCGTGTCGCCCAGACCGGCCTCGATGCCGCCCGGCCGCTGCTCGAGTCGATCTCCGACCTGATGGGTTGGGTCGCCTTCTTCGAGAATTTCATCCAGATCGCCTGCCTTCTTTTTGCCTGGGCGCTGGTGCTTCTCGCCTTCTTCATCCTCGCCATCCAGCTCTTCATCACCCTGATCGAGTTCAAGCTGACGACGCTGGCAGGATTCGTACTCATTCCCTTCGGCCTCTTCGGCAAGACCGCGTTCATGGCCGAACGGGTGCTGGGCAACGTGATCTCGTCCGGCATCAAGGTTCTGGTGCTCGCCGTCATCATCGGCATCGGTTCCACACTGTTCTCGCAGTTCACCGCCGGCTTCGGCGGTGTCACCCCGACCATCGACGAGGCGATGGCCGTGGTGCTGGCCGCGCTGTCGCTGCTCGGCCTTGGGATCTTCGGACCCGGCATTGCGAACGGCATCGTGTCCGGCGGACCGCAGCTCGGTGCTGGGGCCGCAGTCGGCACCGGCCTTGCCGTTGGCGGTGCCGCGCTTGCCGGCGTGGGTGCCGCTGGTCTGGCAGCGCGTGGTGGCGGTATGGCGCTGTCTGGGACCGCGGCCGCTGCTCGCGGCGGCGTCGCCGCGGCGGGAGGCGCCGCGACCGCCTACAGCCTTGGCTCGGCCGGTCAGTCGGGCGCCGCAGGCGTCGCCTCTGGGCTCGGCGCTGTAGCGAGCACAGGCGCGCGCGCCGCCGTCTCTCCACTGCGGCGCGCCAGCGCCAACGCCTCCGGCAGCCTAAGGCAGAGCTTTCAAGCCGGCGGCCGGGCAGCCTTCGAGACGACGGGCGGCACTCTAGGCAATGCGAGCGGTGCAGCAACCACCGCGGCTGCACCATCCCCCTCATCCGCCTCCGACGGTCCTCCGGATTGGGCCAAGCGCATGAAGCGCTCCCAGCGGCTCTCCCATGGAGTCCAGGCCACTGCCCATGCCGTGCGATCCGGCGACAGCCATGGCGGCGCCAGCTCCGTCAATCTTTCCGAAGGGAACCGCTCATGAGCTTCTTCAAACGATCCTCGACTCACTACGGCAAATCACCCGAACCCGAGACGCCCTATCAGCGTGCGGCCCAGGTCTGGGACGAACGCATCGGCTCGGCCCGTGTGCAGGCGCGCAACTGGCGGCTGATGGCATTCGGCTGCCTGATCCTCTCCGGCGGCTTCGCTGGAGCATTGGTCTGGCAGTCTGCCACCGGCTCGGTCGTGCCTTGGGTGGTACAGGTCGACAATCTCGGCCAGGCGCAGGCGGTCGCCCCCGCCACTGCCGACTACCGGCCGAGTGATCCGCAGATCGCGTTTCATCTGGCGCACTTCATCGAGCAGGTGCGCTCGATCCCCGCCGATGCGATCGTGGTGCGCCAGAACTGGCTGCGCGCCTACGAGTTCACCACCGATCGCGGGGCGCTCGCCCTCAATGACTATGCGCGGGCCAACGATCCCTTCACGCGCGTCGGACAGAGCCAGGTCTCCGTCGAGGTCTCCAGCGTCATCCGCGCTTCGCCGAACTCCTTCCGCGTCGCCTGGACTGAGCGGCATTTCGAGAACGGGCAGCTCTCCGTCACGGAGCGATGGACGGCGATCCTGACCATCGTCATCCAGCCGCCGCGCGACGCCGAGAAGCTGCGCGCCAATCCGCTTGGCATCTACGTCAACGCCATCAACTGGTCGCGGGAGATGGGCCAATGAGCACGATCTTCCGCAAACCCGCACGTCCGGTTTTCCGTAAATCCGCGTTGGCGTTTGCGCTGCTTTCCGCCACGGCGCTCGCGGGATGCGCCACGAATCGCCCTCCGCAGATCCGTTACGACGACAGCGTGCCACCACTACCCACGGTACAGGCATCGGCCACGGACGATCGCCCGCGGCCCCTGCACACGCCGCCGGCCTGGACAGTCGCGCGGGGTGGTTCAGCGGCGGCCACGCCGAGCGGCCGGGTAGAGAACGCCAATGCAGCAGCGCGCGTCGAGCCCCGTCGTGAAGGCTATTACAACGCGATCCAGATCTATCCCTGGAGCGAAGGCGCGCTCTATCAGGTCTATGCCGCACCCGGCCAGATCACCAATATCGCGCTCGAGCCGGGCGAGACTCTCACCGGGGCGGGGCCGATCGCGGCCGGCGATACCGCGCGATGGATCATCGGCGACACGACAAGCGGTTCCGGCGCGACACGGCGCGTCCATATCCTCGTCAAGCCGACGCGTCCGGACATCACGACCAACCTCGTCGTCACCACCGATCGCCGGACGTATATGATCGAACTGCGCGCCGAAGAGGAACCTTACATGCCGGCGGTCGCCTGGGCCTATCCCCAGCCGCCGGCCACGCAGCGCGCGACACCGGCCACCCCGACCATTCCAGCAACCTCGGCGCGGCATTATCGCTACGGCCTGCAAGGCGACAGCCCGCCCTGGCGGCCGGTGTCGGTCTTCGATGACGGGCGACGGGTCTATATCGTCTTCCCCGCCGGAATCGTGCAGGGCGAGATGCCGCCGCTCTTCGTGCTCGGCGCCGATGGAGAGCCGGAGATCGCGAACAGCCGCATCTATCGCAACATCCTGATCGTGGACCGTATCTTCGCCGCTGCCGAGCTGCGTCTCGGCAGCGGCGACCGGCAGCAGACAGTCAGGATCGTGCGAATCGACGGGAGGCCTGCGTCATGAACGATATCGATGACAATAAAGACGAAAGCGCTCCGCTCACCGCATCGCCCGCCGACACGGCCGAACCGATGCGGCTGCGCGGCAATCCTCCGCGCGTCACGCGCCTCTCGCGCCGGGTATTGGCCGGCATCGGCCTCGTCGCCGCGCTCGGCGTCGGTGGTGCGCTCATCTATGCGCTTCAGACCCCGGAGGACGGAGTTGGCAGCGAGGAGCTCTATTCGACCGAGAACCGCAGCACCGCAGACGGACTCAATGAATTGCCACGCGATTATACCGGCCCGGTGCTCGGTCCCGCCTTGCCCGGCGATCTCGGCCGGCCGATCCTTGACGCCCAGGAGCGTGGGCGGCCCGTCGTCCCACCCACGATGAACACGCCGGCGGTCGATCCGGAAGAACAACGACGCCTTGCCGAAGATGAGGCGGCGCGCACCAGCCGGGTCTTCTTCCAGACCGCCCCGGCCACGGCGAATGCTACGCCTGCGCCCGAAACCGTGGGGCTCAGTCTCGGCGGTCAGCCGCCAGCCGCTCAGAACAGCGATCTCGCCTTCCTCAACGGTCTCGTGGACCGGCGCACCGTCGCGCCCGATCGCGTCATGCCGCCGGCGTCGCCCTACGTGCTACAGGCCGGGTCCGTGATTCCGGCCGCGCTCATCACCGGCATTCGCTCCGATCTGCCCGGACAGATCACCGCGCAGGTCACCCAGCACATCTATGACAGTCCGACGGGCAGCATGCTCCTGATCCCCCAGGGCACGCGCATCATCGGCGAATACAGCAATGATGTGGGCTTCGGCCAGCGTCGTGTATTGCTCGTCTGGAACCGGCTGATCTTTCCGAACGGGCGTTCCATTATACTGGAACGTCAATCTGGAGCCGACACGCAAGGCTATGCCGGGCTTGAGGACGGCGTCGACTATCACTGGTGGGACATCGCCAAGGCGGCCGCGCTCTCGACCCTGCTCGGTGTTGGGGCGGAACTGGCCGCCGACGACAACGATCGCCTGATCAGCGCCATTCGCGGCGGTGCGCAGGACACGATCAACGACGCCGGCCAGCAGATCGTTCGGCGCCAGCTCAATATTGCGCCGACGCTGACCATCCGGCCCGGCTTTCCCGTCCGCGTGATCGTTACGCGCGACCTTGTTCTCGAACCCTATGGCGGATGATCCATGGCAAAACTGAAACTCGGCCCCATTGCCGACGACCGGCCGGTCAAACTCACCATCGAGCTTCCCGCCGCGGTGCATCGCGACCTCGTCGCCTATGCGGAGGTCCTGGGTCGGGAGACGGGCCAGCCTCTCGGCGAGCCGGCCAAGCTGGTCGCCCCGATGGTGGAACGCTTCATGGCGACCGATCGCGCATTCGCGAAGGCGCGGCGGAAACCTCAGTCGCCATTGGACAGCAAGGGATAGCGCTCCTCGAGCAGGTTGAGGAAATGCGCCAGCGCCGGATTGTCGTTGTCGCCGTGCCAGTAGGTAGCATAGCTGATGCGGCTCGGACCGTTGCCGTCGCGCGCCTCGCGATAGACCACGCCCGCATAGCTGGCGCCAACGCACGCCTCGCACATTAGGCTGACGCCGAATCCCGCCCCGACCAGGCTCTTGATGTTCTCGCGGCTGATGTCATGGCTGATGACCTTCGGCCGCTCGCCGGGCGCGGCGAGCTTCGCCAGAAGGATGTCCTGGATCTCCGGTCCCGGATCGCGCTGGCTGAGGAGGAAGGTCTCGTCCTTAAGATCCGTCCAGTAGACGATGTTGTTGCTCGCCAGCCGGTGGCCTTCGGGCAGCGCGACCATGACGCGCTCGCTCCACAACGGCATGGCCTTCACAATGCGCGCGCTCGGCTCTCCGGTGACGATGGCGACGTCGAGCGTGCCACGCTCCATGCTGGCGAACAGGCATCTTCGCGCACCCTCGATCGTTCGGATGTCCACCTTCGGGAAACGGGCTGCATACTCCATCAGGCTGGCACGCAGGTTTCCGGCCGAAAGCGACGTGTAGAACCCGATGGCGAGCTGGCCGGCCTCGCCTCGACCGATGTCCTTGGCGGTCGCCGCCATATGATCGACGGTTTCGACAAGGTGGCGTGAGGTGCGCAGTACTTCGGCGCCAGCCGTCGTCAGGCGCACACCACCGCTGGTTCGTTCGAACACTTGGACGCCCAGTCGGTCTTCCATCTGGCGAATGCAGCGGCTCAGCGTCGATTGCTTGACGCCAAGTTCCTCAGCCGCGCGCCTGAAGCTCCGGAAATGAGCAGCGGCGACCGCATAGCGCAAATGTCTCAGTTCGATACCCGCTGCCAGTGATCGGAACTCCTCCTGACGTTTTTGGCCCCGCCCAGCCTGGCGTCACCGGGAGACATTGTGTTCGGCCGGTGCGCGACCTTTTCAACGGTATGCCGTTGACACGCCGAAATTGTGGCCACATGGATCGTGCAACCGACTCGGATCTTCAGAGCCGCTGATATGAGTATAATCCGATTAGCCCGGAAACGCTAATGAGAGGCATTCGCATATCCGATCTATCAACATCCGGACGGTCAGTTCTCTCGTCGGTGGCCCGCCGTCAGCGCGCTATGGCATCCGGCGACTTTCGTCCGGCCGCATAGATTGCGCCTAGATCACGACTGGTTGAGGGCGCTCTAAGCAAAAGACGATCCCACAGGGCCGTTCTCAAACGCTTGATTTTTTTGGGAAGTTTTGAGCAGGCGAAGAGATTCGGCCCTCGACCCCAACCTTGGCAGGTTGGCGCGCCGGAGAGGATGAAACTGGGAACTCGTATGTGCTTGTTTCGATGCTATAATTTCGGAATGTTATTCCGCACCTTCGGCCGCGAACTGACCGGCGTGAGCCGGCTTGGCTTCTTCCGTTTCTTCTTACGCCCCTCCGCTGCCACAACTTGATCAGCAATAAACATCACGCGTCCATCCATAAGCTGAAGCGCCTTCGCCGCATCGGCAAGGGAAAGGACCGCAACCCGATACGAGTTCGGCGTGAAGACCTCCTTTGCCACGACCAACGAGCGCTGCAGGGGCGGCCAGTTCGTGCTCGGTGCCTTGTCCTTGCCGGGGCAATCCGTATGACGGGCGCCCAGCTCGACCAGGTCGCCCGTATCACCGGAAAGAAGCCCGCCCGCGCCTATGTCGATCGCGGCCATGGCCTCGTTCGTGCCGGACTGGATGTCCATGTCTCTCACACGCGCGGCATCACCTCACCCACCATCCGGTCTGAACGGCCGCCGCGTCGCAGATGCGCTGCGCGACACGGTCGATGTCCCGCCGATGTCGATGGTCACCGTCGCCCTCGATGCGGGCGAGGCCGCGCGGTGGATGCTGCACTGCCATAACATGCTGCACCTGGCCTCGGGCATGACGACCGAGTTCGCGGTTACGGCGTCGGTCTGACCCGGGACGGGGCGCCCTCTTGGGGCGCCCCGAAGTCCAGACACCCACCGTGTGCCGTGCCGTCCTGCACCATGTTGTCGCAAAGGCCGCACGAAGGGCGCATCATGCAGCAGAAATGAAGGAGGCGTGATGATGAACTGGAATGATATGGGCGACGGCATGGGCTTTGGAATGGGTTTTGGCTGGATCACATGGATCCTGATTCTTGTACTCGTGGTTTTGGCCATAGCCGCCCTGGCAAAATATCTTCGGAAATGAACGAAAGGACTTCTGAATGACTTATACGATCAATCGAAATTTCTCCGACGCGGGTATCGACGACATCGATGACCGCACACGGAAAGCGCTGGCGGACCATGGCTTCGGCGTCCTGACCGAGATCGACGTCAAGGCGACGATGAAAAAGAAGCTCGACGTCGAGATGTCGGCCTATCGCATTCTCGGCGCCTGTAATCCGAAGATGGCGCATCAGGCGATCGGGATCGAGCCTCGGGTGGGCGCGATGCTGCCCTGCAACGTCATTCTGCGCGAAGTCGACGGCGGCGTCGAGGTCAGCGCCATCGACCCGGTGGCGTCGATGCAGGCGATCGAGAACGCCGATCTGACGGCTGTCGCGGGTGATGTCCGCGGCCTTCTGGCGACGGCCGTCGCGGCGATCTGAGATGAGCCTGCGCGCCGGCGTTGTTGCAGGTCTGGCGATCCTTGGGATCGGGCTGCTCGGTGTCTGGCAGTTCGCGCCTTCGATGTTCAACGAGGCACGCGGATTGTTGGACGGCGAGCGTCTGGAAGTGCTGGTGGCGCGCGCGGGTCTCTGGGGGCCGGTTCTGATTGTCACGCTCATGACCGTCGCGGTCGTGGCCAGCCCGATCCCGAGCGCACCGATCGCGCTGGCGGCCGGAGCGGCCTACGGACATCTCTGGGGAACGTTGCAGGTCGTGATCGGCGCCGAGCTCGGGGCGCTGATCGCCTTCGGCTTGGCACGGATTCTGGGGCATGACGTCTTGCGGCGGGTGTTCGGCGACCGCGTGGATGCCGGGCTTCTCGGGTCGCAGTCCGCGTTGACTGCGACGGTCTTCGCCAGCCGCCTGATGCCCTTCGTGTCCTTCGACATGATCAGCTACGCCGCAGGATTCAGCCGACTGCACGCCTGGCGGTTCGCCCTAGCGACACTGGCCGGCATCGTCCCGGCGAGCTTCCTGCTCGCCCATTTCGGCGGCGAGGCGGTCAGCGGAGATCTGAGCCGCACGACATGGGCGGTGCTCGGCCTCGGGCTCGTGACGGGTTTGCCGCTGCTCTGGGTGGCCATGCGGAAGAGGCCCGAAAAGGAAAATCCATGACGAGAAGCGATTACGAGAAGAACAGCATCACCCTGCTGGGCGCGGTGGCCATGGGCACCGGCGTGATGATCGGCGCGGGCATCTTTGCGCTGACCGGCCAGATCGCCGAGCTTGCCGGGCCGCTCTTCCCGCTCTCGTTCGTCGTAGGCGCCATCGTGACCGCCTTCAGCGCCTACACCTACATCAAGATGTCGAACGCATACCCGTCCGCGGGCGGCATTGGGATGATCCTGAAGAAAGCCTATGGACCGACGACAGTCGCGGCGGGTGCAGCCCTCCTGATGGCGCTGTCGATGGTCATCAACGAAAGTCTCGTCGCGCGCACCTTCGGAACCTACACCCTGCGAGCATTCGGCGGCGACCCGGACAGCGTTCTCGTGCCGGTCCTCGGCGTCGGGCTGATTGTTTTCGCCTATCTCGCGAACGTCTCCGGCAACCGATCGGTCGGGCTGTTGTCCATCGTCATGGCCGTTCTCAAGGTGGGCGGCATCGCGCTGTTCGGGGCGGCCGGACTTTGGGCCAGCGGCATCTCGTTCGAGGCGTCGGGCGGAGATTTTAGCGCAAGTGGGTTCGTGGCGTCGGTTGCGCTTTCCATCCTCGCCTTCAAGGGGTTTACGACCATCACTAACAGCGGCGCCGAGGTGACCAATCCGCACCGAAACGTGGGCCGGGCCATTGTCCTGTCCATTTCGATCTGTGTCGTCGTCTACCTGCTTGTCGCGTTCGCGGTCGGCTCCAGCCTGCCGCTCGACAGCATCGTGGCGGCGAAGGACTACGCGCTGGCCGAGGCCGCCCAGCCCGCACTGGGACAGACCGGTTTCTATCTGACGGTGGCCCTCGCGCTGGTGGCCACTGCCTCGGGTCTGATTGCCAGCGTTTTCGCGGTTTCGCGGATGCTGGCGATGCTGACGGACATGAAGATGATCCCTCACAGCCATTTCGGGATGCCCGGCACGATCAAGGACCATACGCTCGTCTACACCGTCGTGATCGCAGGCTTCCTGACGGTCTTCTTCGACCTCAGCCGGATCGCCTCGCTTGGCGCCTTCTTCTATCTGGTGATGGACATCATCATCCACCTGGGCGTGTTCCGGCATCTGCGCGAGGAGATCGGCGCACGTGGCTGGGTGCTCCTGACAGCAATTGCGCTCGATGCCGTGGTACTGGCCGCCTTCGCCGCAATGAAATGGCAGTCCGACCCGCTGATTGTCGTGATCGGCATCGTCGGCATGGCGCTGGTGTTCCTGTTCGTGCGGGCTTTTCTCGCGCGCAATCCGGTCAGGGAGGGTGCTCACGATGACCATTGAGAAATGGCTTGAGCTTCCAATGACTGGAAGCCTTAGGCTGAGAAACAATTGAAAGGCTGGCCCCCCATGGAGCACGATCATCATCAAGCGGCGCCCGACATTCCGGCGGGAACCGAGAAGGCGAAGGACCCGGTCTGCGGGATGACGGTCGCGGTCAAGCCGGACGGACGTCACGCCGAGTTCAAAGGTGAGACCTTCCATTTTTGCTCGGAGAAGTGCCAAACGAAATTCAAGGCGGATCCGTGGTTCTACGCTTCTGGCCGCGCCGGCGGACAGAAGAAGGCTGCTCCGGCCAACGTCCAGCACACCTGTCCGATGCATCCCGAAATCGTCCGCGATGCACCCGGGGCCTGCCCGATCTGCGGCATGGCGCTTGAGCCGATGCTGCCCTCGGACGAGCCCAGCGAGGAACTCACGGACTTCACGCGGCGGATGTGGATTGCGGCGGCGGCCGCGGTGCCGCTCATAGTCCTTACGATGGGCGAACTGGTGGCGCTGCCGGTGCGCGACTGGATCGGGCACCAGACCGCCAGCTATCTGGAGTTCCTGCTGGCCACGCCGATCGTTCTCTGGGCCGCCTTGCCGTTCTTCCGGCGCGGCTGGGACTCGATCGTGAACCGCAGCCCGAACATGTGGACGCTAATCAGCCTCGGGGTCGCGGCGGCATATTTGTACTCGCTGGTCGCCACCTTTCTGCCGGGTGTGTTTCCCGAGCAGTATCGAATGGGCCACGGCGTCGGCACCTATTTCGAGGTGGCGGTGGTGATCGTGGCGCTGGTCTTCGTGGGCCAGGTGCTGGAACTGCGGGCACGCGAACGCACCGGCGATGCGATCCGCGCGCTTCTTGATCTCGCGCCGAAGACTGCGCGGCGCATCCTGCCCGATGGGTCGGAGTACGACGCGCCGCTGGAGAACATCATGGAGGGCGACCGGCTTCGGGTGCGTCCGGGCTTTGCCGTCCCTGTTGACGGTACGGTGACAGAGGGCCGTTCATCTCTCGATGAAAGCATGCTGACCGGCGAGTCGATGCCTGTCGAAAAGGGTCCCGGCGACGCGGTGACCGGGGCCACGATCAACAAGAACGGCAGCCTCGTCATCGAGGCGGGCAAGGTCGGGTCCGACACCGTGCTGGCACAGATCGTGACCATGGTCTCGAATGCGCGCCGGTCGCGCGCGCCGATCCAGGGGCTGGCGGACCGGGTATCGGCAGTGTTCGTGCCAACCGTGGTCGCCGTCGCCATCATCGCCTTCGTGGTCTGGCTCGTCTTCGGCCCTGAGCCTGCGCTGGTCTTCGCCATCGCTTCTGCGGTGTCGGTGCTAATCATCGCCTGCCCCTGTGCGCTTGGCCTCGCAACGCCGATCTCGATCACCACGGCGGCAGGGCGCGGGGCGCAGGCGGGCGTGCTGATCAAGGACGCCGAAGCGCTGGAGCGCATGGCCGCTGTCGATACGCTGATCGTGGACAAGACCGGTACGCTGACCATGGGCAAGCCGAAGCTTACCGACACGGTGGCGCTGGGGGTTGTGGCCGATGCGGACATCCTGTCTCTGGCCGCGGCACTGGAGCGCGGGTCCGAGCATCCTCTGGCCGAAGCGATCGTGGAGGGGGCCGAAGCGGCGAGCGCCGCAAGGCAAGAGGCCACCGAGTTCGAGGCGGTCACCGGCAAGGGTGTGCGCGGACAGATCGGCGGACGCGCCGTCGCGCTCGGCAACACGGCGATGATGCAGGAGATGGGGCTGGACACGGGCGCGGCCGATGCAAGGGCCGACACCCTGCGCGCCGAGGGCAAGACGGCGATGTTCGTCGCGGTTGATAGCGCGCTCGCCGGTATCGTGGCGGTTGCCGATCCGATCAAGGAGTCCACGGCGCAGGCGATCAAGGAGCTCCATGCCCAAGGGCTGCGCGTCATCATGGCGACAGGCGACAACGCGCGAACGGCACAGGCCGTCGCGGACAAACTCGGTATCGACGAGGTGCGCGCGGGCATCCTGCCCGAGGCCAAGAAGGACCTGATCGACAAGTTGCGCCGCGAAGGCCACAAGATCGCCATGGCGGGCGACGGCGTCAACGACGCCCCCGCGCTGGCCGCTGCCGACGTCGGCATCGCCATGGGCACCGGGGCGGATGTGGCCATGGAAAGCGCCGGGATCACCCTGTTGGGTGGTGACCTGATGGGTATCGTGCGGGCGCGCAAACTCGCCCGCGCCACCCTGCGCAACATCAAGCAGAACCTGTTCTTCGCCTTCGCCTACAACGCGCTTGGCGTGCCTATCGCCGCGGGACTGCTCTACCCCGTGACCGGGCTCCTCCTGTCGCCGATGATCGCGGCGGCGGCGATGAGTCTGTCTTCGGTCTCGGTCATCAGCAATGCGCTGCGGCTGCGGCGGGTCGATCTGTGAGGGAATGACGATGCCTGAAGAACCGACCCGCTGGGAAGATATCTACCAGAGCAAGGCAGAAGCCGAGACAAGCTGGTTCGAGGATCGCCCGCAGGTCTCGCTCGACCTGATCGCCGCGACAGGGGCAACCATCGACGCCGCCATCGTCGATGTCGGCGCGGGGGCGTCGCGGCTGGTGGATTACCTGCTGGAACAGGGCTTCCGTCGGATCACCGTGCTCGACCTGTCGGACACTGCGTTGGCAAAGGCCCGCGCCCGACTGCCTGACGATGTGCCCGTTGAATGGGTTGTGGCGAACGTCCTGGATTGGCAGCCTTCCCGGCGCTTTGCTGTCTGGCATGACCGGGCTGCGTTCCACTTCCTGACCGACGCCGCCGATCAGGAAGCCTATCTGAGGGTCATGGACCCGGCCCTTGCGCCCGGTGGCCACGCCATCATCGGCACCTTCGCGCCGGATGGCCCGCAAAAATGCAGCGGACTGCAGGTCGCCCGCTATGACGCGCCCCTCCTGTCGAAACGGCTGGGCCCAGGCTACCGGCTGATCCAGTCGCTGATGCGCGATCACCATACCCCCTGGGGCAGCGTGCAGCGGTTCCATTTCGGCCTGTTCAGAAAGACCTGATCCATCCGCCCAGCTCTCTGCACGACCTGCCGGACCCAATCCTCAGGCCAGCCTCGACCACTGCGGATGCAGATCGTCGACAATGACGGGATGAGCGTGGCCCCGCGCAGGATCTCCCTCGCGCAAATGCGGATGGTCGGGCGGCAGATTTTCATGGCGATGCGGGACCGGTTCTTCTTCCGCCGCTGGCCAGACGGCCAGGGACATTGCGACCGACGCGGCAGCGATCAGCGCCAGCACCGCGAATGTCGGCCCCATGCCCACGCGCGCGCCCAGCCATCCGGCCAGCGGATAGGTGATCAGCCAGCAGCCATGCGACAGCGCGAACTGCGCGGCAAAGATCGCCGGACGATCCTCGGGCAAGGCCGAGCGGCGCAAGAGCCGCCCGGAGGGCGTCTGCACGACCGAATAGCCGAGGCCCAGGATGATCCAAAGCGCCATCAACGCCGGAAGCCCGGCCGTTGTCAGAAATGGCCCGGCGATCAGACCCGCCGCCAGCACCGCAGCCCCCGCCAGCATCACCGGACGGTCGGTCACGCAATCGAGCAGGCGCGGCAGGGTCAGCGCCGCCAGCATCGACCCGCCCCCGAACGCAGCCAGCGCCAGGGCCACCTGCGACTGCCCAAGGCCCAGACCGGCCTGCACGATCACCACCGTATTCACGATCACCATGGCACCGGCCGCGGCAACGGCAAGATTCAGCGCCAACGGGCCGCGCAGCCGCGGCGTCGCCAGGTAGAGGCGGATACCGCGCGTCGTGCGGTCCCAGATCCCGCGCGGGACTCCCGGCTTCGGGCTGGGCAGCACGACCGAGACCACCAGCGCCGCCGAGGCAAGGAAGCCCACGACCGTGCCGCCGAACAGCGCGGGGAAACTCACCACCGTCAGCAAGGCCGCCGCCAGCATCGGCGAGATCAGGTTCTCCAGATCATAGGCCAGCCGCGACAGCGACAGGGCCCGGGTAAAGTCCCGCTCGTCGGGCAGAATGTCGGGGATCGTGGCCTGGACCGTCGGCGTGAACCCGGCCGACGCCGCCTGCAACAGGAAGATCAGCACATAGATCTGCCAGACCTCGATCACGAAGGGCAACGCAAGCGCGACCCCTGCGCGGATCAGATCTAGCACGACCAGCATCCCGCGGCGCGGCAGACGTTCGGCGAAGGCCGCCGCGACCGGCGCCAGCCCGACATAGGCCACCATCTTGATCGCCAATGCCGTGCCCAGCACCACCCCCGCATCCGCCCCCGCCAGATCGTAGGCCAACAGGCCAAGCGCCACCGTCGCAAGTCCGGTGCCGAGGAGCGCTACGACCTGCGCCGCGAACAGGTGGCGATAGGTACGGTTGGTGAACAATCGCAGCATGACGTGAACGTTTCAGGCAGCGCGTGGCGTAAGCAGGATGAAGCCGGCGCCGAGGAGGCAGAAGATCGCGCCGGTCAGGTCCCAGGTATCGGGCCGCTGGCCCTCGACCGCCCAGAGCCAGACCAGAGAGGCCGCGATATAGACCCCGCCATTAGCCGCAAAGGCGCGACCAGCGAAGTCGGACGGGGCGAGCGTCAACGCCCATGCAAAGGCCGCAAGCGAGACGAGGCCGGTCAGTAGCCACAGCGCCGAGGCCCCGAGCCTCATCCACGCCCAGACGGCAAAGCATCCGGCAATTTCGGCAAGCGCCGCGGCGGCATAGACCGCAAAGGTCGGGATCGCGGTCATGTGGCCGCCCCCAACCCGGTCTCGGCACGATGGTCGCTCAGCACCTCGATGACCCTGCAATCCGCGATCGTACCCTGGGCGTATTGCATGATCATCCGTTCGAGCTCCGCCTTCAGAGCTGTCAGCCGTGCGATACGGGCCTTCACCGCGGCGAGCTGTTCGGTGGCGATGATGTCCGCAGCGGCGCAGGACTGGTCGGGCCTGTCGGAGAGGCTGAGCAGGTCGCGGATCGCCTCGAGCGGAAATCCGAGATCGCGCGCATGGCGAATGAAAGCCAGCCGGTCGAGCGCCTTTGCCCCGTAAAGTCGCTGGTTCCCGGCGCTGCGTTCAGGTTCCGGCAGAAGCCCGATCTGCTCGTAATAGCGAATAGTCGGAACCTTCACCCGCCGCTTCGCCCAGTTTTCCGATGGTCAGCATCGATTACCCCTTGAAGCTATAGTTGCTAGAGACATTAGGTTGCCGACTCGATGGAGACAATCGCCACATTTGGCGGGACGGAAAAGCACGATGACAACGAACAATGCGACAAGCTGTGAATGGACCGTTACCGGCATGGACTGCGCATCCTGCGCGGGCAAGGTCCAGGGTGCGGTGGAGCGTCTGCCGGGGGTGAGCCAGGTCGATGTGGCCTTGATGGCCGAGCGGCTTCGCCTCACGCTGGACGAGGATCAGACGTCCCGCGATCACGTCGAGACAGCGGTGAAGAAACTGGGGTTCGGCATTGCCCCCAAAAGGAGTGCCGCCCCACGCAAGGATTTCGTTCTCCCCGACGGCGCATTTCCCGCAGACGCGACCGGCGATGCCGCCCTTGCACGCGAAACTCCGCAAGGCGCCCCGGTTCATGCCGATGGCCCTGCTGCAAGCGACCCGACCTGGTATCAGACCGGCAAGGGCCGCCTTGTGATCGGCACCGGCGCCCTGCTGATCGCCGCCTGGGCGGTGAAGCTTCTGGCTTCGGGCGGGATCGCGAACTGGGCCTTCATCCTTGCTACGCTTATCGGTATCGCACCGATTGCCCGACGCGCCATCAATGCGGCTCGCGCAGGCATGCCCTTCACCATCGAGATGCTGATGACCATCGCGGCCACCGGCGCGCTGGTCATCGGCGCAGCTGAGGAAGCGGCGCTGGTGGTCTTCCTGTTCGCAGTGGGAGAAGTGCTGGAAGGGGTCGCGGCGAACAAGGCCCGCGACGGGATCAGGGCGCTGGCGCGGCTGGTTCCCAAGACAGCGCTTCTGGAGGTTTCGGGCAGAACGCACGAGGTGCCCGCGACAAGCCTGAGGATCGGCCAGATGGTTCTGGTGCGGCCGGGCGACCGGGTGTCCGCCGACGGCGAGGTGATCGAAGGCGTCTCGGGTGTCGATGAAAGTCCGGTCACGGGCGAAAGCGTGCCCAACCTGAAGGAACCCGGCCAACCGGTGTTCGCAGGATCGATCAACACCGAAGCAGCCCTGCGCGTGCGCGTGACGAAGGCGGCAGAGGACAACACGATCGCCCGCATAATCCGTCTGGTCGAGGAAGCGGAAAGTGCCCGAGCTCCGACTGAACGGTTCCGCCGTTATCCAATATGCCGTCTGGCTGTATTTCCAGTTTCCACTGAGCCCTCGCGATGTCGAGGATCTGCTTGCCGAGCGCGGGATCGATGTGTCCTACGAGACCATGCAGCGCTGGTCGCTGACCTCTGGCCAGGCCTTTGCCGCAAACCTGCGGCGGTCGCGCCTCCGACCCGACACGCGTTGGCACCTGGCCGAGGGTTTTCGTCTCGATCAACGGCAAGCGCGTGCATCTGTGGAGGGCCGTCGACGCAGAGGGAGAGGTGCTCGATATCCTTGTGCAGTCGCGGCGTGACCGCGAAGCCGCCGTGAAGCTGATGCGCAAGCTCCTGAAGAAAGCTGGGCTTCGTGCCGGATGCGGTGGTTACCGACCTACTGGCCTCGTATCGGGCAGCGTTGCGCGAGTTGAGATTACAGCGCTGGCAGGTCACGGGAGGCTGCGGCAATAACCGGGCCGAGGTCTCGCATCAACCGACACGACAGCGGGAACGACTAATGCGGCGCTTCAAATCGCCTGGATCAGTCCAGCGATTCCTCTCGACCAACGCCGCCGTCTACAACGCCTTCAACGTCCAACGTCACCTGATCTCCAGACCCGGCGGATCACTGCTTTGCCGACTCGCATTCATGTGACAGAAACCATGTGCTTGAAGATGACTGCGCGCACCGGGGAAGGGGCTCAGCGTTGCCGATATAGGCTAATTACCCCATACTGGCTGCTCAATGCTACTTCGATTAGTGACCGTCGGTTCGGTTCGAACTGCTGGAGTAGGCTTTGTGGGCGCGGTCCGCGCGAGAACCACGCAGGAGAAACCACACGCGGATGGATTCCGCCGCGAATCTTGCGCGAACCGTGTGAAGCTGATGATAATCACTCGAGCACTGCCCGTATCGCCGCCGAGAAAGCAATCGGTCCGAACCTTCGTCGCTGCTGCCTTCTCCTTGATAGCCATTGCGCTCGTCGGCGGATGCATTCCCTCGATCGACGACGACGAGAAAGCGTTCCGTCCGCTGCCCGTCGGGCTCGTCGCCGAGATGGGCGAGAAAAGGATGACCGCGACCGATCCCATCCTAATTCGCATCTTCAAACAGGAAAGCGAACTTGAGGTCTGGAAGCGCGACGCGTCCGGCAAATACGCGCTTCTGAAGATCTATCCGATGTGTCGCTGGTCAGGGCAACTTGGCCCGAAGAGCAAAAACGGGGACAGGCAGGCACCAGAGGGCTTCTATATGGTGACACCGGCCTTGATGAATCCGAGGTCGCAGTATTATCTCTCGTTCGACCTAGGGTATCCAAACGCCCTTGAGAAGGCACTCGGCTATACGGGCGACGCGATCATGGTACACGGCGCTTGCACGTCGGCGGGGTGCTTTGCGATGACGGACAACGGAGTGGCGGAGATCTACGCGCTTGCGCGCGAAGCCTTCAAGGGCGGCCAATCAGACTTCCAGGTCCAGGTATTCCCGTTCCGTATGACACCTGCGAATATGGCGAAGTATCGCAGTGATCCCAATTTCGATTTTTGGCGCAATCTCGAGGAGGGATATGATGTTTTCGAGGTCACTAGGCGAGAGCCAAGAGTGGCCGCCTGCGGCCGCCGCTATGTGTTCGATCCAGATCCCGCGGTCGCCGCCATGCTCAACCCGACTCTGCCATGTCCTGATCTGAAGGCAGCACCTGATCCGCAGATCGCGGCGCATGATGCAGACGAAAGGGCTGAGATGCAGAGGCTTTTCGCTTCCGGCTTAATCGAAACGCCCTCCGCCTACCTCGATGGCGGAATGAACCTTGTGTTCCGTCAGGCACTTCTGAGGCTCGGCGCCGAGAACCTGTCAAAGCAAACGTCCCGCGATGAAGTGGCAGTCAGTCAACCTCGCGCGGCTCTCGCCGATCCGTACAAGCCGATACCCGCAGCTAAGCAATAAGCTCCAGAGGTTGTCGTGAACGGATATCCAATCGTTGTTCGAGGTAGACAAAAGGGTGACGTGTCGACCACGCTCGCGGTTGGCTTTCGCAATGGGCTGCTATCTCGCCGGCAGCGTCCAGTCGGGTGATTGATTTCGGTTAGATGTGCAGGACAGAGTTAATCTGGTTTCGAACCGGGTCGTTGGAGAGTACTTCCTGCTCAACATCGATCTCCTTTGGCTTATGCTCGAGGCGGCAGGCATCACACTGCCTCCACCACAACTCGGCAGAACAGGGACCTGGCCCTGGCGGCGTACATCCGCTCGCAATTCGCCACTTTACGGTTCGTCGCAACCAACGCCAAACTGCTCAACCGGGTGCGAAAGCCCGTGCCGAGCACATCCGCGTTGGCGGCGAGTTGATGAGCCGGCTTCGCTAGGTGCAATGGCGCGGCTCCTTGCCGATGAAGTCTAACCTGGATCAAGGAAACGCCTGTGCAAGGGATCTAACTTGTTTCCACACAGGCAAAATGCGCCGGCGTAGCCCTTGAGGCGCGTTCTCCGGCGCATCGAGAAAGGAAGTCTACCATGACCAGGATTTTCACGACCGTCGCCCTTGCCCTCGTACTGAGCGCCGGAGCTTTCGCACCTTCCATCGCCCAGACCGCCAACAGCAATGGACCAAGCATGGGGATGATGGGCGGTGGCTGCATGATGGGCCAAGGAATGATGGGTCAGGGTATGATGGGCCAAGGTATGATGGGAATGGGCCAGGGCATGACCGGATCGGGGACGGGCCAAGGCATGATGGGTCGAGGTATGATGGGGAACCAGCCCGCAATGGGCGCCATGGCAGACGGCCGGCTCGCATACCTGAAAAGCACGCTGAAGGTTACGGATGCACAGATGGATGCCTGGAACGGCTATGCAGACGCCGTGAAGGGGCGAGTCGGCGTGATGCAGGACATGCGCCAGGGCATGATGGAGGCGATGCAGAAGGGCAGCGCAACCGAAAGAATGGATGCCCGCATCGCCGGCATGGAAGCGATGGCCGAGGCCTTGAAGGCAGTCAAACCGGCAACCGAGAAGCTCTATACCGTGCTGAACGACGAACAGAAGAAGGTTGCAGACCAGTTGATCGGCATGGATTGTGGCGCGATGTGACTGGGGTTGGCTGATCGGCACGGACTTGCAGGGGCGGCCTTGAGGTGATCGGGCCGCCCAACAGCTTGAAATATGCGATCGAGACCGGAATCATGCCCGCCGGCGATGCGTTCGGCGACTTGATGGGCGAAGTCGTGCGTGACGGCACGTCGTTCCTCAGCGATGAGGGCCTGACGGCAATCGCCGCCTACCTGCTCGACAAGGAGTGTGATGGTGCGCGTCAGCCGCAGGCAAATCCTGCAATCCTCCCTCGGCGCAGCCGCGTTGGTCATCTCGCCGCGGCTCAGCCTCGCCGAGACGGCGGAGGGGATACTGGAGCTCACGGCCGGCCCGTCGCGCCAGGCGCTTTACGGCGAAGCTATCTCCGACCTGTGGACCTACAACGGCAACGCGCCGGGTCCGGAAATCCGCGTCCGCCGCGGCGAACGGGTGCGGGTGCGGCTTCGCAACGAACTGGAGGAGCTGACCTCGATCCACTGGCACGGCATCAGGATCGACAATGCCATGGACGGGGTCTCCGGCCTGACCCAGGACGCGGTCCCGCCCGGCGGCACTTTCGACTACGACTTCACCGTGCCCGATGCCGGCACCTATTGGTATCACGCGCACAATCGCAGCTGGAACCAGGTGGCGCGGGGCCTCTACGGTCCGCTGATTGTCGAGGAAGACGAGCCGGTGTTCGACCGCGAGGCCGATCTGACGCTTGTGCTCGACGACTGGCGGCTCAACCACGATGCCGTGCTCGACACGAAAAGCTTTGGCGCCCTGATGGACTGGAGCCACGGTGGCCGGCTCGGCAACTGGTTGACCGTCAATGGCGCCAGCCGGCCGGCCTTTGGGCTGGAGGCCGGCAAGGCCCATCGCCTGAGATTGATCAACGCCGCCAACGCCCGCATCCTGGCAATCGATCCGAACCGGTTCGGCGCCAGGGTGATTGCCTATGGCGGCCGGGCTCTTGCGGCACCGGAACGCGTCGCCTACGCCCCTTTATTGATCGGGCCGGCGCAGCGTGTCGACTTACTCGTCATCCCCGAAGCGGGCCAAGACTTTGCAATCGACGAAGTCTTCGGCGGCGAAGCCTTTCCCATGGCCGACTTCGTGATTTCGGGTCCGGGCTCGGAAGCCGTGGCCGAGATTTCCCTGCCGCAAATCGCGCTGCCCGAACCCCTCCTTGAGGGCGCGAAGACCGTTCGTCTCCACATGACCGGCGGTGCCATGGGAGGGAACTTCGAGATTGTCTACAAGGGCAAGCGGTTGAGCGGGCAGGAGTTCCGCGATACCGGGCAGGTCTGGGCGTTCAACGGGATTGCAAACCTGGCCGAAGCGCCGCTGCTGTTGGCGAGGCGGGGCGAAACCGTCGTCATCGAGACCGTCAACGACACCGCGTTCCCGCACGCCATGCATGTCCACGGCCATCACTTCCGCATCCTGGACCGCTCGGGGAGCAGCGCCGACGATGGCAATCCGTGGCGAGATACATTTCTCGTCGGGCCGGGCCAGACAACTCGGATTGTCTTCGTCGCCGACAATCCGGGCAAGTGGCTGCTGCATTGCCACATGCTCGAACACGCCGCGGCGGGCATGAACACATGGTTCCAGGTTTCGTAACGATTGCGCGACCGGACCGCCGCGAATGTTGCAATTTGCCGTTCGATTCCGTACCGAGGAGTCATGCGCCGTTTCATTTTCGCATTCATGGCCATGATGTTGTTGGCCTCAACCAGCTTCGGCTGGCTTGCCGCGGGCGGTCATCTCGCGGCTTACCAGGCGCTTGCGCATGCCGGCGCGTCGGTCGCGATGGGTGAGAACGCAGCCCCCGATACGGTGCCCGACATCGCGGACCTCTCCGGATTGTGCTGCGATCGGGATGCGGCGAAGGCTCGGCATGGCGTCTCACATTGCAATGCCGATTGCAGCGTCCCCCTGCCGGAGTTCGGTTTCGTGTTCCCCAGGTCCGCTTCAGGGACCGTGCGCGTCGAAATCGAAACAGCTGGCCCGACAGTTCCAGACACCGTTTTCAGGCCTCCGATCGGCTGATTGACACCTGGCCAACGTTGTTGGCCAGCGCCGTTTCCCAACGGCGTTCCTGTCAATCCGAGCCGTACCGGAGGACGTTGTGCTTTCGCGTCGATATATAATCGTTGGCGGTTTGGTTTCCGGCCTCTTCGCCAGGACCCGGCCCGCTTCTGCCCATAGTACCGGGTCGTTCAAGCTCGATCCGCGGTTCGCGCCGCAGAATGTTTCCTATCCAGGCTACGACCCGGACACGATCGTCATCGATCCGGAAAACCACTACCTGTATCTGGTGCTCGATGGCGGCAAGGCGCGACGGTACGGCGTCGGAGTCGGCCGGGCAGGGCTGTCTTTGAAGGGTACGGCGGTCGTCGGCCGCA
>CAJQNW010000085.1 GCA_905479765.1 uncultured Tepidamorphus sp. | reverse complement strand
GCAACCGGGGCGTTACCGACCCGCCGCACGGTTTTGCCGGTTTCGTTTTCAAGGAGATCATTATGGAAATGCCTGACATGCCTGCCAGCCTCGCACCGGTCATCGCCCTGGGCCTCAACATCGTCAAGGCGATCGTCTTCCTGATCATCGGGTGGATCGCCGCGGGCTGGATATCGGGCATGGTCCGGCGGCGCGCGGAAGCCTCCTCGCGCATCGACCAGACGCTCGGCGTGTTCTTCGCCTCGATCGTGCGCTACGTTCTGCTGGCCGCGGTCGGCATCGCGGTCCTGCAGACCTTCGGGTTCCAGGTGACGAGCCTGGTCGCGGTGCTCGGCGCGGCGACGCTGGCTGTCGGGCTCGCCCTGCAGGGCACGCTGTCGCACCTGGCCGCCGGGGTGATGCTGGTGTTCTTCCGCCCCTACAAGATCAAGGATTTCGTCGAGGTCGGCGGCGACAGCGGCACGGTGACGGACCTCAACCTGTTCCTGACCGAGCTCACGACCGTCGACGGCGTCAAGATCTACGTGCCCAACGGAGAGGCCTGGGGCAAGCCGATCACCAACTATTCCACCAATCCGAAGCGGCGCTGCGACATCACCTTCGGGATCGACTACGACGACGATATCGACAAGGCGATGGGACTCATCCTCGATGTCGTGAACGCCGATGAGCGGTTCGTGAACAAGCCCGACGCGCCCTGGGTGCGGGTCGTCAACCTCGGCGATTCCTCGGTCGACCTGCAGCTTCGCGCCTGGTGCAAGGCGGGCGACCTTTGGGAAGCCAAGTTCGCGACGTTAAAGGCGGTCAAGGAAGCCTTCGACAAGGGCGGCATCTCGATCCCCTATCCGCACCAGACAAATGTCGAGAAGAAGAGCGCGTAGCGCCTGGCAGCCATACTCCGCACATTCCCGCGACAGCGGGAATCGCGTGCCGCACACTCCGACAAACCGCAACCCGATCCCCGCTTTCGCGGGGATGAGCGGATGTGAATTTCAGTGCTCGGCCTTGTCGATCGCGGCGGTCGGGTCGCCGCCGAGTTCGGCTTGCAGGAAGCCGGCCGTTTCCGGGATCGCGATCCGGAAGTCGTTGAGCGTCTGGAAGCCGACCGCCCCGCCATCGGCTGCGCAATCGAGCAGGTGCCCGCCCTTGGTGCGGTCATCCGACAGAAAGTGGATGTGCCAGCCGGCGATGTTCACGGTCCTGGCATAGGCCGGCGTCCAGAAACCCATCATCGTGCCGGTGACGTCGGCAAAGTCAAACACGGCCTGGCTGTCGGCCGCGTTCGACAGGCTCTGGCCGACCGGCTGCTTGCAGACCGCGCGTGTCTTCATCGTCTTGAAGGTGCCGTCGACGCGCACGGCGTAGAACTGATTTTCGGACTCGCGGCGCGCGTCGAGCTGGCCGACGAGGTCAGCGATGGATGAAAACGGATCCAGCGCAAAACTCTGGTCGGGGACGAAATGGGTGACGACGGCGAAAGGCGCCATCGCCTCATCGGGCGCATCGGTGATCGTCCCGTCGCCCTTGATCTGGAAGAAGTGCCCGTCGAGCACCGCCATCTCGCCATCGAAGCCGACGAAAGTGCCGAGCCCGAAATCGCCGTGCTCTCTCAACGTCCTGATCGAGACGATCTCGCCGGTGACGCCTTCCACCAGCGCGCCTGCGGTGGAGACCTGGAACAGCGTCCCGTGGTCGACCTGCAGGCTGTCGGCGAGCGCGCGGGAGACGATGTGCTCGATCGTCTCGCCGGTCAGCTTCTGCTCCTCGTGCAGCGCATTCATCAGCGACTGCGAAATGCGGATCTTCAGCTTCTGCATTGGGACTACCTCGTTCGTCTCGTTTGCACGGTCACCGCCGTTCTGGGCCCCGGATCAAGTCCGGGGCACGAGGCTTCGGCTCGTTGTAAATCCATGTCACCCAAACAACCACGTGTACCGGACTTGATCCGGGACCCAGGCGCGGCACAGGCAGCGGTGGCGATCGGATCGCGTCATGACCCTAAACGATGACGCCCTTGTGCATGGCTTCGCCGAGCTTGATGTTGTCGCGGTAGTCGACCGGGATATCGACAAGCACCGGGCCGGGGATCTCCAGCGCCTTGCGCAAGGTCGGGCCGATCTGGTCGGGATCGGTGATCTTGAAACCGACGGCGCCGTGCGCCTCGGCGAATTTCACCGTATCGATCGGGCCGAATTCGACGCCGGCGGACTGGCCGTATTTCATCACTTCCTGGAACTCGACCATGTTGTAGCCGCCGTCGGTCCAGATGATGTGGACGAAGTTGCACTTCAGCCGGACCGCCGTTTCCAGCTCCTGCGAGGAGAAGTGGAAGCCGCCGTCGCCCGACACCGAGATGACCGTCTTGTCCGGCCGCGCCAGGCAGGCGGCGATCGCCCATGGCATAGCGACGCCGAGGGTCTGCTGGCCGTTCGAGATCAGGAACTGCTCGGGCACGAAGGCGTAGAGATAGCGCGCGATCCAGATGTGGAAGGAGCCCATGTCCAGCGGCATGATGACGTCGTCGGACGTCAGCGCCTCGAGCTCCTTGACGATCCTGAGCGGATGCACCGGCATGCCGGTCTTGGCCGCACCGGCGGTGCGCATCTCCTCAAGCTCTGCGCGCACCGCGCCGATCAGCGGATTGGGCGCGATTTCGGCGCCGTCGAGCTTGCCGCCGATGTCGTGCAGGGTCGCGGCGATGTCGCCGTAGACCTCGACGGTCGGCGCGTAGTGCGTGTCGTAATCCGCGATCACGGAATCGATGTGGACGATCTCGCGGTCGCGCCCGGAATTCCAGAGCACCGGATCGTATTCGATCGGGTTGAAACCGATGGTCACCACCAGGTCGGCGGCATCGAGAAGCTGATCGGCGGGCTGGTTGTGGAACAGGCCGACGCGGCCGCCGAAGCTTGCCAGGTTCTCGCGCGGCACGACGCCATTGGCCTGGAAGGTGGAGACGACGGGAAGCGGCACGGCGCTGATCAGCGCGCGCACGGCGGCAGCGGCATCCGGCCGGCTCGCCATCATGCCGAGCAGCAGCACGGGCTTCTCGGCGCGGGAGATCAGGGTCGCCGCCTCGGCAATCGCGTCCTCGGCGGCAGGGCCCGATTTCGGCGGATGGACCGGCGTCACCGGTTCGCCTGTGGCGGGCCCGAAGGTGACGTCCTGCGGCAGGCTGACGAAGGCTGCGCCGCGCCGGCCAGTCTCGGCGGCGCGGAAGGCATTGGCGACCACCTCACCGATCGAGTCAGGCGTATCGACCTGCGCGGAAAACCGCGTCACCGGCTTGAACAGCGAGACGGTGTCGAGGCTCTGGTGGGCGAGCTTCAGGAGATCCTTGCGCGGCACCGCGCCGCCGAAGCCGACCACCGGGGCGCCTTCGGAATTCGCCGTCGCAAAGCCGGTGATCAGGTTGCCGCAGCCAGGACCCGACGTGACGAGGACGACGCCGGCCTTGCCGGTCAGCCGGCCCATGCCCTGGGCGATGAAGGCGGCGTTCTGCTCGTGCCGGCAGACCACCAG
>CAJQNW010000084.1 GCA_905479765.1 uncultured Tepidamorphus sp. | reverse complement strand
ACGCCGACCATGGGCGGCCTGATGATCATGACCGGGTTCCTGTTCTCGGTGATGCTGTGGGGGAATCTGAGCAATCCGTACGTCTGGATCGTGCTGTTCGTCACGGTCTGCTTCGGACTGATCGGGCTTTACGACGACTATCTCAAGGTCACACGGTCGTCGGCCAAGGGCTTCGGCGGGCGGCAGCGGCTGGGACTGGAGTTCGTCGTCGCGGGGCTTGCGGTCTTCGCGGTCGCGCAGGTCGGCACACAGCCGTTTTCCACCTCCCTCGCGTTTCCCTTCTTCAAGGACTTCGTCATCAACCTCGGCTGGTTCTTCGTTCCCTTCGGCGCCTTCATCATCGTCGGGGCGGGCAATGCGGTGAACCTGACGGACGGCCTCGACGGGCTTGCCATCGTGCCGGTGATGATCGCGGCGGGCACCTTTGGCGCCTTCTCCTATCTCGTCGGCAACGCGGTGTTTTCCGACTACCTGCAGATCCATTTCGTGCCGGGCACCGGCGAACTGGCGGTGTTGTGCGGGGCGCTGATCGGCGCGAGCCTCGGCTTCCTGTGGTTCAACGCGCCGCCGGCCTCGATCTTCATGGGCGACACCGGCTCGCTGGCACTCGGCGGCATGATCGGCTCCGTCTCGGTGGCGATCAAGCACGAGATCGTGCTGGCGATCGTCGGCGGGCTGTTCGTGCTGGAGGCGGTGTCGGTCATCGTCCAGGTGCTGTCGTTCAAGCTGACAGGCAAACGTGTGTTCCGCATGGCGCCGATCCATCACCATTTCGAGCAACTCGGCTGGAAGGAGCCGCAGATCGTCGTGCGGTTCTGGATCATCGCGATGGTGCTGGCGCTCGTCGGCCTGTCGACGCTGAAGTTGAGGTAGCCCCTATGATCCCCGTCACCACATTCGAGGGACGTTCCGTCGCCGTCTTCGGGCTGGCGCGGTCGGGTCTCGATTCCGTGCGCGCGCTGATGGCGGGCGGCGCCGATGTGGCGGCGTGGGACGATGCCGAACCGCGCGTTGTGCAAGCCCGCGAGCAGGGCTTCCCGGTGCGCGATCTCAAGGACGCCGACTGGAGCGGTTTCGATGCGCTGGTGCTGGCGCCGGGCGTGCCGCTGACCCATCCCGTGCCGCACTGGACGGTAGAGAAGGCGAAGGCCGCGGGCGTCGAGATCATCGGCGACACCGAATTGTTCTTCCGCGAACGGGCGGCCTGCGATCCGTCCTGTCCGGTGATCGCGATCACCGGCACCAACGGCAAGTCGACGACGACGGCGCTGATCGGCCATCTGCTGCAATCGGCCGGCCGCACGGTTTCGGTCGGCGGCAACATCGGCACGGCGGTGCTCGGCCTCGAGCCGTTCGGTGAGAACCGCGCCTATGTGCTGGAACTGTCCTCCTATCAGATCGACCTGACGCCGACGCTCGATCCGACCGTCGGCATCCTGCTCAACATCACGCCCGATCATCTCGACCGGCACGGCACGCTTAAGCACTACGCCGAGGTGAAGGCGCGTATCGCGGAGATGGCGGAAACGACCGTCATCGCGATCGACGACGACTGGACGTGCGGCGTCGCCGATCAGGCCGAGGCGGACGGAAAGCGGATCGTCCGGGTCTCGGCGAGCCAGACACTGGAGATCGGCGTCTACATGCATGGTTCAACGGTCGTCTCGGCGTCCGGCAGCGCGGAAGCCGCGGTTGCCGATCTCGCCGGCATCGGATCGCTGCGCGGCGCGCACAATGCCCAGAACGCGGTTGCCGCGGTCGCCGCCGCGCTGGCTGTCGGGCTGGAGCCCGCAGAGATCGCCGAGGGACTGGGGACGTTCCCCGGGCTTGCGCACCGGATGGAAATTATCGGCCGGGTCGGCGAGGTTCTCTTCGTCAACGATTCCAAGGCGACCAACGCCGAGGCCGCGTCGCGGTCACTGGCGAGCTTCAAATCGATCTACTGGATTGCCGGCGGCCGGGCGAAGTCCGGCGGCATCGAGTCCTTGCGGGAGCATTTCCCGAAGGTGCGGCGGGCTTACCTGATCGGCGAGGCTGCGGGGGAATTCGCAGCCAGCCTCGCCGGTCAGGTGCCCAACGAGGACAGCGGCGATCTCGCCACGGCTGTCGCCGCCGCCGCCCGGGCTGCCGCAAACGACCGCGCACCCGAACCGGTGGTGCTGCTGGCGCCGGCATGCGCCTCCTTCGACCAGTTCGCCGATTTCGAGGCGCGCGGAAACGCCTTCCGCAAGCTCGTCGCCGGCCTCGACGGGGTCGTGCTCAACGCCAGGGAGGCCGCCTGATGTTTACGCGCACCGACGAGCGGCTGATCGCACGCTGGTGGTGGACCGTCGACCGGGTGCTGCTCGGCGCGATCCTGGCGCTGATCCTGGGCGGGCTGGTGCTGTCGCTTGCCGCGAGCCCGCCGGTCGCACAGCGCCTCGGCCTCGACTATTTCCACTTCGTCAAGCGCCACGCGATCTTCGTGGTGCCGGCGATCGCGCTGATGATCGGCGTTTCGATGATGGCGCCGCGCCAGATCCGGCGCTCAGCGCTGGCCGTGTTCCTCATCGGCATCGTCCTGATGGTGATGACGCTGTGGATCGGGCCGGAGGTGAAGGGCGCGCGGCGCTGGATCTCGATTGCCGGCTTTGCCCTGCAGCCTTCGGAATTCGTCAAGCCGGCGTTTGTCGTTATCGTCGCCTGGGCGTTTTCGGAGCGCATGAAGCGGCCCGACATGCCGGGCAACCTGGTGGCGATCCTGATCCTCATCACCTTCGTCGGCCTGCTGGTGCCGCAACCCGACTTCGGCCAGACCATGCTGGCCGTGCTGGTCTGGGGCGCGCTGTTCTTCGCCGCCGGCATGTCGTGGCTGTGGATCGTGATGCTGGGCGGCCTCGGCGTCGGCGGCATCGTCGCGGCCTATTCGTTCGTGCCGCATGTGCGCGAGCGCATCGACCGGTTCTTCGATCCGGCTTCCGGCGACACCTACCAGATCGACACGGCAATCGAATCCTTCGTGCGCGGCGGCTGGCTCGGACGGGGCCCGGGCGAGGGCACCGTCAAGCAGAGTCTGCCGGATTCCCACACCGACTTCATCTTCGCGGTGACGGCGGAGGAATTCGGCATCATCGTCTGCCTGATCCTGGTCGCCGCCTTCGCCTTCATCGTGCTGCGCGGCCTGACGCGGGCGCTCAACGAGAGCGATCCGTTCCTGAAGCTGGCGATCACCGGCCTGATCGTGCTGTTCGGCCTGCAGTCGGTGATCAACATGGCGGTCAACCTGCAGCTGATGCCCGCCAAGGGCATGACGCTGCCGTTCGTGTCCTACGGCGGGTCGTCGATCCTGTCGCTCGCCTATGCCATGGGCATGGTGCTCGGCCTGACGCGGCGGCGTCCGCAGACGGAGCCGGTGCTCTACGACCTGGCATCGCCGGGCCGGTCGACCGCGGGAGCACGCCCCGCATGAGCAAGCCCGGCATGAGCGACAAGAAAGGTCTCATCCTGCTTTCGGCAGGCGGGACCGGCGGACATCTGTTCCCCGCGCAGGCGCTGGCGGAGGTGCTGATCGCACGCGGCTGGCGGGTCGATCTCGTCACTGACGAGCGCGGCGACCGCTACGGCGGCAAGTTTCCCGCCGAGACGATGCACATCATTCCCGCCGCGACGGTGCGCGGCGGCAACCCGCTGACCTACATCAAGACCGCTTTCGTCCTCGGCATCGGCGTGCTGCGGGCCTTCTTCCTGATCGGCAAGCTGAAGCCCCGCGTCGTCGTCGGCTTCGGCGGCTATCCGACGCTGACGCCGCTGATCGCCGCCTCGCTGCGGCGGATTCATACCGTCATCCACGACCAGAATGCCGTCATGGGCCGCGCCAACAGGATGCTCGCCGACCGCGTCGAGGTGGTGGCGACGAGTTTCCCGAAGGTGCACATGCTGGGCGAGAAGAACGCCCACAAGGCCGTGCGCACCGGGGCGCCCGTCCGCGCCGCCGTGGTGGAGGCCGCGTCCGCCTACGATCCGCCCGAGACCGATGGCGAATTCCGTCTGCTGGTGTTCGGCGGCAGCCAGGGCGCGCGCATCTTCTCCGACGTGGTGCCCGGTGCCATCGCCCGGCTCGACGAGGCGCATCGCGACCGGCTGAAGCTCGTGCAGCAGTGTCGCGAGGAGGACATGGAGCGGGTCAGGGCCGGCTATGACGCGATCGGCGTCAATGCCGAGTTGGCGCCGTTCTTCCCGGACATGCCGAAGCGGATCGCCGACGCGCATCTCGTCATTTCGCGCTCAGGCGCCAGTACCGTCGCCGAACTGGCCGTGATCGGACGGCCGGGAATCCTGGTGCCGCTGCCGCATGCGATCGACAACGACCAGCTTTTGAACGCGACGGCGCTGGCCCAGGCCAAGGGCGGCTGGCTGCTGCCGCAGCCGGCCTTCACGCCGCATCGGCTGGCCGAAGACCTGACCTCGCGCATGGACAATCCCGCCATGCTGGCGACGGCCGCGGCGGCTGCGACAGGCGTCGGCAATCCCCGGGCGGCCGAGACGCTCGCCGACGTGGTGGAGGCGCTGGCCGAGGGCAAGGAAATCCCCGCCGAACTCAAGGGAGCGGCGGCATGAGGCCTCCCAGCGAAACCGGGCCCATCCATTTCATCGGCATCGGCGGCATCGGCATGAGCGGCATCGCCGAGATCCTGGTGAAGCTCGGCTACCGGGTCCAGGGCAGCGACATCGCCGATTCCGCCAATGTGGAGCGGCTGCGCGGCGAAGGCATTCAGGTCAGTGTCGGTCACGGGGCCGGGAATGTCGGCGAGGCCGCCGTGGTGGTCATCTCGACGGCCGTGAAGCCGGACAACCCGGAACTGGTCGAGGCGCGGGCCCGGCGCATTCCGGTGATCCGCCGCGCCGAAATGCTGGCCGAGCTGATGCGCGGCAGTCGCGGCATCTCGCTGGCCGGCACGCATGGCAAGACCACCACGACGACAATCATGGCGACGGTGCTGGAAGGCGCAGGCCTCGATCCGACCGTCGTCAACGGCGGCATTCTCAACGCCTGGGGTACCAATGCGCGGCTCGGCCAGGGCGACTGGTTCGTGGTCGAGGCGGACGAGTCCGACGGGACGTTCCTGAAGTTCCCGAACGAGATCGCCGTCATCACCAATATCGATCCGGAACATCTGGATCACTGGTCGACCTTCGAGGCGATCAAGCAGGGGTTCCACGACTTCGTGATGAACCTGCCGTTCTACGGCTTCGCGGTGATGTGTATCGACCATCCGACCGTGCGCGAGGTCGCTGCCGCGATCACCGACCGGACCGTCGTCACCTACGGCGAGAGCGATGACGCGGACGTCCGTCTCGTCGATTTCAGCCACGACAGCGGCGGCACGCGGTTCTCCGTCGAATTCCGCGACACCGTGACCGGCACGGCCGAGCGGGTCGACAACGTGCGCCTGCCGATGCCGGGCAAGCACAACGCGCTGAACGCGGTTTCGGCGATCACGGTGGCGCGGCGCATCGGCATCTCGGCCGAAGCCATCGTCTCGGCGTTGGCCGGGTTCGAGGGCGTCAAGCGGCGTTTCACGTTTACCGGTGACTGGAATGGCGTGCGGATCTACGACGATTACGGCCATCATCCCGTCGAGATAGCTGCCGTGCTGCACGCCGCGCGCGGGGCGGTGGAGTATTCGACTGGATCTGGCCGTGTCATCGCGATCATGCAGCCGCACCGCTACACGCGGCTGAATAGCCTGTTCGGCGATTTCGCCGGCTGCTTTACCGAGGCCGACACGATCTTCATCGCCGATGTCTACGCCGCCGGCGAAGAGCCGATTCCGGGCGCCGATCGCGACGCCTTGGTTGCGGCCATCAAGGCCGGCGGCCACGCGGACGCCCGGGCGATGTCCGGCCCCGAGGCGCTGGCCGGTGAGATCGCCGGCATCGCGAAGCCCGGCGACCTGGTGATTTTCCTCGGCGCCGGCTCGATCACCCATTGGGCGCATGCGCTGCCCGGCCAGCTCGCCGGCTTAAGCGAAGGAGTTTCCGCATGAGTTTCGCGGATATTACCGACGAGTTGCGCGCCCGCTGTCCGGAGTTGCGCGGCCGGCTGAAAGCCAACGCGGAGCTCGCGCCGATCACCTGGTTCCGCGTCGGCGGGCCGGCGCAGGTGCTGTTCACGCCGGAGGACGAGGCGGATCTGGCCTATTTCCTCAAGAACATCGATCCCGACTTGCCTGTCATGGTGATCGGGCTCTGCTCGAACATGATCGTGCGCGATGGCGGCGTGCCGGGCATCGTCATCCGGCTTGGCCGGGGCTTCGGCAAGATAATGATCGAAGAGGATTATCGGGTGCGCGCCGGCACGGCGGTGCCCGACGTCAAGGTCGCCCGCACGGCGGCCGACGCCAGTATTGCCGGACTGTCGTTCTTCCGGGGCATTCCCGGTTCCATCGGCGGAGCGCTCAGGATGAACGGCGGCGCCTATGGCGGCGAGACCGTCGACGCGCTGGTCGAGGCGCGCGCGGTGGACCGGCAGGGCACGATCCACGTCGCCACCGTCGATAGTCTCAACATGACCTATCGCCATTCCGGTGCGCCAGCCGACTGGATCTTCACCGAGGCGCTGTTCCAGGGACGCAAGGGCGACCCGGACGAGATCGCCGCGGAGAT
This sequence comes from uncultured Tepidamorphus sp., assembly GCA_905479765.1. Classification (GTDB taxonomy): domain Bacteria; phylum Pseudomonadota; class Alphaproteobacteria; order Rhizobiales; family Tepidamorphaceae; genus Microbaculum. The sequence goes on along the minus strand of CAJQNW010000084.1, from coordinate 4,664 downwards.
GGACTCCATCACCGAGCGGCGCGAGGCCTCGCAGCCGATCAAGAGCCGCACCGGCGGGTCGACCTTCAAGAATCCGCCCGGCGGCAAGTCATGGCAACTGATCGACGAAGCCGGCTGCCGCGGCCTGACGGTGGGCGGCGCGCAGGTCTCCGAGAAGCACTGCAATTTCCTGATCAACACGGGCGATGCCACCGCCGCCGACATCGAGACGCTCGGCGAGACGGTGCGGGCGCGGGTGAAGGAAACGAGCGGCATCGAGCTCGACTGGGAAATCAAGCGGATCGGGGTGCCAGCATGAGCGTGATCCGCGACATCGAATATCCCCTCGATCGTCATTCCGGACGGCCGTCAGGCCGAGCCGGGATCGGAGGGTTACAGATGGTGCGTGGGGTCTCCGAACCCGGCTCTCCGCTTCGCTTCGGCCGGGATGACGACGGAGAGGCAGGTGCCGGCGTGAATGCGCGGTTCAAATCACAGACGACCGGTCAACCGGTCCGGGGGGATGCGGAATGACGAAGCACGTCGCGGTTCTGATGGGCGGCTGGTCGGGCGAGCGCGAGGTGAGCCTCGCCTCGGGCAAGGCCTGCGCCGACACGCTGGAGGCCGAGGGCTACCGGATCACCCGCATCGACGTGGACCGCAATCTCGCAACCCGGCTGATCGAGACCAAGCCCGAGATCGTGTTCAACGCGCTGCACGGACCGTTCGGCGAGGACGGCACGGTACAGGGGATGCTGGAGATCATGGGCATCCCGTACACCCATTCCGGCGTGCTGGCTTCGGCGCTGGCCATGCACAAGGGGCACTCGCGGACGATCTTCAAGGCGGCCGGCATTCCGATCGCCGAAGGCAAGGTTGTGCACCGGCGCAGGGCGGCCGAATCACATGTCTTCCCGCCACCCTATGTGCTGAAACCGGAGGATGGCGGGTCGAGCCTGGGCGTTTTTATCGTCCGCGAGGACCAGGAGCACCCCCCGCAGGAACTTTATTCTGCGGAGTGGCCGTTCGGCGACTACCTGCTGGCCGAGCACTACATCGAAGGCAAGGAATTAACCTGCGCAGTCATGGGGAACGTGGCGCTCGGGGTCATCGAGATCCAGTCCGCCGAGGGCTTCTACGACTACACCGCGAAGTACCGTCCGGGCGGGTCGATCCATGTGCTGCCGGCGGAAATTAAACCAAAAATTTACCAAGAGGTGCAGAAGTTAACGTTAAAGGCGCATCAAGCGCTCGGCTGTCGCGGCGTGACCCGAGCGGACTTCCGGTACGACGATCGTGCCGAAGGAACGAATGGCCTCGTTTGTCTTGAGGTCAACACCCAGCCGGGCATGACCGAGACGTCTTTAGTGCCCGAAATTGCTGCCCATGCGGGGCATTCTTTCGGGGAATTGTTGCGTTGGATGGTGGAGGACGCATCGTGCGATCGCTAGGCGGCGGCCTGCGAAAAGTTAACGGAAGCGAGACGCAGCCCGGTCCGGACGGGCGGCGGCGGCTCGTCTATTCCAATATGGGGTCAGGCGACCAGGCGGCCGACAAGGCAGAGCCGGTGACGTCGGGCCCGGCGCGCCGCCGCGTGCGTAACGGGATGCTGGGCCGCCTGCTGGCGCCGCTCGATCAGTTCCAGTTGCCGAACCGGGTGGGTCTCTATGCGGTTGCCGCCCTGTTCGCCGCCACCGGCGCGATCGGCGCGGTTGCCGGCGATCACCTCGGCGACATCCGTCACGGCGTCTTTGCCGCCGCCAATTTCGCTACCGCCAAGGCCGGCTTCAGCATCGATTCCGTGGTGATGACCGGGCTTGAGGAAGTGCGGGAGGGCGACGTGCTGCGGGCGCTGGAAATCGGCGATGCCACCTCGCTCCTGACCTTCAACGCCCATTGGGCGCGCCACCGGCTCTCCGACATCGCCTGGGTAAAGAGCGCCACCGTCCAGAAGCTGTTTCCCGGAACGTTGCGCATCGACATCGTCGAGCGCGAGCCCTACGCGCTGTGGCAGCTTACCGGCATCATCTCGCTGATCGACCGCGACGGCGAGGTGATCGGCGAACTCGGCGACGAGCGTTTCGCCAGCCTGCCGCTGGTGGTGGGCTCGGGTGCCAACAAGCGCGTCGACGACCTGATGTCGCTGGTCGCGCCGCATCCCTCTGTCGCCACGCGTCTGCGCGCCGCGGTGCGCGTCGCCGACCGGCGCTGGAACCTGATGCTCGACAACGGCATCGAGGTGCGGCTGCCCGAAACGGATGCCGACGCGGCGCTGACCCGGCTCGACGACCTGACCGCCAATCAGGGCCTGATGGCCCGCGACATCGTGCTGGTCGACCTGCGCCTCGCCGACCGGCTGGTGGTGCGGCTGTCCGACCAGGCCGCCACGCAGCGCAATGAAACCGTCAATTCGCGCGGCGGCGCCAAGAAGCGAAAGGGGCAGGACACGTGATCGGGCGTAACAACCACTGGCTGCCCCGTGCCCATCCGCTGCCGCCCGGCCGCGGCCAGACGATCGCCGTTCTGGATGTGGGCTCCAGCAAGATCTCCAGCCTGATCGCGCGGCTGCGTCCGCAGCGCGCCGAGGGCGAAATCGCCAACCGCAGCCATTCGATAGAGGTGATCGGCGTCGGCCACCAGCGCGCGACCGGCATCAAGCGCGGCGCCATCACCGACATGGAACAGGCGGAGCGGGCGATCCGGCTCGCCGTCGACTCGGCAGAACGGATGGCCGGCGTGACGGTGGAAAGCGTCATCGTCAACGTGTCGTCGGGCCGGCTGGAAAGCGATCACTACGCCGCCAACGTCACCGTGTCGGGCGACGCGGTGAGCGATGACGACATCCACCGGGTTCTGGAAGCCGGCCGGGCGCATACCGTGCAGCCCGATCGCGTTGTCCTGCATTCGCTGCCGATCGCCTTCTCGCTCGATCAGGCCGGCGGCATCTCCGATCCGCGCGGCATGGTCGGCCGCGAGCTCGGCATAGACATGCATCTGGTGACCGCCCAGGCCGCGCCGGTGCGCAATCTGGTGCTGTGCGTGGAACGCAGCCACCTGAACGTCGAGGCGGTGGTGGCAAGCCCGTACGCGGCCGGTCTCGGCGCGCTGACGGCCGACGAACTGGAGCTGGGCTCGGCCTGCATCGACATGGGCGGCGGCACCACGACCTTCGGCGTGTTCGCCTATGGCCGTTTCGTCTGCGCCGACGCCGTGGCGCTCGGCGGCCATCACGTGACGATGGATCTGGCGCGCGGCCTGTCGACCTCCATCGAGGCGGCCGAACGCATCAAGACGCTGTACGGCAGCGCCATCGGCTCGGGGCTCGATCATCGCGACATGATTTCGGTGCCGATGGTGGGCGAAGGCGACTATCCCGGCGCCAACCAGGTGCCGCGCTCGGTCGTGACCGAAATCATCCGCCCGCGCGTCGAGGAGATCCTCGAACTGGTGCGCGATCGCCTGCGGGCGACGCCGTTCAGCGCGCTGAGCGGCCAACGCGCGGTCTTGACCGGCGGCGCCAGCCAATTGCCGGGTGTAACTGAACTTGCGGAGCGCATCACCGGATTCCAGGTGCGCGCCGGACGGCCGCTGGGTGCGGCGGGATTGCCCGACTCGGGCCGCGGACCAGCGTTCGCGACGACGGTCGGTCTACTGGTCTACCCGCAGCTTGCGGGTATCGAACGCCATGTCCGCTCGGGCGGGCGCATCGGCGCGGCGGCTGGTGACGGGTACTTCGCCCGTGTCGGCAGCTGGATCAGGGAAAGTTTTTGAGGCCGCGGTGCGGCGAACGTGAAATCGGATTGCCCGCTGATCGGGCACAAGGGACACAAGTAGAGGACGCGAGGGTGCAATGACTATCAACCTCAAGATGCCGGATCTCACTGAACTAAAACCGAAGATCACCGTGTTCGGGGTCGGCGGGGCCGGCGGTAACGCGGTCAACAACATGATCGAGTCCGGGCTGAAGGGGGTCGACTTCGTTGTCGCCAACACCGACGCCCAGGCACTGACCACATCGGCGTCGGAGCGCATCGTCCAGATGGGCGTGGCGATCACCGAGGGCCTCGGCGCCGGCTCACAGCCGGAAGTCGGACGGGCCGCGGCCGAAGAGGCGATCGACGAGATCAACGATCACCTCGGCGGTTCGCACATGGTGTTCATCACCGCCGGCATGGGCGGGGGCACCGGAACCGGAGCCGCACCCGTCATCGCCCAGGCCGCCCGCGACATGGGCATCCTGACCGTCGGCGTCGTGACGAAACCCTTCGATTTCGAGGGCAAGCGCCGCATGATGGTGGCTGAAAAGGGGATCGAGTCGCTGCAGCAGCAGGTCGATACCCTGATCGTCATCCCGAACCAGAACCTGTTCCGCATCGCCAACGAGAAGACCACCTTCTCCGAAGCGTTCTCGATGGCCGACGAAGTTCTCTACTCCGGCGTCGCCTGCATCACCGACTTGATGGTGAAGGAAGGCCTCATCAACCTCGACTTCGCCGACGTGCGCGCCGTGATGCGCGCCATGGGCAAGGCGATGATGGGTACTGGCGAGGCCACCGGCGACAAGCGGGCAATCCAGGCTGCCGAAGCGGCGATCGCCAATCCGCTGCTGGACGAGACCTCGATGCGCGGTGCCCGCGGCCTGCTGATCTCGATCACCGGCGGCAACGACCTGACGCTGTTCGAGG
>CAJQNW010000083.1 GCA_905479765.1 uncultured Tepidamorphus sp. | reverse complement strand
CATCGTTGGACTGGGCACCGTGGCGATCCTCTCGCTCATGCGCTTTTCCGCGCGCGACCGGCTGGGGCTCGTGGCGAAAGTCGCCCGAAAGGATGCCTGAGGTCAGCCGAAAGCGCTAAAGTCAGAGCCGCGAACGCCAATCGCGCGCGGCACGGAAGGCCCGCCGCAAAATCCTGTCGCCGCAATGGCAATGCGATGCCGCAGCGGATACTGTTGCCAAAATTTGCCGTTTTGGATTCGAGTATGCCAGCCTCCGGAGTCTCCCCATGCTGATCCTGCGTTCCGCCGTACCCTCCCCCTTTGGCCGCAAGGTCAAACTCGCGCTGGATATCCTCGAGCTGAACGACCAGGTCGAGGTCCACACCGCCAACTCCAATACCCCTGACGACGAACTGCTGCGTGAGAATCCGCTCGGCAAGATTCCGATTCTTGTCCTTGAGGACAAGACGACGCTGTTCGACTCCCGCGTGATCCTGGAATATCTCGACGAGCGCGCCGGCGGCGGCAAGATCTTCCCCAGAGGCGACGGCCGGTTCCCGGCCCTGCGTCTGGCGGCACTCGCCGACGGAATCCTCGACGCCGCCCTGTTGCAGATCTACGAGAAGCGTTTCCGGCCCGAGGAAATGTGGTATCAGCCCTGGCTCGACCGGCAAGCCGGGAGAGTGACACGCGCGCTTGCCGAGTTGGAAGTCGAACCGCCGATGATGGGCAAGCCGCCGCATGTCGGCCATATCACGCTTGCCTGCGCGCTCGGCTATCTCGACTTCCGCTTCGAAGGCCAGTGGCGCGAGGGACACCCCAAGCTGGTCGGCTGGCTGGAGGCATTCGCCAATCTCGTCCCCGCATTCGAAGCGACGACCCCGCACGACTGATCCGGGTCGCCTGATCTGTGCCGATTGAACAGGCCCGCGGCCGGGATTGACCGGCTGGCCGGACCGAACAGGAACCCAGGCCCTTGATACGCTCTATCATCGCCGGCGGTACGGGCAGCACGCTCGTCGACGGCCCCTATGCTTGGTTCCGGCTCGCCGTTTCGATGCTGCTCAGCACGGTCGGCAGCATCGGCATGTGGGCGGTCATCGTCGTGCTGCCGGAGGTACAGGCCGAGTTCGACGTCAGCCGCGCCGACGCCTCCCTGCCCTATACGATGACGATGATCGGCTTCGCGCTGGGCAACGTCGTGTTCGGCCGTTTCGTCGACCGGTTCGGCATCTTAATTCCGATCATCATCGCGGCCCTGGCGCTTGGCGGCGGATTCGTCCTGGCTGCCTTCACCACCAGCATCTGGCAATTCGCGCTGGTCCAGGGCGCATTGATCGGCATCGGCACCGCCGCCACCTTCGGCCCGCTGATCGCCGACGTCTCGCACTGGTTCAGGATCCGCCGCGGCGTCGCCGTCGCGGCAACCGCCAGCGGCAACTATCTCGCGGGCGCCATATGGCCGACGGCGCTGCAGGGCCTGCTCGTCTCCGAAGGCTGGCGCACCACCTACATCGTCATCGGCGTGATCTGCGTCGCAGCGATGATCCCGCTCGCATTCGTGTTGCGCCGCCGGCCGCCCGAGGAGGTCAACCCGGCCGTGCCGGCGGGAACCGCCGCGCCACTCCACTCCAAGACCATCGACCTGTCGCCGCGCGCCTTGCAGATCCTGCTGGTCATCGCGGGCCTGGGCTGCTGCGTCGCCATGTCGATGCCGCAGGTCCATATCGTCGCCTATTGCGCCGATCTCGGCTATGGCGTGGCGCGCGGTGCCGAGATGCTGTCGCTGATGCTCGTCGGCGGCGTCATAAGCCGGCTGGCCTCAGGCTTCCTCGCCGACAGGATCGGCGGTGTGAAGACCTTGCTGATCGGGTCCGTCGGCCAGTGCCTCGCGCTGATCCTCTACATGCCCTTCGATGGCTTGAGTTCGCTCTACATCGTTTCACTCGTCTTCGGCCTGTCGCAAGGCGGCATCGTGCCCAGCTACGCGATGATCGTTCGCGAATACCTGCCGGCCAAGGAAGCCGGCCAGCGCGTCGGGCTCGTCATCATGGCGACCGTCTTCGGCATGGCGCTCGGAGGCTGGCTGTCAGGCTGGATCTACGACCTGACCGGTTCCTACCGCGCCGCCTTCCTGAACGGCATCGCCTGGAACCTGCTCAACATCGCCATCATGCTGATGATCCTCGGCCGTACCGGCCGACGAGCGACGGCGGCTCCGGCGTAGTCACGCGGTCAGAACGACCGGGTGACCTGGAAGGCCGCGGAGAAAGCACGGTCTTCGGTCGAAGGCAAACGTGGTGCGCGGTACCGGGGTCAAGGCAAAGTCCAGATATACGTTCCAGAAGTCGTTGCTGGCATCCGTGCCGAACGGGAACGGAGCGAAGAAATTCGTGAACAGATACGGCGCATCGATCGCCTTGAACGCAAAGAAGTCGCCCGCGCCGACGGACGGCGTGTTCAGCACCAGGCCGAACAGGGCGGCCCAGCCGAATTAGGTCACAGTGTCCCGATTCGTTGCGCGCCAAAGAACGATTTCAAGAACAGGTAAACCGACTTCCAAGCGCCGGCCACGCGGATTGGGCTTTCAGGTCGCCGCCGAACCGCCTAACCTTTGCCGGCAACTGAGTCATAATAACGCGGAGGCGAGCATGGGAATTTTTTCGTTTTTGAAGGACGTCGGCGAGAAGCTGGGCATGGGGTCGTCCGAGGAGGCGCCGCCTGCCGAAGACCTGAAGAAATCCGTCGAGGACCTGGGAATCGAGGCCGAAGGGCTCGACGTCACCGTCGACGGCGACACGGTCAAGGTGACCGGCACCGCGCCGTCCAGCTCCATCCGCGAGAAGCTCATACTCGCGCTCGGTAACGTCACCGGCGTCGCCAGCGTCGATGAAGACATCGCCGTCGAGACCAAGGAGCCGGATGCGGTCTTCTACGAGGTCAAGAAGGGCGACACCCTTTGGGCAATCTCGGAGACGCACTACGGCAAGGGCAAGGGCGGCGAGTACAACCGCATCTTTGAAGCCAACAAGCCGATGCTCAAGCACCCCGACAAGATCTATCCCGGCCAGGTGCTGCGCATCCCGCCGATGTAGGCGCAGGACCGGCGACCTCAATCAGGCAGGCGCCGGGTCAGACCGGCGCCGCCACCGTACGTAGAGCGCGATCAGCACGAGATAGACGACGATCCCGGCGCCATAGAAAATCTGGACAGGCCAGATTTTCAGGAGGTTCAGCGCCAGAAACGGCATCGCGACGATCAGCACTGCTCCGACGAACAGAACGAAAAGAAAAAACACGCGCATCGCCGCCCCGATAATGTCCCCGGCCATTAAACTCGCCGCACCACCAATTGCGAATCGGCTGGAGCGACGATGACACTGCCTTTCTCCTACCATACCGCCTTACTTTTCACCCTCATCACCACTGTCTCGCCGGTGAACGCGGCCGATTGGGCGTCCTACGCCAATTCGCCAGGTGGCGGCCGCTACGTCGAGTACGAGGAAATCACGCCCGACAACATCGACGCGCTCGATGTCGCCTGGACATTCCACAGCGGCGACGTGTCGGACGGATCCGGCGACATCAGCCAGACCTCGTTCCAGGCGACACCGATCTATTTCGACGGGAAGCTGATCTACTGCACCCCCTTCAGCCGCGTCATCGCGCTTGATCCGGCGACCGGCGAACAGCTGTGGTCGTTCGATCCGAAGGTCGACACCAGACAGACCGCCGCCACCCGCAAGACCGACGGCGCGCCGCTGCGCTGCCGGGGCGTCACCGGCTGGTCGGCCGAC
>CAJQNW010000082.1 GCA_905479765.1 uncultured Tepidamorphus sp. | reverse complement strand
GCGCGAAGGTCGTGCCGGGAGGGAAGAAGAGGATACGGCGGCGGCGGTCGAGCACCTGTTCGCGCACCTCGCAGCCGAAACGGATCCAGTGTTCGACCTGCTTTTCGATCCAGACGAGTTCGACCTGGGTGAGGTCTTCTGGCGGCGATCCGGCGGCGCGGCCGGCGCGCGTGGATGCGGCGGTAAGGCCGGTCATTGGGCGTCTCCTTGGGCTGGTGGAAATTCGCGCTCGAACAGCGCGCGCAGCATGTCGGCGACCGTCTGGCCGCGCTGGAAGGCCGCGATCTTGATGCGGCCGCGCATGTCGGCGGTGACATCGATCGTCAGCCGGGCCGAGAAGTCATCTGCGGGTTGAGGTCGCTGCCCCTGGCGATCGGGCGCCTTGATCCAGCTCTCCGGATCGCCTGGCCGAGACGCGAACCCGCGCTTGGGGGATCGTTCGCTCATGCGCCGATCCTCGCGACTTCGGCCGCGAGCGCGGCGATCTCGCGCGCGCCCGGACAATCCTCGTCCTGCTCGGCGGCGATCCGACCGGTCTGCACGACATCAGCAAAGACGATGCGCTGGCCGATTGTCGTCGCGAGCAATGGCGGGTCGTGATCCGCGAGTGTCTCTGCGGTTTCGCGCGCCAACACCGTGCGCGCCGCGCAGCGGTTCAGCACGAAGCGAGCGGCAAGCTGCGGGCGGTAGATGCGCGCTTCGCCCAGCAGCGCCAGCATCTCGGCCGAGGCCCAGCCATCGAGCGGCGACGGCTGCACCGGGATCAGCACGAGATCGGCGGCGAGCAGCGCCGAGCGCATGAGGCCAGCGACGCGTGGCGGCCCGTCTATGACGACATGGTCGGCGCCCCGGGCCAGCTCCGGCGCTTCGCGATGCAGCGTGTCACGCGCCAGGCCGACAACACCGAACAGCCGCTCCAGTCCCTCCCGGCTGCGCTGCTGCGACCAGTCCAGCGCGGAGCCTTGTGGGTCGGCATCGATCAGCGTGACGCGCTGCCCATGCCGAGCCCATTCACCGGCGAGATGGAGGGCGAGTGTCGTCTTCCCGACACCGCCCTTCTGGTTGAGGAACGCGACGATCATGACGGTCTCCCGGGAAAAGGGGACTCGTCCACACGGCGCGGAAAACCGGGTTCCGTTAGAAAGATTCCGTAGGAATCTAGGTTAGATAAGTTACGGGGCTCGCAAGCTGCTGATTCAGCGCGAGGAATCGGCGATTCCGGTCCCCGATAGCACGAGAGTCCGGTCCCCGATGGCACGATAGTGCCGGTCCCTGATAGCACGAGATGATTCACAGCTTATCCCCAGGGCGAGTTGTCGAGCGGCGACGGCGGCGCGGGATGCCGAGCGCGTCGGGATCGATGGGTACGAAGGACAGGATTTCGGGACCGCCGACGCATTGCTCGATGGTCAGGCGATAGCCCGGCAACGGCTGGCGGCGGACGATGTCGCGCAGGTCGTAGGCGAAGTGTTTGAGCGGCGAGAGGCTGCCGGACTTGGCATGGAGGTGGGGGAAGTCGAAGCTCCAGCCGAACTCCTGCTTGCCGCCGTGCTTGCGCACCAGCCGGTAGAGCCAGCGCTCCAGACCCCCGGTGAGATCGAAGTATTTGCGGTCGATCGTCAGCACGAGCGCGTCATCGAGGACGGCGCCGTAAAACCAGTCGGGGAGGATCAGCTCGAGGCCAAGCGGCCGGCCGCGGTGATCGGCGCGCTCCTTCCATTCGTTGATCCAGGAGAAGCGGTGCATCCGCCGCTCAGTCGGCTGGCGGATCGAGGTCGCGACCGTGGTCGACTGCAGCCGGTCGAGCGCAGCCTTCAGCCGGTCGTAGTCGCGAAGCGACACGCCGCGGCCGATGAAGTTCAGAATTTCATAGGGGGTGGTGGCCATCAGGCGCGACGGACGCAGGCCGACATCGCGTGCTTCGACGATCTGGGAGGCGGCCCAGATGAGGACATCGGCGTCCCAGATCGTGGCCATGCCATGTTCGGGCACGGCTTCGACACGGATCTTCACCGAGCCCGCCTTGAAGTCGATCGGCGCCAGGCGCTTCGACTTGGCGAGTGAGAAGAACGGATAGGCCATAAGGTCTTGCGCATCGCGGGGTGCGAGATCGCCGGGCAGCGTCCGGAACAGATCGAGCTGCGCGCGCTCCTCGCGATGGTGGGGGTGGAACGACATGGCCAGTCGCCTCAGCGAGGGAAGCGGCCGCCGGCGGTAGCGGGCGAGGCGGTCTGGCGTTTGGCAGGAAGCACGGTGCCGCTGCGCGGGTCGGAGGTGGAGGTGACGAGACCGCGATCCGCCCAAGCCTGGAGGTCATCGATGGAATAGACGACGCGACCGCCGAGCTTGCGATAGGTCGGACCCGTGCCGTAGGTGCGGTGCTTCTCCAGCGTGCGTTCGGACAGTCCGAGGAAGCGCGCCGCCTCCTGCGTTCGCAGGTAGCGTGGCGGTATATTGGCGGCTCTTTCGGCCATGATCGAACCTCCGTGGTCTCGCGGGAGGCCGCTGCGAACGAGCGGCGGGTTGCGAGCACGGTGGCGCGGAGACGGCGGCTTGGACGATGTCGAAGTAAAACTCTAATATCGACACCCGAGCGGTGTCAGCGATCCCGGCGTGGGCGGCGCAGCAATGTGCGGTAGCCGCCCCGAACGAGCTTCATGCCGTCGCGAGCGAGACGGATGGTGATTTCCCGGATGGGGTCGCCGACCCAGGATGCTGCGTCGATTTTGTGCTTTGGGAAGAGATGCTCGGCGACGACGCGGTAGATGGCGCCGGCATGTCGCGCGTCGATCGCACGGAGCATCTGCCGTGCCCGCTGGTGTCGTTGCGGCGTCATGCGCGGATCGTCCGGCACCGGTCGACCTGTTGCGGCCGCCCAGAACCGTCCGAGGGCGGTCAGGCGATCCGGTGTGAGTTCGTCGAGAGGGATGACGGCCGCGAGCGCCCTGTCATCCATCGAACCGGCAAGAGTGACGTCGAAGCGCGCTCCCCGCATATCCAGCCGAAGCAGCGCGGCTTCCCGTTGAAGGACAGCGTGAATCCGAAGATCGTCAACGCTGAGATGCAATCCGTCGGACGGAGTCGGGCCGGTTTGGAGGATGATCGCCGCCGGATCGGTTTGCGGCGTCCAGAAGATCGGCTGGGCGAGAGCTGTGATGCCTGGGTCGGCTGCGAAAATACAACCCCCATTGCTCGGCGAACGACGACGCTGTTTCATCGCTCAATCGCCCGGAGGACAGTAGTGCCTGAAAGGCAATCCTGTAATCCGGGTTGCGTCGCAGGAATTCCCAGGCGAGCTCGCTCGTCGTGAGTTGGTCGATATATTCATAGGCGGCCTCGGACCGCCAACTCTCTTCTTCGGACATCTCCACCGCCTCCGCGAACTTGCTACGCAACGCGAGTTTTGTGGTCGTCACGATTCCAAGTTGAGTCGGTGCTGGGAAGAACGAAGTCGGCTCGACGTGATGCAGGTTCTGCATCACCTCAATGTAGACAAGGGCCGAGAAGCTCGCAGTAGCCGCTTGTCGTCATCCATTTTGCGCGGCCGAGATGGGCGGTGTGGACGCGCGCGGCGCGCTCTGGTTCGGCTTCGGGACAGATCCCGAACAGCGCTTCGACGACCGCTTTCCAGTCCGCGCCTTCAGCGTCAGCATCGAGAAGTCGTAGATACAGCTTCAGATGCGCACGGTCGTAGGCCGTGAGCGCTGCGCCGCCAGGCGGCTGGTCCAGAAAATCTTCTATGGTCACAGCATCCCCCGACAACAGATGTATCCATTTTGAAGGGGATTGTTAACGATGTTTTGAATGCATCGCATCCCGGCAGCGCCGTGGCGTGAAGGCCGGGCGGTGTGGGCATGCGCTCCTAGGTTAGGCTTCTCTCTTTGCATCGACCAGCATCAACCCCACGCCTTGGTCGGAGTTGAGGAAAACAATCCCGCCACGTTCGAAGGCACGTCTGACCTCATCCCGCGTGCTCTCGTACACCTCGAGGCCGCTTGCGGATTCGAGGCGCTTGAGCGCGGTCAGTGAGACCCGGGCCTTGTCAGCGAGCGTCTCCTGCGTCCAACCCAGCAACGCGCGTGCGGCCCGCGATTGTCGGGCGGTGATCATGCATGATCACCTCCCACTCAGACCTACGCGTACGCCAGAACTACGACTATTATAGTCGTCCTTGTGTCGTCTGACCATTGAAAAGCTGCTGCTGGGGCCTCGCCCGGACATCTTCGGAGAGAACTGATTCGGTCGCCTCGGTGCCGAAAGCCCCGGCCTGTTCGGCCGGGGCCTCGCGCGGGCCTCAATCGCCGCGCCGCCCGTTGGGGCGGGACCAGATCAGCGAGAAGCTCTCGTCCTCGTCGTCGAAGAGGTTGGCGTAGATGGGGGCGTTGAAGCTTGGATCGTCCAGCTTGAGGCCCAGATAGTCGCGGCCTTCGTTGGAGCGCTTGGACCAGGCGGCCCCGATCTCCGCGCGGCCAACCAGAACCCGGTGGCTGGGGGCGTTCTCGCCGGTGGCGCGCTGGTCGGGGACGATGCGCACGCCCTTGGCCTGGACGCTGAGGGTGACGATTTCGCCGGTGAACTCGTTCGAGCCGGTCTTCTTGAAGGTGCCGATGGTCGCCATTGTAAGTCTCCGTTTTCCGTTCCCGAGCCCGCACCATTGCGGCCTCGATGGCGATCGGTTGGCCGGAGGCGATCGACGGCGCACCCCGAAGGGGCCTGACAGCCAAGGAGGGCTTTCTTGTCTCGCGAGGAAGGCGGCGCAGCCGGCAGGGGAAGAAAGTTCGACGCCGCTGTTGCGTCATAGGCGATCGAGGCGTCAGCCGGCGTTCGGCCAGATCAGGCCATTGAAGAGGCCGTTTGGAGCGGTTGAGGCACGGTCAGAGAACGGAGAAAATGGCGGCCGTCCCGCACCAGCAAACCGGCGTCGGAGCAATACTCACCGGCTTCGTTTCATCCCCGCAGGGCATCGGTGCTACATCCTGACCTGCAACCGCCGACTAGGAGATCGCCACGCCGGATGTTCGGTGGCGCAGCCAAGATGTGCCCTCCGACCGCAACCGCTACAACGAGGGCCGCTTCTCCGTTCCCGCGCTGATCCGCGCTCCGTGCATCAATCGCAACGGCCTGAGACGGCAGGGGCGGTCGCCGCCCATCGCTGGTCGCCCTCGCAATGGCGATGACGACGATCAGGCTCGCGCGAGATCCCGGCCGGACGGATCCGGGGTCGCCGCCATTCCTGCGACCCTTATAAAGGCGGTTATGCCCACCGCGATCGCAACAATGATGGAGAAGGTGATCTGCCATCCCTCGGACGGCATAAGGTGCTTCACAATGCCATGCGTGGCGTGGAAGCCAGCAACGGCCGCCGGCGCGACGAAGGCAATGGCCACGATCAGCTTCAGCCACATCGGGCGGACGAAGGTGATCAGCAGGTGACCGGTCGCTAGCGTGAGGGCGGCGGCGACCGCCCCGACGAGGACCGTGCCAGGGATGCCGGCGCCGGTGCCGTGCGCCCAGGCGCCCGCGGTCACGCCGACGAACGCCGGCAGCGCGAAGACGGCCAGCGTGAACAGCAGCCAGCAAAGCAGGCCAATGGCTGCAAGGGATGCAAGTATTCCGAGGATGATCATGGTGGTGGCCTCCGTGAGAAAAAGTCTGACGGTCGCGCCTCCACCACCACCACGGCGCGCTCGAACTATAGCTGAAAATCGACTGCGCCGGGAGCGGAAATCGCGTGAGACTTCCGCGCGACGACGCCGGTTCGCCCCGGTTATGGGGCGAAGGGATCGATCTCATGGACGATCGCGGCCATGTCGCCGTCGTACTCGCTGGCGGGCGTGACCGACAGCGTGCCATCGCCGGCCTGGAAGATGATGATGGCGGCCATCAGCGTGGTGGCGAGGCTGAAGGCGAAGGCGAAGGCGTCGTTGAGGGACATCGATCCAGCTCCTGTTTCGAGCGGAGGACCATCCCCCGCTGACAGGCGCCCGAAGGGTCGGACTGAACGCTGCAATCACCGAGCAGGCGCAGCCGAAGCGGCGGCATGCTCGCATAGCCGACCCTTTACGGGTTGATGGCGTCAGGCGATCAGTCGGACCAAGGATCAGCGCAGAAAAGCGGGGGTGGTGCTCGGCGACGAGAGCCGGTCGTGGTCCCGGTCAGCCAAGGTGAGTCGAACGGAGCCCGGGTGGCGCGTGGGCGATGAAATCCCGGTAGGCGTAGTTGATGAGGTCACGGACCAACTCGA
>CAJQNW010000081.1 GCA_905479765.1 uncultured Tepidamorphus sp. | reverse complement strand
GGCGTGGGTTCATCGCCGGGTCGGGCATGCCGGCCTTGGCCGCCACCGTGATCTCGCGCGCGAGTTTGGAGAACAGCTTCGCCCGCACCGCATCCTGGCGGCCCTTGCGGTGCATGATGTTCTTGAACTGGGAATGTCCTGCCATGGCATGCCTCTTAAAGATTAAAAGCGGCCGCGACTGTCGGGGAAGGTCGTCTTCACCACGCCCGAACGGGCCGGCGACCGGGTGTTTTGCCCGCTTATAGGCTGGGCGGATGAGGAAATCCACCGGTGTGACAAAGGACTCTGCCTGCCGGTGACACCCAACCCCGCCTCCGACATCCTGGCCGCAGGCGATGCCGGAGAGCCGGGATCGGAGAGCCCCAGCGCCATCCGTGGCACTCCGATCCCGGATATTCGCTACCGCGAATTCCGGGATGACGACAGCGAGAGTGGATCAGTTTGCCGATTTCTCACCAGTCGGGCATCGTTTCGGAGAGGTGCCCGCCGAGCCGGACCGGCGCGATCCGTTTGGCTAGGCCCGTCGCGTCGTCGGTCTCGCACAGCACGCCCGACAGGCTCGCTTCGCCCAGCGCCGGCTCGAAGCGGCCGGAGGGGATCCGGGTCAGGAACCGTTTCAAGGGCTCCTCCTTGTCCATGCCGATCACCGAATCGTAGTCGCCGCACATGCCGACATCCGTCATGTAGCCGGTGCCGTCGCGCAGGATCATGTGGTCGGCGGTCGGCACATGGGTGTGGGTGCCGACGACGAGGCTTGCCCGCCCGTCGAGGAAATGCCCCATCGCCTGCTTCTCGCTGGTCGCCTCGGCGTGGAAATCCACAATAATGGCATCGGCGCCGCCGCCCAGCGGACAGGCTTCGATCTGTTTTTCCAGGGCCGCGAACGGATCGTCCAGCGTGTGCATGAAGACGTGCCCCATGGCGTTGATCACCAGCACTCGCATGCCGTTGCGCGCCTCGAACAGGTTGGCCCCGCTGCCCGGCGTCCCGTCGGGATAGTTCACCGGCCTGAGCAGCGTCGGCGTGCGCCCGATGAAGACGAGCGCCTCGCGCTGGTCCCAGACGTGGTTGCCGGTGGTGACGGCATCGGCGCCGGCGTCGATCAGCTCGGCGTGGATCGCCTCGGTAATGCCGAACCCGCCGGCGGAGTTCTCGCCGTTGACGACGACGAAATCCGCCGACAGCTGTTCGATCAGGCCGGGAAGACGGTCAAGCACGATGTCCCGGCCGGAACGGCCGACCACGTCACCAAGAAAGAGCAGCCGCACGGGCACCTCCGGTACAGGTCGTCAGCCCCCGCTCGGTGAGGACGAAATCGACGGGTTGATCGTAGCGGTCGCGCGGCACCAGCCCAACCTGTTGGCTGGCAAAGGCAAGCCCGATCGCGGCGACCCGGCCTTCGGCGCGCGCCTTTTGCAGGGACCGGTCGTAGAAACCGCCGCCATAACCGACCCGGTAGCCCTGCCGGTCGAAGGCCAGCAGCGGCACCAGGAACACCCTCGGGTGAACCTCGGAGGCCGAAGGCAGCGGCTCGCGGATGCCGAAGTGGCCGGTGCCCATCGGATCGCCCGGTGTCCACCGCCGGAACACCAGCGGCTGCGCGCGGCCGACGACGACGGGCAATGCCAGTCGGCAACCCTTGCGGATCAGCGCCTTTATCAGCGGCGCGGTATCGAGTTCGTCGCCGAAGGTGGAGAAGCACGACACCGTGCAGCGCTGGGCCAGCGCCGCGATGTCCCCGGCCCAGGTCGCGATCACCTCGGCCGCTGCGCGGGCATCGGCTGCCGGCACCCGCCGCCGCGCGGACCTGGCCAGTGTCCGCATGCGGGCCTTTTGGGCTTTTCGGTCGGTCATGCGGGGAATCGGGAGCTTAGGGGAACAGGTCGGGGTGGAATGGCGAAGCCGCCGCGGGCGGTGGAAAGTGTCGATCCCGGGAACCTACACATGTAGGTGGGCGCCGTGTGAAAGAGCCCACGGGCTCAGCCAGGGACAGCTCCCTAGGAGATCGATAAGGCCCCGGGGAATAGAATTTCCTGTCGCGCCGGGCAGCCTCGCCGAATGCAATGTAGTTCGCCCAAGACCGCGCCGCCAGTGGGATCGACACCGATTTACGCGGCATTGGCTAACATTGGATGGAGGCTTCAATACCGCGTGAAATCCATGTCGAGCACCGGCGCGCCGGCGATCAGGCGCTGCTCGACCGTATCGAGCATTCCGCGCAGCGTTTCGGGCGAGGTGCCCAGCGTCGTCACCCACTGGTCGAACTTCTCAACGAGGATCAGATAGACGAAGATTTCCTTCAGGCGCAGCAACTCGTCCGCGAGGCTTAGCTGGTCTGCCGTGAGGACATGGGTTTCCCGGTATCCCGCCACCAGATGGCCGAAGAAGCCGGCGGCGTCATCGGCCGTCGCGTCGGGGATCTTCGCCACCGGCGAGACGTAGTGCGGATAAAGCGGGCAGATCAGATCGTAGACGTACCAGCCGTAGCAGGCCTGGTCGAAGTCGAAGAGCCGCACCTGACCGTCGCCGTAGAAGAAATTGTCGGCGTAGACGTCGCTGTGAATGAGGCCGAACGCGCCGGGCTGCGTGGTCTTAGCCCGCAGCCGCGCGAACACGCCTGCGATCTTGTCGAGAACCGTGTCGGGCACGAGGCCGCGAAACCCGTCAGGGAGCCGCCGGTATTCCGTTTCCTCATCCCATGAATAGCGCCGCGATCCGGGATCGGGCTTGAAGTCCGCGGACACTGAGTGGATCCGCCCGAGTTCGCGCCCAAGCTCGGCTATCAGGTCCGGCGTCCATTGCCGGGGATCCGCCGGATCGACCTGAATGCCCTCAAGATAGGTGAAGCAAACCACGTGCACCTGCCGTCCGCCGGCGGTCAGCGACGTCAGGAGCGAATCGTCATTTGCGGGAATCGGACTGGAGACCGCGCAGCCGTGCGCGCTCAGATAGGCGAGCCAGGCCAGTTCGCCATCGATCAGTGCGGCGGAGCGGTGGCTGTCGTCGGTGATCCGGACGATGGCCTTCCGGCCATCGTCACGCCGGGCGGAATAGACATGGTTCTGCCCGTCGCGCAGCAACGTGAAGCTGCCGTGCTCCA
Organism: uncultured Tepidamorphus sp.; assembly: GCA_905479765.1. Lineage (GTDB taxonomy): Bacteria > Pseudomonadota > Alphaproteobacteria > Rhizobiales > Tepidamorphaceae > Microbaculum. Next base: position 9,710 of record CAJQNW010000081.1, on the reverse strand, counting down.
GCTCCCAAAGCGAACACGCCCGCGCTAATGCGTCGTCGACAACCGCAAGCCGCCGGCCGGTCATGGCCGGCGGGCCCCGAGGACGTGTTTGTGAGGATGGCACTTCGGTCGACAGCGGCGGCAGCAAGGCGGGAGTTGCCGAAGGCGCCGCGTCATTCTCCCGGCTGCTCCGCCCCGGCGCCATTCAGCGCGGTAGCCAGCAACTCGATCCGCGCCGCGGCCTGATCCAGCATCTCGGCAATCGAATCCTGCGCCGAGGAGACGGTATCGAGAACCGCCGAGCGCGACTCGCGCAAACCCGCGACCTCGGTCTCGAGCGCGCTCAGCCGGCGGCGCGAATCGGCCAGCTCATCGCCGATCTCCATCGCCGCCATCAGCATCAGCCGCATGTCGCCGACTTCGCCGAAGTGCGATTTATAAGCTTCGATTCGACGGTCGATGTCGCGTGCGAGATCGGTCAGGACCTGTTCCTGGCCCTCATCGCATCCCATCCGGTAGACACGGCCGTTAATCGAGACCGTTACCTGAGGCATGGTATCTGCTCCGCCGTTCGTCCCCTACCCGGCGCCCCCCAAACCAGCACTTCCATGGCTCAGCCGGCCTGCTCTCTGTCGAGCAGGCCGCGGATCGAACCGATCGCTGAATCCAGTCGTTCCGAAACCTTCTTGGACACCGATTCGAGCTGCACCGACCGCGCCTGCGCCTTGTCGAGATCCTGCGCCAGCCGCGACCGGTCGTCGCTCAGCGTTCTGATCTCTTTCTCTAGCGCGGTTGCGCTCCGGTCTTTCTCCTGCCGCCGCCGCACAGCGGCTTCCAGGGCATCGAGCGCACCGACAAATCGCCTTTGCGCACGTTCAACCGGACTCGATTCGACGTCCATAGACACGCCTCCCCGTACGCCGACCCGTATTCCCCACCGTCACCTGGCGCGGCAAGGCCGCTGCCACTGTCAGGTCGAAGGTGCGGAATTTCCCATAGGCCAACGGATTAGCAGCAAGAGATTAGGCATCGCTGCAAGCTGCGGTCAACCGGCCCGGGGCGGTTTCAATGGCCTTATTTCGGATGCGGGCCGGCAACCCGCCCGTTAGGCATGTCAATCCTTCGATTCCCGCCTCATGCCCGGCCTCGATTGACTCGGACCGGCGAGGTGGTATTGATCGGCCCGCCTCGCGAGACCGGCGTTTGCCGGGCCGGGACAACGGGGCAGTCCCGTCGGATTTGGGCCGTGGAACGGACCGTTCGATTCGCGCTTGGCAACGCGCCTCTCTCGTCCATGGTGACCATCGGAATCGCATGACAGAACAAGCCGCACAGGTCGATCACCGCGCTATGGCCAACGCCATCCGCGCGCTCGCGATGGACGCCGTCGAAGCCGCCAAGTCGGGGCATCCCGGCATGCCCATGGGTACCGCCGACATCGCCACGGTGCTGTTCACCCGTTTCCTGAAATTCGATCCGAAGACCCCGGATTGGGCGGACCGCGACCGGTTCGTGCTGTCGGCGGGCCACGGTTCGATGCTGCTATATGCCGCGCTGCACCTGCTCGGCTACGAAGCGGTGACGATCGACGAGATCAGGAATTTCCGCCAGCTGGGGTCGAAAACGCCTGGCCATCCCGAGTACGGCCATACCCCAGGCGTCGAGACGACCACGGGCCCGCTGGGCCAGGGTCTTGGCACCGCCGTGGGCATGGCCATCGCCGAGCGCCACCTCAATGCCGCCTTCGGCGATGAACTGGTCGATCACTTCACCTACGTGATCGCCGGCGACGGCGACCTCATGGAAGGCATCAGCCACGAGGCGATCTCGCTGGCCGGCCATCTCAAGCTGGACCGGCTGATCGTCCTGTTCGACGACAACGACATCTCGATCGACGGCCCGCTCTCGCTTGCCGAATCCGGCGACCAGATCGCCCGCTTCGAAGCCGCCGGGTGGCACACCCAGCGCATCGACGGACACGATCCAGACGCCATTGCCGCTGCCATCGAGATGGCGCGCGATTCCGATCAGCCCTCGCTCATCGCCTGCAAGACGGTCATCGGCTACGGCGCCCCCAACAAGCAGGGCACGTCGGCCACCCACGGCGCCCCGCTCGGCGGCGACGAGATCCGGGCAGCCCGCCTTGAGCTCGGCTGGGAGCATCCGCCCTTCGAAATCCCCGCCAATATCCGCGACGCCTGGCGGATTGCCGGCCTGCGCAGCGGCAAGGCCAAGCGCGCCTGGGAAAAACAGCTGGCCGACGTCGACCATGACGTCCGCAACGAGTTCGAGCGCCGCATGCGCGGCGAACTGCCCGCCGATCTTGCCACCGCGATCCGTTCGCTGAAGGAAACCTTTGCCGCCGACAAACCGGACATCGCCAGCCGCAAGGCCTCGGAGCTGGCGCTCGGCGCCATCAATCCGGCCGTTCCCGAGACGATAGGCGGCTCCGCCGACCTGACCGGTTCCAACAACACCCGCAGCCCGGATCAGAAAATTCTGTCGGCCGAAAACTACGGCGGCCGGTTCATTCACTACGGCGTGCGCGAGCACGGCATGGCCGCGGCCATGAACGGACTGGCCCTGCACGGCGGCGTCATTCCCTATTCGGGCACCTTCCTGGTGTTTTCCGACTACTGCCGTCCGTCGATCCGCCTCGCCGCCCTGATGGGCATCCGCGTCATTCACGTGATGACGCACGATTCGATAGGCCTCGGCGAAGACGGCCCCACCCATCAGCCCGTCGAACATCTGGCCGCCCTGCGCGCGATCCCGAACCTCAACGTGTTCCGTCCCGCCGACGCCACGGAGACCGCCGAATGCTGGCAGCTGGCGCTGGAGTCGCGCGATCGGCCGAGCGTCATGGCGCTGACGCGTCAGAACCTGCCGACGGTCCGCACCGCCTCGAGCGACGAGAACCTGTGCGCGCGCGGTGCCTACGAACTGATCGCTGCCAGCGGCCAGGCCAAGGTCACGCTGTTCGCCACCGGTTCGGAGATCTCGCTGGCGGTCGCCGCCCGTGTCGTCCTGGAACGCGACGGCATCCCGACCCGCGTGGTATCGGTCCCCTGTTTCGAGCTGTTCGAGGAACAGCCGGCCGAGTATCGCCGCGCCATCCTCGACGACACGCCTGTCCGGATCGCCATCGAGGCCGCCGTGCGGCAGGGCTGGGACCATCTCGTCGGCCGCGAGGGCGGCTTCGTCGGCATGTCGAGTTTCGGTGCCAGCGCGCCATATAAGACGCTGTACGAGCATTTCGGCATCACCATCGATGCCATCGTTGCGGAAGCCCGCAGGATTATGGACACGTTGCCGCCGTTGGACGAGGCCTGAGTGGCAGGCCGGACGAAGGCGCATAAAGGTAAAAAGGGAGACTGAAGGATGGCTGTCAAAGTCGCGATCAACGGATTTGGGCGCATCGGCCGGCTGGTGCTGCGCGGGATCATCGAATCCGGCCGCACCGACATCGAGGTGGTCGGCATCAACGATCTCGGACCCATCGAGACCAACGCGCACCTGCTGCGCTACGACAGCGTCCACGGCCGCTTCCCCTCCGAGGTAACGGTCAATGGCGACACGATGGACGCCGGCCGCGGCCCCATGAAGGTGACCGCCATCCGCGATCCCAAGGAGCTCCCCTGGAAGGAACTCGGCGTCGACATCGCGCTGGAATGCACCGGCATCTTCGCCGATCGCGACAAGGCGGCGATGCACCTCGAGGCCGGCGCCCGGAAGGTGCTCGTCTCCGCACCGGCGACCAATGCCGACCTGACCGTCGTCTACGGCGTCAATCACGACGAGCTGACCGCCGACCACACGGTCGTCTCCAACGCATCGTGCACGACGAACTGCCTGGCCCCGGTCGCCAAGGTCCTCAACGACGCGATCGGCATCGAAAAGGGCTTCATGACCACCATTCACTCCTATACCGGCGACCAGCCGGTGCTCGACACCATGCACAAGGACCTCTACCGGGCCCGCGCCGCGGCAATGTCGATGATCCCGACCACGACGGGCGCGGCCCGCGCCGTCGGCCTGGTGCTGCCGGAACTCAATGGCAAGCTCGACGGTGTCTCGGTGCGTGTGCCGACCCCGAACGTCTCCGTGATCGACTTCAAGGTCGTCTCCAAGCGCGACACCACGGTCGAGGAAGTCAACGAGGCGATGAAGGCGGCGGCCAATTCGAACGAGATGAAGGGCATCCTCAACGTCATCGCCGAGCCGCTGGTCTCCATGGACCTCAACCACGATCCGGCCTCGTCCAGCTTCGCGCTCGACCAGACCAAGGTCATGGACGGCAATTTCGTCCGCGTCCTGTCGTGGTACGACAACGAGTGGGGCTTCTCCAACCGCATGGCCGATACCGCCGTGGCGATGGGCAAGCTTCTCTGAAGGCCGGCCGGGGCTGAATGATGGTTCGAATGCACGCCAATCCGGAGGACGTCTGGAAGCCTGGTTCGTTTCCCATGAACCAGGCGGTGGTCGAACCGTCCGGCCGGCGTGTCCATCTCACCGGACAGGTCGCCTGGGATGCCGATGGAAACGTCGTCGGTATCGGCGACGCCGAACGTCAGACCGAGGTCGCGCTCGAAAATATTGCCCGGATCCTGCGGGATCTCGGCGGCGAGATGTCGGATATCGTATCGTTGACGACCTATTTCGTGCGGGACGACGATCGGGAGGCGATCAGCCGTGTCCGCTCACGCGTCTTCCGCAAGGAGACCGGGCCTGTGGCAACCGGCGTCCGCGTCGCCGGTCTTTGGCAACCGGAACTTCTCGTCGAACTGACGGTTATTGCCGTCATCCCCGACGACCGGCTCCAAGTCGCCGAGGCAAACTGACATGACATCCTTCCGCACGATCGACGACCTTGATGTCAACGGCAAGCACGTCGTCCTGCGCGCCGACCTGAACGTACCCATGCAGGACGGACAGGTCAGCGACGCCACGCGCATCGAACGCGCCGCCGATACGATCAAGGCGCTGCTCGACAAGGGCGCCGCCGTGATGGTGCTCTCCCACTTCGGCCGCCCGAAGGGCAAGGTCGTCCCGGAGATGTCGCTGAAGCCGGTGGTTGCCGCGCTCGACAAGGCGCTCGGCCGCAAGGTCGGTTTCGTCGCCACGGACTGGACCGACGGCAAGGCGCTCGAAGCGGCAGGCAAGTCGGTGCCGGGCGACGTCCTTCTGTTCGAGAACACCCGCTTTTGCGCCGGCGATGAAGCAAACGACACCGAGTTCGCCCGGCAGCTCGCCTCGCTCGGCGAGGTTTTCGTCAGCGACGCGTTTTCAGCCTCTCATCGCGCCCACGCCTCGACGGAGGGCGTCGCCCGTCTCCTGCCGGCAGCGGCCGGCCTGACCATGGCCGCCGAGATCGAGGCGCTGGAGAAGGCCCTGTCGAAACCGGAACGCCCGGTTCTCGCCATCGTCGGCGGCGCCAAGGTGTCGACCAAGATCGACCTGCTCGCCAACCTGACGGGCCGGGTCGACGCGCTGGTCATCGGCGGCGGCATGGCGAACACGTTCCTGGCGGCGCAAGGCCATCCGATCGGCAAGTCGCTGTACGAGGCCGACAAGCTCGATACCGCCCGCGAGATCGAAGCGGCGGCCAGGACGTCCGGCTGCGAGATCGTCCTGCCCGTCGACGTCGTCGCCGCCAAGGCCTTCGAGGCCCGCGCCCCGCACCGGGTCTGCGGTCTCGACGAGGTCGAGGCCGACGAGATGATCCTGGATATCGGCCCGCGCAGCGAGGCCGCGCTCGAGGCGCGTCTGGAGAACACAAAGACGGTTCTGTGGAACGGTCCGTTCGGCGCCTTCGAACTGGAACCCTTCGACGCCGGCACCAACGCCGTGGCGCGCACGGTCGCGCGCCTCACCCGGACCGGGCACATGCTGTCGGTCGCCGGCGGCGGTGATACGGTAGCCGCCCTGAACAAGGCCGGCGTGACCGGCGACTTTTCATTCGTCTCCACGGCGGGAGGCGCGTTCCTCGAATGGCTTGAGGGCAAGGCCCTGCCAGGCGTCGAGGTTTTGAGGCCGTGAAATACCGCTAACACCATATTGAAAAAAGTATGAGGAGTAGACGATGAGCGAACGGCTCGAAGATATAGCCCAGGCCATGGTGGCGGACGGGAAAGGCATTCTCGCCGCCGACGAGAGCTCCGGCACCATCAAGAAGCGCTTCGATTCCATCGGCGTCGAGTCGACCGAGGACAATCGCCGCGACTATCGCGAGATGCTGTTCCGCGCCGACGACGCGATGAAGAACTGCATCTCCGGCGTCATCCTGTTCGACGAGACGATCCGCCAGAAGGCCGCCGACGGAACCCCGCTGGTCGATCTGATCAAGGCGGCGGGCGCGGTGCCGGGCATCAAGGTCGACGCCGGCGCCAAGCCGATGGCCGGCTTCCCCGGCGAGACGGTCACCGAAGGCCTCGACGGCCTGCGCGAGCGGCTGAAGGACTACTACGGTCTCGGCGCCCGCTTCGCCAAGTGGCGCGCGGTGATCGACATTACCGACGGCACGCCGACCTGGGGCAGCCTCAAGGCCGATGCCCACGCACTGGCCCGCTACGCGGCGCTGTGCCAGGAAGCCGGTATCGTGCCGATCGTCGAGCCGGAAGTGCTGATGGATGGCCCCGTCGCCGCCCATGACGCCGACCGCTGCTATGACGTCACCGAATGGGCGCTCAACACCGTGTTCGACGAACTGTTCCAGAACCGTGTCCTGCTCGAGGGCATGATCCTCAAGCCGAACATGGTCATCGCCGGCAAGAACGCCTCCAGCCAGGCGAGCGCCGAGGAAGTCGCCGAGAAGACCGTGCGTTGCCTGAAGTCCTGCGTGCCGGCCGCGGTGCCCGGCATCGCCTTCCTGTCCGGCGGCCAGTCCGACGAGGAAGCAACGAAGCACCTATCGCTGATGAACGCGATGGGGCCGCTGCCCTGGAAGCTGACCTTCTCCTATGGCCGCGCCCTGCAGGCCGCAGCCCTCTCCGCTTGGCGCGGCAAGCCGGAAAACGTTGCCGCCGCTCAGGCTGCCTTCTCCCACCGCGCCCGCATGAACGGCCTTGCCGCCATGGGCCAGTGGAGTGCCGAGCAGGAAAGCAAGGCCGCCTGATCAGCCGTCGGGGCTGAAGTCCTCGTCCTGAGGCGCCGCCCGAAGGCGGCGCGTTTCAGGGCAGGGCTTATGGAGACATCCCTCGAGGGGGACGCTGCCGCGCCCTCCTCGCCATGGTGCAGGGGTTCAAATCCGCCTCGGGGCCGGTTTACGGCTCCTTAGGAGACCTCGGGCAGACTGATCGGCGCTCTGATTCCGCGTTTTCGCCGTATTCGCAGCGTACGCGTCGTGATTCGGCACTGATTGACCGTCGAACCAACCGAACAAACATGGCATCCGACCCCGCCCGTCTCGTCCTGATCACGCCTCTGGAGTTCAATCCGGAGGTTTTCGCGCGCCAGGTGGCCGACGCGTTGCAGGCCGCCGAGGTCGCCGCTGTTCTGCTCGACATGGAAACCGACGACCCCGCCGCATGGCGGCGCGCCGCCGAAGTGCTCTGCCCGATCACCCAGGAACGCGGCGCGGCCTTCATCCTGCGCAACAATGCCGACCTGGTCCGTGAGATCGGCGCCGACGGCATCCATGTCACGGAAGGCGAGCCGGCCATCGAGTCCGCGAAGACCAGCTTTAAGCCCGATTTGATCGTCGGCGCCGGCGACTCGACGACGCGGCACGGCGCCATGGTGCTTGGCGAATGCCAGCCCGACTATGTGCTGCTCGGCCGCCTGGAGCCGGACGACGACATTCCCGCGACCTTCAACCTGGTCGAATGGTGGAGCGAGATTTTCCAGATTCCGTGCATCGCCCTGTGCGCCGGCGACTGGTCGACGGTGGAGGAGGTCGTTGCGGCCGGTGCCGATTTCATCGCATTGCGCGACCTCGTCTGGACCGACCCCGCCGGCATTTCTGAATCAGTCCGCCGCGCCGCGACGATAGCCGCGCGCGAACGCGAGGAGGTGGCATGAGGCCGATTGCGCTGGCCGCGATCGGAATTGCTCTTCTCGCTGGCGCCGGTTCCCTCACTGTAAACCCAGCCCGGGCCGCCGGTGGCGACACCGCCTATGGCGCCTACCAGCGCGGCTACTATCTCACCGCCTTCCGTACGGCCCTGGAACGCGCCCAGAACGGCGACACCGCCGCGCAGACCCTGCTCGGCGAGCTCTATGCCAAGGGCCTCGGCATCCCCAAGGACATGAAGCAGGCCGTCTGGTGGTACAGCCAGGCCGCCGTCGCCGGCAACCGTGAAGCCCAGTTCGCGCTGGCGCTGGCGCTGGCCCGCGGCGAAGGCACACCAAAGGACGAGGAAAAGGCCGCCGGCTGGTTTCAGACAGCCGCCAACAAGGGTCACGTCGAGGCGCACTACAATCTCGCCCTGATCCATGTCGAAGGCCGGGTCCGGCAGCGCGACATGAAAAAGGCGGCCGAGTTGCTGACCTTTGCCGCCGAACGCGGCCATACGCCCTCGCAGTACAATCTGGCACTCCTGTATTCGGAAGGCGCCGGCGTCGAGAAAAATCCGGCCGAGGCGCTGCGGTGGATGCAGACGGCCGCTGAATCCGGCATGCCGCTCGCCGAAGTCGAGCTCGCGATCATGCTGTTCAAGGGCGAAGGCACCGAGGTGAACGAGACGGAGGCCATAAAGTGGTTCCGCCGCGCCGCCGAGAAGGGCAACCCGGTCGCCCAGAACCGACTGGCCCGCATCTACGCCAACGGCCGCGGCGTCAAGCTGGACGCGGTCGAGGCGGCGAAATGGCACATTCTCGCCCGGGCCGCCGGCGCCAGCGACGTCTGGCTCGACGGTTTCATCGGTTCTCTGGACGATGAACAGATCGAGGAAGCCGACAAGCGGGTGCGCAAATGGGCGCAAGGGCTCAGTTTCGGAACAAGCGACGTGAACTGACGTCTGATTTGCTGATGCATCTGGCGCGAAGGTTTGTTAGAAACCGCGCCAACCATTCCATCCGGCCACAATCTCGAGAACAAGGCGCCTGGCGCCCTTTTCTTCCGATCGGTCCCAGGCCGGTGCCATTTGCGAGAATTCGACATGAAGATGAACGGCAACCAGATCACCCCGGGCAACGTCATCGAGCACAAGGGCGGGCTCTGGGTCGCGGTCAAGACGAATGCCGTCAAGCCCGGCAAGGGCGGCGCGTTCAATCAGGTGGAACTGAAGAACCTGATCGACGGCACCAAGCTCAACGAACGCTTCCGGGCCGACGAGACCGTGGAGCGTATCCGCCTCGACCAGAAGGATTTCCAGTTCCTCTACGCCCAGGGCGAGCAGCTCGTCTTCATGGATACCGACACCTACGAGCAGCTGGAGCTGGCCGAGGAGTTCGTCGGCGAGCGCGCCGCCTTCCTGCAGGATGGCATGACGGTCACCGTCGAGCTCTATAACGAGCGCCCGATCGGCATCACGCTGCCGCAGTATGTGACGCTCGAGATCGTCGAGGCCGATCCGGTCGTCAAGGGCCAGACGGCGGCGTCCTCCTACAAGCCCGCCAAGATGGAAAACGGCATGCGCGTCATGGTGCCGCCGTTCGTCACCAGCGGCGAGAAGATTGTCGTCGACACCAACGAGATCACCTACGTCCGCCGCGCCGACTGAGCCGCGGACCGCGTCGGCCAATGAGCTGCTCCGTCTTAAAAACCGCGGCAAACGGGAGTGGCCTCTGGG
>CAJQNW010000080.1 GCA_905479765.1 uncultured Tepidamorphus sp. | reverse complement strand
CCCTCTTAGCGCGCGATGGTTACCAAGCGTTTACGTTTGCGGGCCAGCCGATACAGGCGGTCAGTAACCCGGCAGAACCAGGACCGTCGGCAAAACGGGAAGGGAATCGCGCGACAACGTCACCGAGGGCGTGTCGCTGAGCACCACCTCGTAATGATCGCCCATATGGACGAGGAACCGGTTGAGCGTCGACGCGCCGAAGTAGTGCATCGGGATCACCAGCGGCACCTGCAGGGCCTTAAGCGTCTCGATCATGCCGTCGACATCGAGGGTGTAGCTGCCGTCGACCGGCGCCAGCACGACGTCGATTCGACCGAGCGCCTTCAGGTGATCCTCGGTGAGCACGTGGTGGAGATGGCCGAGATGCAGGATGCACAGGCCAGCCACCTCGAACACGAACATCGAGTTGGCGTCGCGCTCGGTCTCGGCGAAGCCGCCGCGGATATTGGTGGTGACGTTGCGCAGCCAGACGTCGTCGACCGTCAGCTCCCACTTCGCCGGCTCGCCGCCCTCGCCCCAGCCCGACAGCAGGTACTCGATGCCAGGATCAGGCAGGTAGGAGCGGTGCGAGGAATGGGCGATGTTCATGGTGGCGATACGCGGCGTCACCGAAGGACGCACCGAGTCGTTGTAGTCAGTGGCGATGGTGACGCCGGCCGGGCTCTCGATCAGAAAGGTGGAGTGGCCGACAAAGGTCAGCCGGACCTCGCTTCCGGCCTGCGCTTCGCTCTGGGCAATCCGGAAAGCCGCCGGCACCACGGGCAGAGGCCGATAGGCGATCAGGCGCGGACAGCGCTCCGGCTCGACCTCCTGGGCCCGTACCGGAGACAGGACCGATGTAGCCGCCAGCGCGACGGCCGCGGCAGCAATTGTCTTGATAGCGAACCGCGGGGCAGACATCGCGCGCTCCCTGGCAATCAAGGCCGATAACCATTTCAGTGTGTCATGCAACCGCGTTGCGAACCATCCCGGCGCGGTGAAATTCCCGTGAAGCCGGGGTTTTTTCGGCATGTTGCGCGATCGCCACAACGCCGCAGAGTGACGCTACACAAAGCAATTTGCCATTTTCTCAACCTTAACTCGCCCTTAAGCGGCCTGAATTAGCCTGGCAATTGCGGGGGGCGTGGCTGGCCGCAATCCGGTGCGTGCGTTTCGATCGGCCTCCCCCCGCACCTCATCGTTTTTTGCGCGATGGGGAGATCGGCTTCGGCGCTACTCGCGACCGCCGGGCGGACAATTCAACGTAAGCGCCGTGCCCGGCCGGGTACGACCGACAGGACGCGCATGAGCCCCTTCGACCTGAGACTGAGCCCGGAAGACAGGCCCGGCGGATCCGTTCCCAGCGGGTCCGGAAAGACGGCCGCGCCTAAGAAACCGAAATCGTCCAAGCCGAAGAAAGCGCCGGCCAGTACGCGCCGCGCCGCGCCGGCCAAGGCCAAGCGGCCGCGCCGGGGCAAATCCAGAAAGAGCGGCGGGAGCAGCGGCGGCCGGGGCATCGGCCATACGCTTGGCCGGATGGCCTACTGGGTTCTGGTTCTCGGCGTGTGGTGCGGGATCGGCGTGATGGGCGTCATCGGCTACTTCGCCATGACGCTGCCGCCGCCGGAGGAACTGGCGGTGCCGGACCGGCCTGCCAACGTGATGGTGGTGGCCGCCGACGGCACTGTGCTCGGCAACCGTGGCGAAACCGGCGGTGAGGCGGTGCGGCTGTTCGAGCTGCCGCCCTATCTGCCGCAGGCGGTGCTGGCAATCGAGGACCGGCGTTTCTACTCGCATTTCGGCATTGATCCGGTCGGGCTCGCCCGCGCCGCGATGACGAATTTCACGGCCGGCGGGGTCGTGCAGGGCGGCTCGACGATCACCCAGCAGCTTGCCAAGAACCTGTTCCTGAAACCCGAGCGCACCATCCGGCGCAAGGTGCAGGAGGTGCTGCTGGCGGTCTGGCTGGAGCACAAGTTCTCCAAGGACCAGATCCTGGAGATGTACCTGAATCGCGTCTATCTGGGCGGCGGGGCCACCGGCGTGGAAGCCGCGGCGCGGACCTATTTCGGCAAGTCCGCGCGCGAGGTGACGGTATCGGAAGCCGCGACCATCGCGGGCCTGCTCAAGGCGCCGTCGAAATACGCACCGACCGCCAATCCCGATCTCGCCGAGGAACGGGCCCAGACGGTGCTGAGCACCATGGTCGAAGCCGGCTTCCTCACCGAGGACGAGGCGAAACTGGCGCTGATCAGCCCCGCGGAAGTGAAACCGCGCACGCCCGGTGAATCGGCGGGCTACGTCGCCGACTGGATCTGGGAACAGGTCCCCTCGTTTATCGGCGAGGTGCGCGAGGATGTGGTCGTCGACACGACCATCGACATGCGCATGCAGCAATCCGCCGAGGCCGCGCTCGTCAAGGTGATCGACGAGCAGGGCAAGGAAAAGGGCGTCTCCGAAGGCGCCGTCGTGGCCATGGACACCAGCGGGGCGGTGCGCGCCATCGTCGGCGGGCGCAACTACGTGAAGAGCCAGTTCAACCGGGCGGTCAAGGCAAAGCGCCAGCCGGGCTCCTCGTTCAAGACCTTCGTCTACCTCGCCGCCATCGAGGCGGGGCTGACGCCCGACACGATGCGCAACGACCTGCCGGTCACCTACGGCAACTGGTCGCCGGGCAACTATTCCAACAAATACAAGGGACCGGTGACGCTGACCGAAGGCCTGAAGGACTCGATCAACACTGTGGCCGTAAAGCTGACGGCGGAAGTCGGCGTCGACAAGGTGATCGAGACGGCACACCGGCTCGGCATTCGTTCCGACATTCCCAACAACATGTCGATCGCGCTCGGCACCTCGGAAGTGACGCCGCTGGAACTGGTCGGCGCCTATGTGCCGTTCGCCAGCGGCGGCTACGGCGTGGTGCCCTACGTGATCCGCCGCATCCGCACCACCGACGGCAAGGTGCTGTACGAGCGCAAGGGCGACGGGCCCGGGCGTGTCGTGTCCGAGGAAGCCGTCGGCGCCATGAATTACATGATGAAGCAGACCGTGGCGAACGGGACGGCGCGGCGCGCCGGCTTCAACGACTGGCCGGCGGCCGGCAAGACCGGCACCAGCCAGGAATACAAGAACGCCTGGTTCATCGGCTACACGGCCTATCTGGTCGCCGGCGTGTGGCTTGGCAACGACGACGGATCGGCGACCAAGAAGGTCACCGGCGGCAGCCTGCCCGCGACCGTCTGGCACGAGTTCATGGCCGAGGCCCACGACGGGCTGGCGATGGCCGACCTGCCCGGCACCTACCAGCCCGGTACCGGTTCCCAGTTCGCCGTCGACGAGACGTTGCCGTGGCTGCGCAACCAGCAGGATCCGAACAACCCGAACTACGATCCGAGCATGCCGGCGCAGACCGGCACCGTTCCCGTCCAGGCGCAGGCCCCGCAGCAACAGGGCGGCGGTGTATTCGGCCAGAACGGCTTCTTCAAGCGGCTGTTCGGCGGCTAGGCCATCCAAGCGGCGAGCATCACTCGCCGGCGCGTGCGGCCAGCCTGATCTTCTTCGATCCGAGGAAGACAAGGACCGCGGCCACACCCAGCGCCATCTCGGCGCTTGCCAGCGGCATCGCCTGATCGGCGAAAACCGTCCAGTCGAGCGCGGCGGCGACCAGCACGCCGGCGAGCGCCGAAAACGTCATCTGGCAGACGCCCATCAGCGAGGATGCCGCGCCGGCGCTCGAGGGAAACGGCATCAGCGCGCCGGCCATCGCCTGGGGCAGGACGCAGCCGGTGCCCGCGAAGGCGACGAAGGTGCCGGCAAGCAACGCGGCAACCCCCGCGAAATCGCTCAGTGCCAAAGCGGTCATGGCGGTGCCGCCCAGGGCCATCAGAATTACGCCGACGCCGATCGCAGCATCGATGCCGTGACGGCCGGTGATACGCCTGCCGGTGAGCGTCCCCCCGACATATCCGACGCTGCAGATGCCGAAAGACAGGCCGAACTGCACCGGCGTCAGGCCGTAGAGATCCTGCAGGATGAATGACGATACCGAGATGAAGACGAAGATCGCGGCGTAGCTGAAACAGACGAGCGACACGTAGACAAGGAAACGCACGTCGCGGATGAAGCGCCCGAAAATGCGGATCATGCCAAACGGCGTCGCCGGCTCGGCGCCGCGCGGCGCGGTTTCCGGCAGGCGCAGCGCGACCACTCCGGCAAGTATTACGCCGAGACCCGCGCCGACGATGAACACGGATCGCCAGCCGAAAGCATCCTCGAAGACGCCGCCGAGCGTCGGCGCGGCGATCGGGACGATCCCCATGATCGAGGCCATCAGCGCCAGCTCCTGGCCGGCGCGGCGGCCCGAATACAGGTCGCGGGCAATCGCACGCGCCAGCACGATCGGCCCCGACGCGCCGAGCGCCTGGGCGAAGCGGGCGGCAATCAGCATCGGCATGGAATCGGCCATCGCGCAGAGAAGCGTCGCCAGGACGAAGATCGTCAGACCGGCGAGCAGCACCGGCCGACGGCCGTAGCGGTCCGACAGGGGCCCATAGAAGATCTGCGTCGAGGCGAAGCCGAGCAGGAACACCGAGAGGGTGAGCTGCGCTTCGGCCGGCGTCGAGTCCAGCGCGTCCGTCAGCGACGGCAGCGAGGGAAGGTACATGTCGGTCGAGATCGGCCCGAGCGCGGTCAGCAGACCGAGCAGGGCCGTCAGCGCCAGGGTGTCCGGCTTGAAGGTCATCGACGGCTTATGCTTTCTCCGCTCATTCCCGCGAAAGCGGGAATCGCGCGCCTCAGGCACGGCCTCGCGTCACCGCTACCCGATCCCCGCTTTCGCGGGGATGAGCGGAACAAGGACAGGCTTCTGGCGGTCACGGGGTCATTCCGAACGACCACGCGCTCATTTCGGTTCGTCGATCACGGTGTTGGACAGCGTGCCGATCCCCTCGACCGAGACCTCGACCACATCGCCGGGCACCAGCCAGCGCGGCGGATCGAAGCGGGCGCCGGCACCCGTCGGCGTGCCGGTCAGGATCATGTCGCCGGGCTTCAGGGTGGTGAAGGTGGTGATGTAGGCGATCAGCCGCGAAAACGGGAACGCCATGCTCGCGGTCGTGTCGTCCTGGCGCACCTCGCCGTTGACCGTGGTGATCAGATGCAACGGCGCGGCCAGATCGATTTCGTCGGACGTCACCATCCACGGGCCGATCGCCCCGGACCGATCGAAGTTCTTGCCCTGGGTGACATTGAATTTCGCGTGACGCACCCAGTCGCGGATCGTGCCTTCGTTGGCGAGCGACACGCCGGCAACGTGGCCGAGCGCGGCGTCGGCGGAAATGCGCCGGCCGCCCTTGCCGATCACCAGCACGATCTCGCCTTCGTAGTCGAGCTGCTCGGAAACCGGCGGCCGCTCGATCGGCGTGCCGTGACCGACGAAGGAACCGGGAAAGCGCACGAACATGCTCGGGAACTTCGCTTCCTGCGAGCCGTCCTTGTACTCGGCGTTGCGGTTGGCGTAGTTGACGCCGATACAGATAATCTTCTCCGGATCGGTAACTGGCGGAAGCAGCGTCACGTCAGCGAGCGCCACGTCGGGCTCGGCTCCCTCGCAGGCCGCCCGCGCCGCGTCGAGCGCGTCCGCGGCCAGAAGTGTACGCACCGTGGGATAGTCCGGCAGGCGCTTGCCGAGATCGACGATCCCCTCGCCCACGACCACACCCCACGACGCGTGGCCGTTGGCCTCGAAACTTACGATGCGCATGCGATGTCCTCGATATCCGGCGGGCGGGCAGGTGATGCGACACGGATAGGTAACCGGCGCCGATCAGTCAATTCGGCAAAACCGAACAAACACGCGCGCAGACCCGGCGTCAGGTTCGTCGGTTTTTCTCGGACCATGGCTGATAGCGCAACGTCGTTTTCCGCGCTCGAACCCAGGACAGCAAGCGGCGCCGATTCTTGGCGGATATCCCCGAGGTATTCACCTCATGAAGAAATCCGTTGAAATCGATAGGCGGAACCGATGCCGGTACGACAAACAAGCACCCTCCCCATCTGAACGCGTCTATTACGAGTTCGCCATCGGCTGCGAAGTCGAGAACTGTTATGACGTCTTCGAGCCTGGCGTCGACCGGCCACATAGCGAAAATAGCCATCCTCGGGCTAAGGGAGGCCCGTGCGCATCTTTCGAAGACGCGACGGCGCGTTTCGATGGACAAACTAACGCCGTCATCTTCGGTCACTGATAATTCCGCGGAGGCCTTTTCCAAGCTGTCTGGCCGAAAGCAAAAAGTGCGAACTTCATAATAGTCCTCGTAGGGCGGAAGATCAGGATCGTTCCAATCCAGATCTTCTATCTCCATGGAGACCCCAACGGCATTTTTGTCCGCGAACCACGCCTTGATGCGCGCGGTCAGGGCCTCGCAATACTCGCTCTGCTTGGCAACCGCCATAGCCAGACCCTTCCTCTCGTCGGAACGATAATTATTCCAATTAAACAAAACACCTTTAATCGCTTCGTTTTCCCTCGCTTTAAATCCATCTAACTGCCCGGACAAGGCTTCCCGCACGTCGAGGTGCTCTACGTTGCCGATGGAACAGTGTATATCAGCGGCGAAACAATCCTCCGGAGCCTTCCATGCCCAAACTGATCGTCCCGGCCGCCACCCCGATCGCGAGCGGCACCAGCCGCCCCCGCCGAACGGTTTTGGCAACGACCGCGACGGACACGATGCCCTCCCAATCGACGTCGACATCGCCGTGGAGTTCGATCGACGTGGAGGGACCGAGCTGGAGGCCGCTCACCACCTCGCTGATCGAAGGCCTGTGGGCATTCCAAGAGGGCCTCAACGGCACCTGAAGCGGGCGTCGATCAGAC
>CAJQNW010000079.1 GCA_905479765.1 uncultured Tepidamorphus sp. | reverse complement strand
TCCGCGGTCCCCGTCAGCACGATGTTGTCGTTCATCGATTCGACGTTGATGGCGGTGCCGGGGACGAGATGGCGGATGCTCTGCGCCAGCGCCGCGGTATCGCGATCGACATGCAGCTCCAGGACCGCAATCTGGCGGCCGGCGACATCGAAGAAGAAGACGTTGGTCTGGCCGACCGCCTGGCCGATCAGATAGGCACGGCGCGCCGTGCGCATCACCGCATCGGCAACAGCCGGACTCGACACGAGCACGTCCTTGGCGTCGCGCGGCAGGTCAATAACCAACGATTTGCCGACACCGAGCTTGATCTGTCGCGATGTCGACAGCTCGGCTGGGTTGATGGTCATATGCCCCGCCGATTGCGCGCCGGCGGAACCGGCGGCGGACAGGTCCAGCGCGGCGGCGATCATCGCGGCGGCAATGCCGAAGACCAGATATCGAAAGCTCCTGCGAGCCATGACGTATTCCCCTGGTGTGCCCATATTCAATTGGTATTCGCCTTCGACGGAATACCGAATTTCACCACGCTTACCGATCCGCGCCGCCCCCCGGGCGGCAGCGCCTGATCCTCCGGCGCGCCATCCATGATGCTGCGCAGGGACAACGAGACATCGCCGAGCTGCTCGGCCAGAACCAGCACCTCGACCTGGTCGGGACGCAGCTCGAGCGTGGCGACGTCGCCGACGACATCCATGCGTCCATCCTTTTCCTCGACCGTCTGATCGATGGCGAGGACGCGCACGTTCTGGAGGACGGTTTCGCTGAGGAAGGAATCGCGGCCGGCCCGCGCGTTTTCCTGGGCGCGGGTCAGCACCACGTCGACATGATCGTTGGGCAGGATGAAGCCGCCGGCGCCTGACTGCGCCGAGATCTGCGTCGCCACGGCGCGCATGCCGGGCGGAAGCATTGCCGAGAGGAAGCCGCCGGACCCGGCCTTGACGAGCTTGGTGTTGCGGATCGGTTCGCCGGAGAAGAAGCTGGTCCGCGCCACGGCGCCGGACAGGTCGTCGATCGCTTCGGGATCGGAGCCGCGGACTACGAAGGCATCGCTGATGCTTTCGCGCGGCCAGGCTTCCCAGGACATGTCGGCGGCGGAAAGCTTCGCACCGGGTGCGATATCCTTCTTCGCAACCAGTACCTGCTCGGTTTCGACGTTCTTTTCGACGACGACAGGAGCATCGTCACCAGTACCGATGCTGCTCGCCAGCCGCCAGGCAAGGAACCCGGCGACGACGGCAACTCCGAGAACGGCAATACGCGCAACTTTCATGACACATCATCCCAAGATGGCCGCCGCGGTTAAGCAGCGTTCACTCCGATGATGCGGATCGAATGGTCAACTTATGGTTAATGGAAAGTATCGATTTGGAATTGCATCGGCTAACCGGTTCATGCTCCACCGAAAATGGCCATCCAATCCGTCGTCGGGTAGATCTTGAGACCGGCCACAGCCAGGGCGATGCCATAGGGAATGCCGTTTCCCGAATCATGCAGACGCACCGCCCAGTCCTCCCGGAAGAGGACCTCGGGCAACGGAACCCTGCGGGCCATCAGCAGCACCAGGGTCAAGGCGCCGCCAAGTAACGAGAACAGCAAGGCGTAGGGGAGCAGGACGTTCCAGCCCAGCCACATGCCCGTAGCCGCCACAAACTTGGCATCGCCGCCGCCGATCCAGCCGAAGGCAAAGCAGGTAAACGCGATGGCGAGCATCGTGACGCCGGCGAGCACATGCATCCCTATTTCGGCGAACGTCAAACCGGCCAGCAGGGCCGCGGGGAAGAAAAGCGCCGCGAATGCCAGCGTCAGCCGGTTGGGGATGGTCATGGTGAAGAAGTCGAGGCACGCTGCCAGCACCATCGCGGCGGGAAAGACGAGCAGGAAGAACAGGTTCAGCATGCCGGCCAACAGCTCCGATCAGGCGATGACGATCACGGGTCGCCCTAACGGCCGGAGTATTTCACCGTCCGCTTAATCTCGCCTTAAGGCGCCGGGGGGCGTCTTTTAAGCGCGCACTTTGAAACAGAAACGCCGCCCCGGATCGATACCGAGACGGCGGTTCTTCAACCCAAGCTCCGCCCGAAGGCAGAACAACCGTGATATTACGGGGTCGGCTTCATCTTCGTATCGATGGTCGTGAAGGTGCTCGTCAAGGTCGAGCCAACCGAACCGACGATCGTGATGATCGCGACCGAGATGCCGGCGGCAATGAGGCCATACTCGATGGCCGTCGCACCGGACTCGTCGTTGGCAAAGCTTTTGATCAGGTTCTTCATTTAATCGCTCCTTAGTCTAATGGTCTCGTGACGCATCGTCCCGACGGGCTGTTTTCTGCCTCCTTCATCGGAACTGACCGCAAACCTACGACCGGCGCGTTACGAACAACTTAATATGATCGTACACATATGGAGGTAATCTACAGTTCAAATCGAGTGGTAAACGGAATCCTATCGATTTATACAAGCATGAGATGGAAACTTTATTCCAGCTGAACCCGGTTAAAGCGGCTTAACCAAAGCAGGTACGCGAGTATTGGGTAATATATATTTCACCAATGCCAGCTATTTTCCTGAATTATGCGCGGCCTGGATCGGTTTAACCGGCGCCGTCATCGTGCCACGAGGCCGTCCGTCTCAGCCGGCGCAGGCCGAAATACGTGGGCAGAACAGAGCGGTCTCACGACGGGAAAGAATACCGGCATCGAGGAAAACCGGGCCCGTTTCCATTGGCAATTCGTTTACCAATATTTCGATACAGTTACTCCGTCGGTAAACCGCGCAAGGACGTCAACATGTCGCATCTCAAGGGAATTTTCGTGGGAGCATTGCTGCTCGCCACCGCGATCGCCCGGCCGCAGCCCGCGCTTGCCGTCGAAGATACGGTCCTGGTGGCTGTCGATCGCGCCAAGGTGATCCGGCTCGACCAGCCGGTCGCGACCGTTATCGTCGGAAACCCGTCAATTGCCGACGCCCTTGTTTACGACCCCGAAATGCTGGTCGTTACCGGCAAGAGCTTCGGCATGACGAACCTGATCCTTCTCGACGCCGAGGGAACGACCATCGACGATCTCACCTTGCATGTGCGCGCGGACAGTGACGGCATCGTCACGATCCAGCGCGGTCCCACCCGGCTTTCCTACAGTTGCGCGCCCAATTGCGAACGCACGCTGATGATCGGCGATACCGTGGAAAACTTCGATGCGCTGAACGCCCAGATCCAGACCCGTCTCGGTCTGGCCGAGAGCCAAGCCGCTCCCGAATAGCCGGTTTTTTCCGCCGTACCCTGGACCATTAGACCTCTCCGCCGGATTGGGCTGAGTTAACAAAGTATTACGCCAACTCCCGACGCTGACGGGGGTCCGCGAAAGAGTTCAGCAAACCTTTCTGTCTAGAAATGGCGCGGGTACCGAGGTGCCTGTGCGGGCTGCTGCCACATCGGCACGCGCCCAGGGTTTGTCGCGGAGGCGCGCGTGATGTTCAGTCGGGTGACTAATAAGATAAGAAGGCGTCTGCTTCGCCGGTTCATCAAAAACCATGATGGAACCGCCGCAATCGAGTTCGCGATCGTGGCATTGCCGTTCTTCGCCATTCTTTTCGCGATCCTGGAAACCGCGATCATCTTCTTTGCCGGCCAGTTGCTGGAGACAGGGCTTTCGGATGCGGCGCGACTGGTTCGCACCGGGCAGGCGCAGAACAACGAATTCAACGTGACCGACTTCAAGGACGCGGTGTGCGAGAACGTTTTCGCCCTGCTCGAGTGCGACACCGGACTGAGGATCGACGTACGCGAACTCGAGAGCTTCGGTGGCGCGACCTTGCCTCCGCCGGTCGACGAGAACGGCGACTTCGACGACTCGGAATTCGTCTATCAGCCGGGCAATGGCGGCGACATCGTTCTGGTCAGGGCGTTTTACGAATGGCCCTCGCTCGTGCCGGACGTGCTGGGCTCGTCTCCGAGCAATCTGGCAAACGGCAACTACCTGCTGTCGGCGACAGCGACTTTCCGCAACGAACCGTTCTGAGGCACAGTCATGAAGACGCGAA
>CAJQNW010000078.1 GCA_905479765.1 uncultured Tepidamorphus sp. | reverse complement strand
AAGCTCCTTTGCGTAGAGCTCGACATCGCCCGGGATCGGTCCGTTCGCCGCTTGCTGGTTATCCATCGGGCCTTCGATGGCCCTTTCCGCTTTCGACACGGCGTCGCGCACGCCCGAGATGGCCTTCTCCGCTTTCGAAGCGATCTCACCCGTCTGCGCGAAGGCCGTTGACCACGCGAATGGTACGAGCAGCGCTGTGGTCGCTGCGAGGCGAGTAGTGGCTTTCATTGAACGACCTCCGTCTATGTTTCGGAAACTCCGCGCGCCGATCGAACCGGCCGGTATTGCAATTCAGTCAGGTCGTCGCTCGGCGCCACGCGCCGACCGCTGACGAAGCATGGTCAGGGCCTGTCGCCGAGCGCCTCGAAAGCTTCCTTGGTCATGTATTCACCTTTGGGGTAGTAGGCGCCCATCACCGCCTCTTCCTCGCCGGGTTTCTTGATATTCTGAGGGCCTTCCAGCCAGTCGGCACTTGGCGCCATGATGCGGATCATCAGCATGCCGAAGTCCGTCCTGTTCTGCGGCGTGTCGAGACCTTCGCCGCGCGGGCTCCACTCGATCCAGGCGACTCCGTTCTCGGCCGTGGCGTTCTTCGGTCGATCCTCGGCGCGGCTGTAGACGATCGTGTAGTTGCCGTTCGCGTCGAGCGGGATCTGCATGTCGGCAAGCCCGTCGACGATCTGGCCAGAGGGCGCGGCCTGGCAGCTGACGATTGAGAAATACTGGGTCTGCGCCGCCGGCATGATTTCGAGCCCGCGGCCGGCCGCGCCGGCGTATGTGTTGGGGAATGTCGGCAGCTTTCCGCGGGTGACGAATACGGGGCCAAACTTCCGCGACAACTGCACGAAGAGGTAGTTCGTGTCAGGATCGCCGCCGCCGTCTATCGGTCCGGCATAGGGAATCTTTGCCTGCTCTTCGGGCGTCTTGAAGGATCCGATGATCGAGTACTTGAGGTTCCAGTACTTCTCCCAGCGCGGCTCCTTGCGCGCCGGCGCGGTGGCCGGATCGAGCGTGGGATCGTTGTCCTTGGCGTGGACCAGCGCCTCCCACTGTGCGGCCGTGAAGGGCTGCGCCGTGTTGCCGGCCATAGGCTTGGCGATTGCAGCGGCCGCTTCCTCGCCGGTCAGCCGGCTGCCGTCGGCGAGTGTGAGCTCGAGGTCGGGCAACCCGTGCCGGTGTATGGCCGAAGCCCAGGCCGCCCAGCCCGCCCCGTCGCTGCCCGCATCGGACAGATAGACCCGCGTGACGAATTGCAGATCGCCGCCGCCGCTGCCGGCATAGAGCGTGTTCGCCGCTCGGTCTTCTCTCTTCTGCGGCGCGTCCTCGGCGACGATGCTGACGGTGTAGTCGCGCGGCTCGCCCAGCCGGTAATTGCCGATGACGAACGGATTGACCGATCCCGGGTCGGGCGCGATGTCCCAGCCGGCGATATCCTCTCCCGTCGATACGAAAGTGCCGTGCTGAGCCTTGTAGAGCGCGAACTTGAAGTAGCGCGACCGCGGAAAGGCACCCCTGAGCGTTAAGGTGCTGCCGGCCGGCATGGCAAACCGCGAGAGGAAGTAGGTGGACTGCGTGTCGGGCCAAAGGTTAGGGTTCTGGATCGGCTTGGGGTACTCGAGCAACTTCCAGTAGGACCAGCCACGCGGCCCCTGAAAGAAACTGCCGCCGCCATAGCGCTGGTCGGTGCGGATAACCGTCTCCAGCGACTTGTCGCCGAATCGTCTGACATCGAGGGCACGCGCGTTGGTGACCGGAACGATGCCCGCTGGAGCCCAGGTTCCCTTGCCGAGCGGCAGGACCGAAGGCGCCTCGGTCTTCGGCCAATAGAGGCGCATGACCACGAACATCGGCCCGTCCGGTGCCGGCAGCCAGTTCGATTGCCGGTCTTTGTCAGGGCTTTCGTGCTGGATGTAGAGTGTCAGCGATCCGTCGGGATTCTTCTTGAGATCAGGCAGCATCGGAGAGTTGATCAGGTACCGGTCGATCGGATTGTCGATCAGAAGCTGCGTTTCGCCGTCGTACATGGTCACCGACCAGAACGCGTTGACGGGCGGCAGCGCGTCGGCAGCGAAAGTCAGAGTGTAATTGTGCTGGCTGCCGTCGAGCGGAACGTGGTTCACATCGGCATGGGTGAAGGGATAGACGGCCTCATCCTCGCTGTTGCCGTAGATGCCGAGCTTGGCACCGGCTGCCCTGAGCGCCCAGTCGCCGTCGAAGAAGGCCCGGTCTCCCGCCGCCGCGCCGATCTGCCAGCCATCGGCGTTCGTGCCGACGCTCTCCGCAGTCTGAGCGATCTTCGCGGTGGCCGCCTTGATTGCGTTCGACAGTGCAGCCTGCTGGCCCTGCGTGAGCTTCGATGCGTCGAAATCCCCGTCCGCCCCGATGCCGATCCGGGCAAACCGCTCGTGCAGCCGCTTCTCCGAGTCCGGAACGGCACTCTCCGGCGTGAACTGGAGAAGGAAATTAAGGTACCTCGGGAAGTCGGCGCCAAACATCTCTTTGCCGGCTGCCAGCCAGTCGATCGCAGGCGCCGGCGCCGGCGCGGTCGTTTCTGTGTGCTCCGACAGGGGCTTGACCGAATATCCGGCCTGCACCTTCTCGACGTTCGGCAAGTCGGAGGGATTGAACAGCTGCGTACGGAAAATGGTGAAGACGAAATCCGTTTCACTGCGGAAGACTTCGCCGATGCCCCCCGGCGTGTCGCCGGTCCAGCCGGGTCCGGCCACCATGTAGCAGCCGGCGCCGTTGCCCGTCGTCCGGCTGCCCATGTAGCCGAAATTGAACGTGTACATGTCGGTGAGCTGGACGTCGTAGTAGCGCTTCGGATCGATCTCGGGCAGGCAGATCACCATCGGTTCCGCGCGCAGATCGAGCTGAACAAAGGAATAGGGCGTGTCGCTGTTGGGCGTAGAGACAGCGGTGTCCTTCGGCGTGTAGACCCGCGCCTCGTTGTGAAGCTCGTTGAACGGCGCGATATAGGCGCCCGATTGCTTGTCGACGTTGTAGTCGTACAGCACCTTGTAGCCGACCAGCATCGGGAACGCGTAGAGATAGGCCTCCTCGGCGATCTGCTGGTATTCGGCGTCGGTGATCGACGCCGTCTGTCCCATTGCGGCCCGGGAATTCAATACAAGCGCCGAAGCCGCGATGAGCGCTACGGCGCACGCCGCCACCGGTACAAGTGACCTACCGCGAAGCCTGAGAATGTTCGTTTGTCGCATTGGCGGATCGCGTTGGCTTTCGATTCCACAAAAACGAGTCCGAAAAGCAAGCAGTTCGTCGCTTTCCAGAACGGCTCGAGCAATCCTAAGGTATCGAAATAATCGCGATTTCCCTTTGCGTGCCAAAATCGGCAGGCTAGGATTCGACCCGTGCTGTTTCAGAAAAAAACCTTTGTGACATGGCCAATGTTGTGCCCCTGATCAGGGCAGCCGCGGTGATGCCGTTGATCCGCTGGATGGGTGCAAGGGGCACCCGGTCGTATCGATTCTGGTGAAACACAGTCTGTCTTCGCTAGTCCCGCTAGGACCGATGCAGCCGGTTCCCCTCATCACCACTATGGAGTCCCTCCGCGAGGCCGGATGCCTAGAGGGGCCGGAGGTCGGTTGCCGCGTTGTTTCTGATACGAGCCCACTCGAATTGCTTATGCTCGGTAAGGTCGCCATCGGCACCAGGACTCCGCGCGAGGCCACGACTCGGATCGCTTACGCGCTACCCAATTTCTGCACCCGCGAGCATGTCACCGTCCAGCCTGGGGCGACACAATCACAGTTCGGCACTACTACGCGATCAAGCTCGATCCCGGAGTCCTGCATCTGCTGCACCAGTACGTGACTGCGATGCTTAAGGTGCTGTGCGCAATGTCCGGAACGGCCGGGCCCTACTTCAAGCGCGTCGAACTGGCGCCCCACCCCGAATATGGACTGATACATCTGGAAAGGTGGTTCGGCAGAAACCTCGTTGTAACGAAGAACCGGAAACCCAGCGCCGATATGACGGCGAGTGTCTTCGATGCGCCTTCTCCCGTGCGCGGCCGCGACCGATTGCGCGACCTGATAACCGCTGATTTGCGGCCGCTGAACGGTGGCAAATCGCCGAGCCTGCTGAGGGTCGGCGGAACCGTACAATAGGCGTCAAGAATGGCTACCCGCTGTTGACCTTTCGACTCAACCGATTGAGTCGGCGAAGAAAGCACTGCTTGATCGGGGCAGTTCTTGACCCTTTGCGGTCATTGAATGGGCACGTCGCGAATGACGCTTCGAGCCCAAACCGACGGATGCTCCGGGAGAGATGAACGGCAGCTTCGGTGAAACGCGCCGAATCCCGGTGAGTAGGTTCGGACAACCGTTGCAATAGGCCTAATGAAGCGAGGCGCGAGCCGCGCACGATCAGCGGTCGAACCCGTCGGGAAGATAGCCGCACTCGGTCAGCATCCGGATTGCGAACTGGCGCCTGAAGTCTCTAAGTTCACCATATGTGTCAGCTTGGGCATAGAGTGCAAAAGGAACCGGCTCCGCACTGTCCCGTGCGACCCATCCAACGTGTCCGTCGTCAGAACATTCGCGCAGACCGGGGCTTGGATTAGAGGAGCGTCGGCCTCGTCTCGGGTTTGATGTTATGCGGCGAGCTTGCGGTGCTGCAAGCGTCGACGTTCGATGGTCTGTCGTTTGATCCTTTCGCGC
>CAJQNW010000077.1 GCA_905479765.1 uncultured Tepidamorphus sp. | reverse complement strand
GGAGAAAGCTATACGCTTCGTCATATCCTCGGTACAGGCCCGTTCAAGTTGAAACTCTACGAGCCCGATCGGCAGATCGTGCTGGAGGAGAATACCGGTTGGTGGAATCAGCCGAACAAGGAGCACAACATAACGGAGGCTATATTCCGGCCGATCAAGGCGGCGCCCACGCGCGTTGCCGCACTCCTGTCCGGGGAAGTCGACATGATCTACCCGCTACCGCTTCAGGATATAGACCGGATCGAAGCGGCCGACGGTTTCAAGGTAGTCGCCGGGCCGGATATTACGACGATGTACCTGGGAATGCGTATTGGTCAGGACGCTTTGTCGAATGGCGCGCCGAATCCCTTCAAAGATATTCGGGTGCGCAAGGCGCTCTACCACGCAATCGACACCAAGGCGATCGTGGACAGGGTCATGCGTGGCCATGCGACGGAAGCGGCGGTGCTGATGTCGCCCTTTCATCGCGGGTATGACGCTCGGTTCGAAGGACGGGTGCTCGACTACGACCCTGAAAAGGCCAAGGCATTGCTCGCCGAAGCCGGATATCCCGACGGTTTTACCGTGTCGATGGTTGCGCCCAACGATCGCTACGTGAATGACCAGGCGATCGCCCTCGTTCTAGTCTCGATGTTGGCCAAGGTCGGTATCACCGTCGACCTGCAGTCTGTTCCG
The DNA here is from genome assembly GCA_905479765.1 of uncultured Tepidamorphus sp. Lineage (GTDB taxonomy): Bacteria > Pseudomonadota > Alphaproteobacteria > Rhizobiales > Tepidamorphaceae > Microbaculum. The sequence goes on along the minus strand of CAJQNW010000077.1, from coordinate 18,659 downwards.
GCTTCCCGTTGGCTTCCGATGATGATCAAAGCGGAAACAGATATGTGGCTCGCTGCATGGACTGCGGTGGGAACGATCGACGCGCACAGCTACCTTCACGCAATCGTACGCTCGAAGGACGGTCGAAAAGGTGTGTTCAACGGTGGCCAGTTCACGAATGAGCGCATCGACGAACTCGAAGAGGCGATCGCGAAGGAAGTCGATACCGACAAGCGCAACGAGCTGATTTTCGAGGCATTTTCGCTTCAAAGGCAAGAACTGCCGCAGATACCCCTTCTGCAGCCCGAACTCGTATGGGCAATGAAGGACACTGTCACAGTCCATCAGGCGCCGAATTCGACTTTCGAACTGCGCTGGGTACACGTCGACTAGATTTCGGTGGCGGTCACTCGAGCTGAGGAGCACCGGGTGGCCGCCTATCCTTACTTCGCAAACCGAACGTGCGGAAACGAACGTGAAAAAAATCCTGATAAAAAATGGCTACGTCTTGTCTCTCGACCCTGCGATCGGGGATATCGCCGGTGGCGATATATTGATTGACGGAGATCGTATTGTCTGCGTGTCCGCCGATATCGATGCTGCTGACGCGGAGGTGATCGACGCCGAGGGCCACATCGTGATGCCAGGTCTGATCAACGCTCACATCCATACCTGGCAAACCGCGTTGCGGGGCATTGGCGGCGATTGGGCCGGTTCGGACTACTTCACCTACATGCACTCGACACTGGCGCCTCGTTTCACGCCGGAAGACACATGGATTGCAACCCTCGTCGGGGCACTGGCGCAAATGAATTCGGGTGTGACCACGATTTTCGACTGGTGTCACAACAATTCAACCCCGGCCCATAGTGATGCTGCCGTCGACGCATTGATTGTGTCCGGGATTCGAGCCGTTTTCGGGCACGGTACCGTGAAGTCGAAGCCAAAGCCAGGGCAACCGCATTTCTCTGAGGTTCCTCATCCGGTTTCTGAAATCGAGCGTTTGCGCCGAGGACGGCTTGGATCAGATGACTCACTTGTGACGCTGGCCATGGCCATCCTTGGCCCCGACTACTCGACACTTGATGTTTGTCGACACGATTTCCGGGCAGCCCGTGAATTCGGCGTTCTGTCCACGGCCCATGTCTGGGGGCGGCCCAATCGGCTTGTCCCTGATGGATACAAAACAATCGCCGCGGAAGGCTTGCTTGGACCCGACCACAACCTGGTTCACGGCAATTACATTGAGGACGAGGAACTACAAGTCATCGTTGATCATGGAGCGTCCGTGACGTCGACGGCCCAGGTCGAGTTGTGTTTCCATGTTCAACCTCCTTTGAGTGGACGTGTCTGGCGAATGGGCGGCGCCCCATCAATCGGCGTCGATAGCGAGGTGGCGGCACGCGGCGACATGTTCAACGTGATGCGTTCTGCGCTGCTCGGGCAAAGGCTATTCGACAATCAGGAAACAGTACGTCGGATCAACGATGGCGAAAGTCGTTCAGGCATTGATCACGTCAACAAGAATTTGCGGGTCATCGGCACGGGCGGATCGCCCATACCGGAAGTTTCAGTTCCCACTCGCGAGGTGATTAATTGGGCAACCCGTAACAATGCACGAGCGATGGGACTAGATGATCAGGTCGGGTCGCTCACGCCCGGTAAACGTGCTGACTTGATCCTCGTTCGTCGCGACAATCTGCATATGGTATCCGCTCAGGATCCCGTTGATGCGATCGTCTATTACGCTCAAAGTGATGACGTAGACACGGTGATGATCGCAGGGCGCGTAGTAAAACGCGAGGGACGGCTCGAGTTCGCCGATCTCGATAAACGGAAGCGCGAACTCGTCGCATCCGCGGACCGCTTGCTGAATGGGGTCCAAACCACAAAAAGGGCGAGTTGACGAAACAGCCTGGACTCACAGAGAGCATACTCTGTGTCCGGTCTCGAGCGTCATAGACTCTCGTTTCGAACCGGTAGTCTTCGTCAACGTAGTAGGCGAACAAGTAATTTACACTGACTCTCCCACTCGCCGTTCGATTGGGATGGGAGCAGCTAGACGTTGTCCGGGTGAATTCGTGACGCGAGCGTCGCAATGACGACAAGCGAACGGCCGGGCGCGATGACGCCCGGCCCCTGATTTCCACCCGGCCCAATCGCCTAGCCCGTGTACTCCTTCGACTTGAAGGAGAGATGCCGGACAGATTTGGGCTTGTCCGATATTTTCCGGATGTTGCCCCAGGTCTGCTTGTAGTTCGGGATGATCAACTCGTTCACGCCGTCGCTGACGACGTTGCCCTGTACGCCGGTTGGAAAGGCGAACAGCATGAAGGTCTCACCCTTCCTGGCGGTGGGCGTCGGATAGACCATCGCCTGCGTCGCGCCGTTGTCGTTGTAGACCTCGACAAGGTCGCCTTCCTTGACGCCGACCTCGGCCATATCCCCGGGATTCATTTCGATGAACGGATAAGGCCAGCGATCCATGACGAAGTCGCTCTCCTGATCGAGGTAGGCATTCTGCCAAACCTGATTGGCCCGCCCGTTGTTGATCAGGAATGTGAACTTCTCCTTCTCTTCTTTCTTGCCGGGCGCTTCCAGACCCCGCCATGGCGCGTCGATGAACCGTGCCTTCCCATCATCGGTGGAGAACACGCCTTCGGTGTAGAGGCGTTTCGTGCCGACGATCTTGCCGTCCTGAAGGGCGGTGGCCGGCTCCTGGAAGCCGTTAGTGCCCATTTCCCGCAGCGCGTCGTAGGTGACGAACTCGCCGCCGCCGGCATTGCCGTGGTAGCCGTCCATGAAGGCGTCTTCTTCCGTTTGCCAGTCGAAGCCCTTGAACTGGTCGGCGTAGTCGCCCTTTCCCATGTCGCGCAGCACGCGCTCCATGTGATTGGCAATGCGGGCCGCGACCAGGCAGTCCGGCATGGCCTGGCCGGGCGGGTCCATGTAGCGCTCGGTGAGCCGCATGCGCCGTTCGCCGTTCATCGAGGTGAGATTCATCTCGCCCGCTGTCGCCGCGGGCAGCCAGACGTGGCAGGCCTGCCCGATTTTCGTCGGCACGATGTCGACGTCGACGGCGAACAGCCCGCCTTGGCGGATAGCGCCCATGATGGCGCCAATGAGCGCTTCGCGATCGCCGGCGGGAACCGAGTTCATGGCGTCCTTCACCATGTCGGTGCGCTTCTTGTAGACACTCTTGAACTTGTCGGCGTTGAGCGTGGTCTTGTAGTGGTCGCACGCCCAGATGTGATGGACACCGCCTTCGCCGGCGATTAGCAACTTGTCGATATAGGCTGCCGGCCGGCCGACATGGGCGTCGGAGGGACGCACATAGCCTTCCTGATGGCCACCCAGCCGAACGACACCGCCACCGGGTCGGCCGATGTTGCCGGTCGCCAGCGCGATGTTCACCAGCGCGCCGTTGGTCCGGTAGTTATCGTTGCCCCAGATGATGCCCTTCTCGTAGCCGAGCATGGTGCGACGCCGCTTGCCGTCCTCCTTCGGCTTGGCGATCCACTCGGCTGCCTTGACGATATCCTCCGGGTTCAGGCCGGTAATGTCTGCGGCATCCTGGATCGACGTGCGATTGCCTTCGAGTGCGTCCTCGAAGCTCGTCAGATGACCGGGATTGGCTTCACTTTCGCCGCGCGCCGGATAGAGCGCAGGACGGGCCTTGCCTTCGCGCACCGTGCTGTTGTCGATGAAGTCGCGATCGATCCAGCCCTGGTCGGCGATGTAGGTGAACAGCGCGTTGAACAGCGCCAGGTCGGTGCCGGAATTGAGCGCAAGGTGCAGGACGTTTTCCTTGCCGGCTTCCACTTCGCAGGCATTGACCGTCACCGTCCGGCGCGGATCGATGATGATGATCTTGGCCGACTCGTGCGGCTCACCCGGCAGTTGCTCGTTCTTCTTGGAGACCGTCGAGCCCCGCAGATTCGGAACCCAGTGATTGAGGAAATAGTTGGTCTGGGTTTCGAGCGGGTTGGTGCCGATCGCGACGATCGTGTCGGCGAGTTCGGCGTCCTCATAGCAGTTGTTGAGTTCGCCGACGCCCATGTCGCGGGTGGCGTGAACTTCCGAGTTGTAGGCCGGGCGGTTGTGGATGCGGATGTTCTTGATCTTCATCGCGCCGAAATAGAGTTTGCCAGTGCCCCACGTGTTCTCGTAGCCCCCGCCGGCGCCGCCGTGATCGAAGGCGGAAACGAACAGGCCATCTTCACCTTGCTCGGCGATAACCTGGGCGGTGACCTGCGCGACGAGATCGAGCGCGTCGTCCCAGCTCGTCGGCTGCATCTGGCCGTAGCGCCAGACCATCGGGTCGGTCAGACGTTGCTGCTGCGTCGAGCGGGCTTCGGAGTAGTTCAGCTCGGCCATGCGGGCGCCGCGTACCGAGCCGAGGCCGGAGTTCACGACGCACGCGTGGTCGGGCTTGATGGCGAGATGGACGTCTTTGCCATTCTGTTTGACGATGTTGTACATCGACGGTGCGTACCAGGCGTCGGTCTCGGCCGGCTGTTGCTCCGACAGGTCGACGCCGAAGGCGTTTGCCGACGAGGCGGTGCCGCCCTGCTTGTTAACCGGCCACGAATAGGCGTGGTATCCGCAGCCGACGATGCAGAAATTGCAGGTGACGTTCTGCTTGCGCGCGTTTGCCGGAACGATCGGCAGGCGATCGGTTTGACTTTTGAATGCCATGACTACCTCCCTCAGAGTACGTTCGAAAGACGGCCGTAGAGCAACTCGTCCACGCCCTCGGCGTAGATGTCGCCCTTGTCGTCCACCCGCAGCACGTACTGCGGAAGATTCATGGTCGACTGCCCCCAGATCTGCTGGCCGCCCTGCTCGGGATCGAAGCGCGAGTAGTGGCCGGGGCAATTGAAGGTCCGGTCGTCGGCGTTGTAGGAGAGCGGGAAGCCCTTATGCGGGCAGACGGTCGTGAAGCCGACAATGTCACCGTCCGGCCCGACGCCGCCCTCGACCGGCGATCCGAGCTTGACGAGAACGCCAGGCGCCTCGTCGTCGGGATAGGCGACATCCAGCGGTTCGTTGAGTGCCAGGTCGCTGACGTTGCCGAGCCGGTTGGACGGATAGTCCACCCGGGCGGCCGCGGGGGTGGCCTTGGCTTCGGTCGGCATGGTCGCGGCCGCGGCGGCACCGGCCGCGGCAAACGCGCTGCCGCGCAGGAACTGCCGCCGGCCAACATCGACCAACTTCGTGCATCGTTTCATGAGGTCTCCTCCAATTCGCCGTGTTAGTCCGGCCGAGAAGACGATGCGAAGCTTATGCCAGAAAGGATGATTTGCCTAAACAGTTGATAATTATAATAATTATGGTTCCAACTGGCTTTGCCAACGTTCGGATTTCCGAACGCGGTCCAGTGGCGTCAGGATTTCCGAACGTCAGTCGCTCAGGCCCAGCCGTTTCATTTTCTCCCACAAAGTGGTGCGGGAAATGCAGAGCAGTCGGGCCGCCTCTTGAACCTGCCCGGCAGTGTCGCGAAGCGCTCCCTCGATTGCCCGCCGCTCTGCGGCGTCACGGATATCCGCAAGCGGGCCGGTGCTGGTCTCGGCCAAACTGCCACGGCGGGGCGGGAACAGGTCGGCGGGCATGAGCAATTCCCCGGTCGCCAGCGCGATGGCGCGTTCGATCCGGTTGCGCAGCTCGCGGGCGTTTCCCGGCCAGTCGTGGCCGAGTGCGGCTTCAACGGCGAGTGCGCTCACCCCTCTGAGACGACCGGCGTTTACATCCAGGAACTCGCCGACGAACCGGTCGAGCAGCCAGCCGATATCCTCGGGCCGTTTGCGCAGCGGCGGGATCTCGATCGAAAACGTGTCGAGGCGGAAGAGAAGGTCTTCACGGAAGCGGCCTTCGGAGATCGCCTCCGAAAGGTCACGGTTCGTCGCCGTCACGACCCGCGCACGGAATTGCACGGGCGTTTCGCCTCCGATCCTGTGGAAGCTGCGGTCCTCGATCAGCCGTAAAAGCTTCGCTTGCAGGGAGGTCGGCATCTCGCCGATTTCGTCGAGAAACAGGATTCCGTCCCGCGCCCGCTCGGCATAACCGAGATGGCGGCTCTGGGCGCCTGTGAAGGCGCCCTTCTCGTGGCCGAAGATCTCGCTTTCGAGCAGGTCCGCCGGGATGGCCGCGCAGTTGACCGCGACGAAGGGAGATTTCGGGTTGGACAGCGCGTGAAGGTGACGGGCGCTGACTTCCTTTCCGACACCGGTCTCGCCGGTAATCAGGAGCGGTCCTGATTGACCGGCAATGCGCGTCAGAAAATACTCGACCTCGCGCATCGCCCCCGACACGCCGAGTTTCGAACCACCCTCGCCACGGCGGTCTCGCATCATGCTGGCCAGCCGGTCGAGGAATTGTCCCATGTCGAAGGGCTTGGTGATGTAGTCGGCGGCGCCCGACCGCATCAGCTGCACCGCCTGATCGATGTCCCCGTACGCGGTCATGAAAAGAACCGGGAGGTCGGCCGTGCTGGCGGACACCGACCGAAACACATCCTCCCCGGACATGTCCGGAAGCCGGATATCGCAGATCAGCGCATCCGGCGGAGAGGTCTTCGCCAGGGCTTCGACGGCCTCGCGGCCGGTCTGCCACCACCGCACATCGAACCCCTCGAGCGACAGGCGCTGGGACAGCGACTCGCCCATCAGCGGGTCGTCTTCCAGAAGGCCGACGACACGGTTTTCAAGCTGCGTCATCGGTTCGCACTCCATGGTCTAAGGAGAAGGTTTGGACGGGTATCCGCAAGCGGACCAGCCCGCCGCCGAGATTGCTGCGATCAACGTCGATGGTCCCGCCGATCTCTGTCACGGATCGGCGCACCATCCACAAACCCAACCCGCTCCCGGTGCCGATCGGTGCGGGGCCCGCCGGATCGGTCAGGATGCCGATCGCATCCTCCGGCAAACCTTCGCCCGTGTCGCTGATCTCGATTGTCAGTCCTGTTTCGCTGCGAACGACCCGCAGCCCGACAGTTCCGTTGTCCGGAGCGGCATTGCAGGCATTCAGAAGCAGGTTGAGAACCGCCTGGCGCAGCGGCGCGTTCGGGACATCGACGGGATCGCGGAGATCATTGTCCCATTGCAGGTCGAGGTGTCGCCGGCGGAGTTCCGGCCGGATGAGCAGACCCAGATCCTCTATATCTGACGGGCCAAATGGCCTGGGCGACCGGTCCGGACGATAGGTATGCAGCGCGGCTGCCACGACGTCCCGGATGCCGTGCAGCCCGCGCTCGACGAGACTGACCGCCGTTTCGCGTACCGATGCCGTGTCGCCGTGCCGCTTGATTGTATCGAGCGCGTTGAACAGGCCCCCCAGCGGGTTGTTGATTTCGTGCGCCATTCCAGACGCGAGACGACCGAGCGAGGCGAGCCGTTCTTCTTCGGCGAGCTTCAGCGTGAGGTCTTCGCGCTCGCGCTCGGCACGCACCAGGGTATTGAAGCTGTCGAACAGCCGCCGCGCCTCGCTGCCGGGCCGCGGCAGCTTCGAGGCGGGAATGGGTTCCGGGACGCTGTCGAGGCTGTTGCGCAGGTGCTCTCCGAGGATCCGCATCGGCATGACCATGCGCCGCGTGGCGAAATAGCCGATGCCCGCGAGCAGCAGGGTCAGAAGCCCGTTGCTTAACAGCAGCGTCCGCATGACATCGGCCCGTTCGGCGGAAAGGTGGGAAATGTCGAAGGCGGCATAGATTGCCCCGATTGTCTGGCCTTGATGGGCCAGAACGCGCCGCGCGTATGCGCGGTCTTCGCTGCTGTCGATTGCGATGTCGCTGGTACTGAACCGGTCACTGAATTCCACAGGCAAGGGCGACAGCGTAGGGGCCTTCGTCGGGTCGGTTGCCGCGACGATCCGGCCGTCGGAACCGGTTACGACGGTCTCGATGGGCCGCAACGCCTCGTACCGGTCGCGCGCCCTGTCGAGCACGTCGAACACTTCCCAGACGTCGCCGCGCAGCACATGCGGAACCAGGGACGAGGACAGGCCGTCCATGTAGGCTCCCCCAAGCGCCCGCAGATGCCGTTCCTGAGTTTCGTTCAACCGTGAAAGGACGTGTTCCGAAACCGTGACGCTGACGGCGATCATCAGCAGCGCGACAACCGCGGGCACCCGGACGGTCAGCGGAAGCGCGCCGAACCACCTCATCCCGCGCTCCGGATCTTGTCGTACATGGCGGCAATCGGATCGAAAAGCTCGGGTCCGGTCGCCTCGAATCCGTCGAGCCGCAGCATGTCCAGGACGTCCTGACCGATCGGATCGCCCTGCATCCCGGCGAGCGCCTGAGCAATTGCGCGGACTTCGGGCGCGCCCGCAAGCCGCGCCGGCGTCGCGATCGGTGGAAATCCGAGCCACTCGGACCGTCGGACGATCCTGGTGGCGCCGGCGAGCTCTGGCTCGACGTCGCGGACGACCTCCCAGACATAGCCGTCGACGCTGCCGCTGTCGGCGAGGCCCGAGGCGACCGCGCGGATCACGTTCCGATGGCCGTAGGTGTAGATCGACGTCCGGAAAAAGCTGTCCGGCGTTTCGCCCCAATCGGCAAGAAGCGCCCGTGTGACGAGAAAGCCGGAGTTTGAATTGGGATCGGAGAACGCGTGGATGTCGCCACGCAGATCCTCTGCCGCATTGACCAACCGATCCTCCTTGACGATCAGATAGGATTGGTAGAGCGGCTTTCCGTGCCAGACCGGAACGGCGACAAGCGACAGCTGATCGCGGTACTGGACATAGGGATAACCGCAGATCCATGCGGCTTCGAGCTGACCGGAAACCAGCAGCGATGTGATTTCCTGATAAGTCCGCCGCGTCACGAGCTGAACCGGGTAACCGGTCGCGCGCTCAAGGTAGGCCTTGAGCTTCGAGAGCAGTTCCAGATCGTTGTTCAGGAATACCGGCGTGAGGCCGAAACGGATCGGCGTCTGGGCCAGGACAGGTCGGCGTCCGGCGATCAACGCGATACCGACCCCGGTCAACAGGCCGCGGCGGCTTATACGCGCATCACCGTGAGGCGCCCGCTTGTCCGCGGTGTCGCTTCTCGGCATTTCTCCTCCATCTGCGCGGGATCATACTTCGCGCTGGGGCAGGAGAAAAGGTGAACTTCCATGGATGGCCAGCCGTTGTGCGGTCGACTTGCCAATTTTGCATTGCCCTATCCTAAACGGCCACGACTGCTCTTGCCTGCCGGGATATATGCCAGAGGAGACCGACGGCGGCGACATTGAACAAGCCGAGTAGAGCGAGGAAGGCAAGCGCTGCCGGGCTGCCCATCGTGCCTATGATAAACGCGCCGAGAGAAGGCGCGGCGGATTGGGCGATCAGGCTCGGCATGGCCAGTCGTCCCATAAGGATCGCGTATCCCTTCCCTCCGAAGAGGGCTAGCGGCAATGTGCCCTTGGCGATCGAGAATATCCCGTTGCCGGCACCGTAGCTGATGAGTGCGACGGCCGGGATGGGAAAGCCTTGCCAGAGCAGCGCCATTCCTACGGCAACCAGCAGCACCGCGGCCGTCATCGTCCAGATGGGATGGTGTCGGTTTCCGGCCATCATCTCCACGACGCGTGCGCCGACCTGTGAAGGCCCGATCAGCGCGCCGAGACCGACAGCGGCGGCAAGGCCTATTCCGCCGGCCTGCAGGATGGTGATCAGGTGAACCGACCAAATGGTGGCGATGATTCCCGCCGTCGTCAGGATCAGTGCCAGCAACGCGAATATGAACGTTCGATGTGGGACGGCGACGGTCTGGTCTTCAACGGCCGGAGAGGCCGCTTCGGCGGGCGGCAATTTCCCGCCGAGCGTTTCTTCGCGGGGAAGCACAAAGAGATGCAGCGGCAACGTCACCGTCATATGGAGCGCCGCGTAGATCAGACAGGTGTCTCGCCAGCCGACGGCCTCGACAAGATATGCCGACAGCGGCCAGCAAACGGTGCTGGCAAATCCGCCCCACAGGGTCAGGGTCGTAATCGCACCCCTGGCCCTCTGCCCATACAGCCGCCCAAGGGTCGAGAACGCGGCGTCGTATAGACCCGCCCCCATGCCCACGCCCATGACGAGCCAGGCCGCCACGTAGAACGCGATGGACTGCGCGGTCGCCAGTCCGACCAGTCCCAGCGCAAGCAGAATGGAACTTGCGGCAAGAACGGGGCGTCCACCATAGCGATCGATCAAGTAGCCGACCCGGATCGAAACGAGACCGGCGGTCAAAAGGCCAACGGAAAGGCCGCCGATCACCAAGGCGAATGGCCACCCCGTCGCCTCTGCAATGGGTTTTGCCAGCACGGCGGGAAGATAGAACGACGACCCCCACGCCAGGATTTGCGTTATTCCGAGGGCGGATATGATCAGATGACCGCGGCCCGCCGTTTCCGGCGGACCGTCCGCCATATGCCCGCTACCTGATTTGGTCACGCAGGCACACCGGGCGTTTCAGCGGTCGCTCTATCCGAACAGCCGCAGCCTCTCAGGCCGGCGTCTTTCGCGTCCGCGTCGGCTTTGCAGCAGGCCTGGACGCCGACCGGCGCAGGACCGCCGCAGCAGCCCGACGCAGCGGCTTTGCCCGGCACTTCCAGGGTGCCGGGCACTTCAGGACCATTGCAAACGCCGGTTTCCGGGAGGACAAGTTGCGTCTGTCGAGCGGCTTCGTGATCTCCTGCGATTTCCGCCACGACAGATCGTACCTGTTCGTAGCCGGTCGCCATCAGGAAGGTCGGTGCGCGCCCGTAAGACTTCGAGCCGACGATGAAGAAGCCGGGCTCGGGATGGGCGAGTTCGGCGGATCCGTGCGGGGGAACGGTGCCGCAGGAATGGAGGTTTGGATCGATGAGCGGAGCCAGCGCCGTTGGAGCTTCCATTGCCGGATCAAGTGCAAGACGAATTTCGCGAAGCACATCGAGATCGGGGCGGAGCCCGGTCGCGACAATGATCCGGTCGACCTCAAAAGTCTTCGTCTCACCGGCGATCCGTGCCGTTACGGTCAGCGCGTCGGCATTCCGATCTATCCGTTCGGCAGCGAAAGGCGCCAGCATCTCCAGCCGGTTTTCGTCGATCGCGCGCTTGGCCGCCAGTCCCAGCGCACCCCGTTCGGGAAGCTGGTCGTTCAGGCCGCCTCCCGGCAGCTTGTCGATCCGGTTGCGTCGTAGTGCCCAACTGATGCGGGTCCCGGGGGCTTCGGCCTGGAGCGAGAGCAGGGCGAGCGCCGCATTGATGGCCGAATGCCCGCTGCCTACAACCAGAACGCGACGGCCTGCATAAGCGTCGCGGGCCTGGCCTAGAACATCCGGGATGCCGTAGGCGATGCGATCGCCGGCATCGTGTTCCCCGGGAACCGGCAAGCCGTCGATCCCCATCGGGTTCGGCTGATCCCATGTTCCCGAGGCGTCGATCACGGCACGGGCGAGGGAACGTCGATCGCGGCCGGCGCCATCGCGCCAGCGGATGACAAAGGGTGCCGCTTCGCGGTCCTCGGAGACGACCTTGTCATGGCCCGATCGTGTAATCGCTGTGACGGTCGTGTTGTACGTGATATAGGGCGCGATCGCCGGGTGGCCCGCAAGCGGCGCAAGGTATTCGCGCACGATTTCGCCCCCGGTCGGCAGCGCATTCAGGTCCGGCGATGTCCAGTCCGTGACGGCCAGCAGCGCCGATGCGGCTGCGTCGATATTGAATTTCCAAGGTGAGAAGACTCGCACATGGGCCCACGAGGCAAGCGACGTGCCGGCCGTGGCGCCCTTCTCGAAGATCAGCGGCTCGAGGCCGCGCTCGACAAGACGCGCAGCGGCAGCAAGGCCGACCGGCCCGGCCCCGATGACCGCTACGGGCAACTGCTCAATCTCTTCCATGTCCTTCACCTTCAAATTTTCTGGAATGTCCGAACTCCGGAGAAAAAGATGGCTTTTCATGCAGCCGGTATTTCCTCGTTCAAAAAGCACGTCTCGTCGGCGCAACATTCGTCCTGGAGATAGCCGAGCAGGGCAATCATGGGCCGGTAGTTCGCCCGAGGGATAAATGTGCTCCCCTGCCGGTTCTTCGTAACCAGGCCGGTCCCGACGAGGCGGCCGATATGATGAGATAGTGTGGACGCGGCGAGGCCGAACGGCTCCTTCACCCGGCCAACGGGCAAGCCGTTCGGGCCGGCTCGCACGGGTATCCGGCAGATGTTCAGCTTTGTCGGGTTGCCAGGCGCGTCGAGCTGTCGGGCTTCTATTTCGATTTTCATCGAAATAACGTAGCGTCGCTAAAAACGGCCGTCAATTGATATTTCGAAGATAGTCGAAATTATCGATTTCGCTTCCTCGGGCTCGAATCCGAACGCTCAAGCATCCTTGCTCGAACCTCGTTCGAGCCACTCGCGGTCTGAGTCCTCGATCATATGCCAGAGGACTTTCCAGAATCCCTTCACGGCGGTCTGTCCGGCCGCTGAGTAGGCCCGGGATATTCGCTCGAACTGTCGCTTCGTCAGCTGGTCGAAAAGCTCCTGGCCTTCGCCGGTAATAAAAAGCTGGCGCTGCCGGCGGTCGACCATTGAGGTGCGCTGCTCAATCAGGCCCTTGCGGACAAGCTCTCCCAGCCCTCGCTGTACGTTCTGGTGCGTGACGCGGAGAATGGACAGCATTTCCCCGACCGTGATCCCCGGCGTACGCGAGACGAAATAAAGAATGCGATGATGGGTGCGGCCGAATCCCAGCTCGGAGAGTTGACGGTCGGCGTCGTCGGCGAGATTGAGATGGGCGAAGAAATGCAGCTCCAAACCCCGGTACATCGTCTCCGGTGTGATCCAGGATGCGTCCTCCGGTACGGGCGCTCTGACTTTTGCTTTCTTCCTGCCTGGCACGTCCTGGACGTGGCCAAGCACTTTCCCGCTCGCCATGGGCAAAGGCTCTTTCCTGTATTTCTTCCCAGTTTGCGCGGACCTTACCGGTATCGCGTGAGGTGCACAATAAATGCGATATATGGGCATCGGCAATAAATACATAAATCCGTATAGTACAAGCTTATTGACATAAAATTCCCGATGGCGATAGAGTCCGTCAACCTCGCAGAAGACGGGGCTGTGAAACACATTCGGGAGATTCGCACATGCGTAAGGGCATGCGAGCCGCCATGGCCGTTTCGGCTATAGCTTTGGCTACCTTCGGCGCCACCGTTGCCGGCGCGGAGGACAAGGAATTCAAGATCGGTGGTGTGGTCGCGCTCAGCGGCGCCTACGGCGTGATTGGCGAGGCGATGCAGAAGGGTGCGGAACTCGCCGTCGAAATGCGGGGCGGCACGGTGCTCGGCGCACCGGTAGTCTTCGATTGGCAGGATACTGAGACAAAGCCGCAGGTGGCCGTCCAGAAAGCGACGAAGTTGATGGCTGGTGGCGCCAACATGCTGTTCGGCGCGGTCAGCTCCGGCTCCACCCTGGCGGTCATGAAGGTTGCCGAGCGCAAGAAGGTGCCGATGCTGGTGACGCTGTCGGCAAGCGACGACATCACCGGCTCGCAGATGTCCCGGTACACCTTCCGCACGTCCAATCCGGTCAACATGGAAAACCAGATGATGGCCGAGTTCGCGTCGAAGGAGGGGCTCAAGAAGGTCTACGGCGTCGTCGCCGACTACACCGTCGGACGCGAGATGTGGGATAACCTGAAGGCCAAGCTCAAGGACAAAAACATCGAGATTATCGCCGAGGATTTCCCGCCGCTTGGCAACAAGGACTACGCCATCATAGTCGACAAGGTCGCAAAGTCAGATGCGGATGGCGTGGCGATGATCATGACCGGCGGTGATGCCATCACCTTTCTGAAGCAGTCCGGACAGGTTGGCCTGAAAGACAACAAAGAAGTCTTCGGAACCATGGTCATGGACGAACTGATGGGCAAGGCGGTCGGCGACCTGAGCTATGGCGTGAACTCGACTCAGCGTTACCATTTCTCGACGGAAACGGACGCGAACGTCGCCTTCGTCAAGGCCTTTCGGGAGAAGTATGGCGAGTATCCCAACCAGTTCGCCGGCGAGGCGTTCGACGGAATGTCCTGGTTCCTCGACGTGGTCGACGAAACCGGCAGTTGGGATCCCGAGGAGTGGGTGACCGCATTCGAGAGCAGCACCTACGACAAGTCGGTCGAAGGCACGAAAGTGATGCGCGCCTGCGATCACCAGGCCGCCCAGATCGGCGTCTTCGGCAAAGCCATCAAAGGTGAGGCACCCTATCCTGACGTCACGATGGACGTGACCTACACGTTCGGGCCGGAGCTTCTGTTCGCCCCGTGCGCGGACTGACGTCGGGCGCTTACTCCCGCCTTTCCGGCGCGCCGGCTTCGGCAGGCGCGCCGGCTCCCCACGTACCTTGCCGATGCGCCTGACAGGACCGAATACATGCGGCTGATCGACTATTTCCGGAAGGGACTCGAGCGTGATCCCGAAAGACTGGCGTTTGTCGACGACCATACGTCATTCACCTATCGCGACATTGACACGATGGCCTGTCGTATCGCCTCCGCAATGCCGGAGTGCCATCCGACTGAAGGCATCCGAGCCGCCGTCTACAGCCCCAATGATCCGCGTGCGTTCGCCTGCATCATGGGCATCTTCTATGCCGGGGCGGTCTGGGTTCCGGCCAATGCCCGCAACACGGTCGCGGTCAACGGGCATTTTCTGTCGATGACCGGGTGCGAGGTCCTGTTCTATCATTCGAGCTTTGAATCGGAGGTAGCCGGACTGCGTAGCCGCGTCCCGACGATTACCTCGCTGATCTGCATCGACAAGGCAGGTCCGGACGGCATTCCTTCCCTAGAGGAATTCATGCGGTTTGGAGACGGTCTTCCTCAGACGGTACCGGATGATCCCGACCGTATAGTCACCATCTTTCCGACGGGCGGCACGACCGGACTTTCCAAGGGCGCGCCCTGGTCGCATCGCACCTGGGAAGCGATGATCGACGCATTCTGGCTCAACATGCCGAACGAGGAGCCGTCGGTTCACCTGGTCGCCGGTCCGATGACGCACGCAGCCGGCGGGCTGGCGCTGATGATGGTGCCCAAAGCCGCGACGAATATCGTTCTGTCCAAGGCGGATCCGGAACTCATCATGCAGGCGATCGAGCGGCACGGGATCACCCACGTCTATCTGCCGCCGACCGTCCTCTACATGATGCTCGCGCACCCGAACGTTCGGAACTACGACTACGCGTCGCTGAAATATTTTGTCCTCGCGGCGGCTCCGATCGCACCGGAGAAACTCAAAGAGGCAATGGACGTGTTCGGGCCCGTCATGTGCCAGTCGTACGGACAGGCCGAGGCGCCGATGTTTATGACCTTCCTGTCGACGCAGGATCTTGTCGAAGCCGGCTCGAACGAAGTCGGGCGCCGCTACGCGAGTTGTGGCCGGGCGGCAATGAATGTCCGCCTCGAAATCATGGCCGAGGACGGAACGCTGCTGCCGACGGGCGAGAGAGGCGAAATTGTCGCGAGGGGGTCATTGGTCTTTCCGGGGTACTACGGCAATCCGGCAGCAACGGAGGAGGTGTCGCGTTTTGGCTGGCATCATACCGGCGATGTCGGCTACCGCGACGAGCATGGCTTCGTCTACATCGTCGACCGCAAAAAGGACATGATCGTCACCGGCGGCTTCAACGTATTCTCGGCTGAGATCGAACAGGTTCTGCTGTCGCACTCCGCGGTTCGCGAATGCGCGGTGATCGGCGTCCCGGACGACAAATGGGGCGAGGCCGTGAAGGCCGTCATCGAGGTAAAGCCGGGGCAGACGGTCGACGGCAAAGAGCTCATTGCCCTGGTGAAGGCCGAGCTCGGCGGCGTCTATGCGCCGAAAACCATCGACGTCTGGGACGAGCTGCCACGCAGCGGCAACGGCAAGGTTCTCAAACGCGATATCCGCGAAGCGTTCTGGAAGGGTCACAAGCGGGCCGTCTGACGGTCCTGCTGAAAGGAGAGTTTTACATGTCAAACGACGTCTACGTGCTCGGGGTCCATACGACCACTTTCGGCAAGAAGCCCGATTCCTCGATCAAGGATTTGACACGGGAAGCATATCTGGGCGCGCTCGAAGACGCAGGCCTCGAGACCGGCAAGGACATCGAAGCAGCATGGTACGGCAACTGCCTGATGCACTATTGGGGACAGGCGCTGACGCGCGGAAACGTGGCCTTCATTCCGCTGGTGCGCGAAGGACTGTTCCCTAACCGCGCGCCTATCGTGAACGTGGAGGGAGGCTGTGCCACCGGCAGCCTTGCGATCGCAGGCGCTGTGAAGGAAATCCGCGCGGGCGACGCCGAAGTGACGCTCGCTGTCGGCATGGAGAAATTATTCGACCAGAAGGATCCGCGCGCGATTTTCCCGCATTTTGCCGGCGGAATGGATCTGCTCGATCCGCAGGAATGGGAAAAAGAGTACCGGGAGGTTGGCGAGCGGATCGGCGTTCCTTTCGAGCCGGGTCCCGACCGGACGATCGCGATGGACACCTATGCCATGCAGGCGAACTACCACATGGCGACATATGGAACCACGGCCGAGCAGATTGCGGTCGGGGCGGCGAAGAATCATTGCAATGGTGCCTTGAACGAGAACGCTCAGTACCGGTTCGAGATGACGCCGGAAGAGGTGCTCGCCGATCGGTCGATCAGCGCTCCGCTGACGCGTTCCATGTGCGCTCCGATGGGGGACGGTGCCGCCGCCGCAATCCTTTGCTCGAAGCGGTACCTGGATTCCCAGCCAGCGTCGGTGCGCGACCGGGCAATCCGGATCGCCGGGTTTGGTCTCAGCGGCGGCAAGTATCGCAGCCTCACCGAGCCCAGCCTGACGCGCGCCGCCGCAGACAAGGCCTATGGCCAGTCGGGCTTCGGCCCGCGCGATATCGACGTCGCGGAGGTGCACGATGCAACCTCGTTCTGCGAGGTGTACCAGTCCGAGATGATGCGTTTCTGCGAGGAAGGCGAAGGCGGTGCCTTTGTGGGCAGCGGGGCGACGAAGATCGGTGGCGAGCTGCCCATCAACACCTCTGGTGGCCTCGTGTCGAAGGGCCACCCGATCGGCGCGACCGGCATTTCGATGTGCTACGAACTGGTGACGCAGCTCCGCGGCGAAGCCGGCGCTCGGCAGGTCGACGGTGCGACCATCGCGCTTCAGGAGAATGGGGGTGGCATCATCGGCATGGAAGAGGCGGTTGCCGCAGTCGCCATATACGAGCGGACTCGCTAAGGGCCGCGCAAGTCAGTTTCGCGAACAGAGGACGCGCCATGGTCGCCACCGCATTGATAGGTCTCAGCATCGCGATGCTGCTGTTCCTGCTGGCGGCCGGTTTGACGCTGATCTTCGGCATGTTGGGGGTGATCAACTTCGCCCACGGCGCCCTTTACATGATCGGCGCCTTCGCTGCCTTCGAGGCCTACAGGCAAACCGGGAGTTTCTGGCTGGCCCTCGTTGTCGCGCCGCTTGTGGTCGCGGTAATCGGGGCGCTGATCGAACTCATTCTGCTGCGGCCGCTATATGACCGGGACCATGTCGAACAGCTTCTCATGACCTTCGGCGCGATCCTCGTTATCGAAGAGGCAGTACGCATGATCTGGGGGCTCGGGTACCGCGACCTGCCGCTTCCCGAAAGCCTGTCCGGCTCAACGGCCGTGCTTGGCGACGAGGTGGCCATCTATCGCCTGTTCCTGCTCGGGGCTGGCGTAGCGGTCGGCGCGGGATTGTTCTTGCTGATCGAGCGGACCCGGCTCGGCATGGTGTTGCGGGCGGCCATGAGTTACCCGGCGATGGTGCGTGCTCTGGGAATTCGTGTCGACGTCGTGCGTACGCTGGTGTTTGCGCTTGGCGCGGCGCTTGCCGCCTTTGCCGGTGCGATCGCCGCGCCGATCGTGCCCGTACAGGTTGGAATGAGCTTTGCGATTATCGTCGATTGTTTCGTTGTCGTGATCCTGGGAGGTCTTGGTAACATTCGCGGTGCGATCGTCGCCGCCGTTCTGCTTGGCCTCGTGCAGGCTTTCGGCCAGCACTATTTTCCCTCCTGGATCGAAGTCGCGACCTATGTCGTCCTGATCGGCGTTTTGCTGGTGCGGCCGCAGGGCCTGTTCTCCATCGCTCCGGCTCGGAAGGCCTGACCGGCGATGGCGATGTCTCGTTGGACGGGAAACCTCATATTCGCAATTGCGGTGCCGTTCGCGGCAGTCATCGCGTCGTTTCTTGTCGACGCGGGGTCGCAGTATCTGATCGCGCTGATCCTCGTCTGGAGTATTTTCGCGGTGGGCTTCGATCTGGTGTTCGGGGTCGCCGGTATTCTTTCTTTCGGCCACGCCGCGTTCTTTGGCGGGGGTGCTTATGTCTACGCGGTGCTGGCGCTCGACTACGGCGTTCCGCCGACCTTCGCACTCATGGCGGCGATCGCGGCCGGTGCCCTGCTGGGCGCGATCTTCGGGGCGATCACCCTGCGCGTGACCGGCATCTACCTCGCGCTGACCACCTTGGCGCTGGCGCAACTCGTTCATCACCTTACCGAGGTGAAGCTCAAAACCTTCACCGGCGGAACGGATGGTTTAGCCGGTGTCCCGCGCCCCGAGTTTCTCGGCATTGATTTCTACGACGATGGCACCTTCGTCGTACTTATCGCGGCGATCTTCCTTGTTCTGATGCTCGCCAATGCCGTCATGCGGGCCTCGCCATTTGGGCAGGTCCTGA
>CAJQNW010000076.1 GCA_905479765.1 uncultured Tepidamorphus sp. | reverse complement strand
AGGCGACAATGCCGGCGCGCGCCGCTTCTACGAGCGCCTCGGCGCCGACCTGCAGGAGTGGAAGGTCGCCTACCGGTTCAGCGGCGATGCGCTTGAGGCGATGGCGCGAGACCCGGACGCCATCGAAGGCGACTAACCGCTAGTCGTCCTGCCGCGTCCACGTGTTCCGGGTAACAACGGCACGGTCCGTCGCGACGTGCCGGTAGATGCACTCCATCTTGCTGTCCGAAAGGATGGCGCAGTTGCGGAACCCGTTGTGGTCCACCATCGACACGGTCTTGTTGTCGAAACCGATGACACCGGCGAACTGCTCCTCGTCGGAGGCGATCATCGTACCGGTCGCACTCTGGCTGGATTCCTTGCCGGAGATCTTGAAGCCGTCCTGGTAGTCGATGACAAACACGGAGGCGACCTCGACGTCTTCGGCGCCGCTACCCACGGGGATCGCAAACGCCATGCCCTCGGAATCGATTGTCCATTTGCCCTTGAGATCGGGAATGTCGTCCGCCGCCAGCGCGGCCAGAGGCAGTCCGCTCGCGACCAAAACGGCCAGCCCGCTCAGTAATGTCCGCATCTATCTCTCTCCCGGTTCGGATGCCTGCAAACCACCGTGCGCGGTCTTGTCGGTTTCCGCGTGCGCTGGACGGGGCTGCGGGCCTCCGATGAAGTATGACCCAAATCCGGTTAAAAAAGACGTGACCACGCGTTTGCCCTACGCTTTCATGGCGCCTCTGCAGGCGGAAGGCACCAGATGATCCGGCTCTACGAAAGCCCCGGCAACAAGCTACGCATGCGCATCTCGCTGATCATCCTCACCGGGCTGATCCTGCTGGGCCTGTGGTATCTCGCCTTCCAGGCGCTCGCCGCCCCGCCGGGCAGCGGCATCGGCCCGTGGGTCCTGTCGGTCGCCTTCATCGTCTCCGGCGTCGCCGGCCTCGTGCGGGTGCTGAATGGCGCTCGCGACTGGGTCATCGCCATGGACATGGACGAGGCGACCGGCAAGGTGGTGATCTGGCTGTGGGGACCGCTCGGCGCGCGGCGCATCAGGACTGCCATCGATCAGATCGCCAACTGGCGCTACGCGGCGACAGGCGGAGCAGGACGCGCCCGTTTCCGCCGCATCCTCGCCGATCTTCCGAAACGGTCCCGTCCGATCCTGTTCGACGTCCGCCTCACCCACCCGGTGCCGGACGGGCTCAGGCGCATCGCCCCGGGCGCTGTCGCCGACTACGAACGCGACATCGGGATTGCCTGACCCGTCCGTCCGCCGGCGCCGCCGCGATGACGGGCGAAGACGTGCACCGCGGGTCTGCGGACCTAGCTGCCCGCGTCAGGCGCGAAGAAGCAGATCGTCTTTGCCTGAGGCAAGCCGTCCCGGCTGCAGATGTGGAACCGTCCGTCCGGACTGGACCGCACCTTCTTGAACGGAATCGTTTCCCCGGTGATCCGTACCATCCAGCCCGCCGGCGTGTATTTCACCGCGCTGGCGTCGACGGGATGGCAATCCTTGTCGGAACAGCAGGAGAACGGGTACCAGTCATGCGCCTCGATCGTGCCGCTTCCTGTCGCCAGGAGGAAAACCGCCGTGGTGGCGGATACGATCGGGCCACGTCGCTTCATACGCGTACGAACCTCTTTCATGGTGACCTCCAGGGAAAGAGCTTCTCGCAAGTGCAATATAAACCAGCCGGCTTATCTTGCATGTGCGAAGTGTAGCTGAATCGCATTGATTTGCCCGTTGCGCCCGCGCAACAACATTGACAAATCCGCGGGAATGCTGTTTTCGCTTAGGCGGTTCGCGCGACACGCCGCGAGAGCCAAACGAGGACGACTATGATGACCCATACGGTCACCACCAAAGCGACGACCAAAACGGGCACCGGCACGACCGGCGCCTGACCGCTTTCCTCGTCCCCGGTCCCTCTCCCCGGCGGGGCGGGAGGGCAGGCCCGCCAGGCGGGCCACCTGAACCCGGGGAGACACGAAACGAACGCCAGTAGGCTTCAGGAGATTTACCGATGGGCTATTCGGTTGCCGTCGTCGGCGCCACCGGAAACGTGGGCCGTGAAATGCTTGAGATTCTCGCCGAGCGGGACTTTCCGGTCAGTGAGGTCTATGCCATCGCCTCGCGCCGCTCGCAGGGCACCGAGGTGTCGTTCGGCGACCGGACCCTGAAATGCAAGGATCTGGAGCAGTTCGATTTCTCCGGCGTCGATTTCTGCCTGATGTCGGCCGGCGGAGAGGTCTCCAAGGAGTGGTCGCCGAAGATCGCCGCCAAGGGCTGCCTGGTCATCGATAACTCCTCGGCGTTCCGTTACGACTCCGACGTGCCGCTGATCGTGCCCGAGGTCAACGCCGACGCGGTTGCCGGCTTCACCAAGCGCAACATCATCGCCAACCCGAACTGCTCGACCGCCCAGCTCGTCGTCGCGCTGAAGCCCCTGCACGATGCGGCGAAGATCAAGCGCGTGGTGGTGTCCACCTACCAGTCCGTTTCCGGCGCCGGCAAGGAGGCCATGGACGAACTGTGGACGCAGACGCGCGGCATCTTCGTCACCGATGCGCCGGAGGCCAAGAAGTTCACCAAGCAGATCGCCTTCAACGTCATTCCCCACATCGACGTCTTCATGGAAGACGGCCAGACCAAGGAGGAATGGAAGATGGTGGCCGAAACCAAGAAGATCCTCGATCCCAAGATCAGGCTGACCGCGACCTGCGTGCGCGTGCCCGTCTTCGTCGGCCATTCCGAGTCGATCAACATCGAGTTCGAGAACCCGATGAGCGCCGAAGAGGCGCGTGATATCCTGCGCAGCGCGCCGGGCGTTCTCGTCGTCGACAAGCGCGAGGACGGCGGTTACGTCACCCCGGTCGAATGCGTCGGCGACTTCGCCACCTTCGTCTCGCGCATCCGCGAGGACGCCACGGTGGAGAACGGCCTCAACATCTGGGTTGTCTCCGACAACCTGCGCAAGGGCGCGGCCCTCAACTCGGTGCAGATCGCCGAGACGGTGATCAACCGCGGGCTGCTCAAGAAGGCGGCCTGAGGCGCGATCGGCGCGGCTTCAGGGCCGCGCCAACCAGGCCCGGCCTGAAGCTCCCCGGGCTGAAGGCTCCCGGGCCGAAGCCCTCGACGACACGCCTGTGCCACCGGCATCTTGACGGTGCCGATTTATGTGCATATACACATTTATATGTCGAAAGCACCGCCCCCCTCCAGGGCACTCCCGCCCGGCCTCGATTCCCCGCTCAGTTGCATGGGCTTCGGCCTGCGGCGAACGACCCGGGCGCTGTCGCAGGTCTATGACCGGACACTGGCGCCGGCAGGCGTGACGGGAACCCAGTTCTCGATTCTGGCGCTGCTTACGAAGACCGGACCGACGTCGATCAATCCCCTGGCGCAGCGTCTTGGCATGGATCGCACCAGCCTCAGCCGCACGCTGAAGCCGCTGATGCGCGACCAGCTGATAGGGCCCGTGGAAGGCCGCGATCGCCGCGAGCGGCCGATCGCCATAACCGAAAAAGGCACTTCCACGCTGAACGAAGCCTGGCCCCTGTGGCGGACGGCTCAACAGACGGCCGTTTCCGCGCTGGGACAGGACGTTGCCAAGGCCTTTCTGGCCCAGATGAATGCACTGGAGACCGCGTTGCGGAAGGGCCCGTAGTTTTCGAGCCTTAATATGTGCATATACACTTTAAGGAGAGGAGAATGACCGACGCGACCGTTTCACCGACCGGGACCGGCGGCTGGAGCCATGGCACCATCGTTGCGCTGGGCCTTTTCGCCGTCTGGTTCGTCATTGCGGCATGGCTCGGCGCAAATGGCGTGTTCGCCGCGGAGCCGGGTCGGATAGCGCCGGCACTGCCGATCGCGGTCGTGTTGCCCGGCGCAGGATTCCTGGCCGCCTGTGCGGTCTTCCCCGCCGTGCGGCAATGGGCGTTGTCGCTCGATCCGGCCTTGGTGGTCGGGCTTCAGGCCTGGCGGGTGGTCGGTTTGATGTTCGTCTTCTTCTGGATGTCCGGAATGCTTCCGGCCGTCTTCGCGATACCCGCCGGGTTCGGCGATTTCGCCGTCGGGGTCATCGCGACCTTTGCCGCGGCCGCCGTCGCGCGCGGCACGGCGCCCGGGTTGCCGCTTGCACGCCTGGTGCTGGTGGCCGGTCTGCTCGACCTCGTCATCGCGGTCGCCACGGGCACGATGTCGAATCCCGGCCAACTGCTCGCGCCGGCAACGGGTCCCACATCGCAGCCAATGTCTCAATTGCCGCTAAGCCTGATCCCCACGGCCCTGGTGCCATGGTTCGTCATCCTGCATCTGATCTCATGGATGCAGATAAGGGCGGGACGGATCGGCTAGCCGGCGCCCGTCCGGCCTAGACGGAGGCCTCGACTGCTTCGAACCGGCCCGTCTCCGGGTCCATGATGCGCAGTTCGCCGGTGGCAATGCCGAAATGGGCGCCGTGCACGGCGACGTCGCCTGCCTCGACCTTTTCGCGCACGAACGGGAACGTCATCAGGTTCTTCAGTGAACGCCGCACCACGACTTCCTCGACGGCGCGCTGCAGATCCTTGTCCGCCAGCGCCTGATCCGTTTCCGCGGCCTCGGCCCGCGAGCCTTTCAGGAGGTCTATCCACGGGCCGATGAATTCGCCACGGATTTCTTCCAGCTCCCGCCCCTTGATGTAGGCCCCAATCCCCCCGCACAGCGAATGGCCGAGCACCACCACGTCCGGCACCATCAGGTCGCGCACGGCGAACTCGATCGCGGCGCTGGTCGAATGATGGGCATCGTCGGGCGCGTAGGGCGGCACGATGTTGGCGACATTGCGCACCACGAACAGTTCGCCGGGCCCGGTCGAGAACACGGTTTCGGGTGCCGCGCGGGAATCGCAGCAGCCGATCACCATCGCGCGCGGCGCCTGGCCGAGCCTGGCGAGCTGGGCCAGCCGCCGGCGCTCCTCCGGCAGCCGGTCGCCGGAATAACGCCGGTAGCCATCGATCAGGTCGGCGGGAAATGTCGTCATCGGTATCGAGACCTGTTCTGCACTGCGTAATACTTGGACGGATTTAGGCGAGCGCGGCCAGTTTGGAAAGGTCGACGTTGCCGCCGCAGACCAGAACGCCGACCCGCTCGCCGGGTTCGGGCCGGTAGGCGCCGGACATAAGCGCGGCCAGCGCCGTTGCCCCGCCGGGCTCGGACGCGATCCTGAGCCGGTCCCACAGCCCGCGCTGCGCCTCGGCAATCGCGCTATCGGGCACCAGCGCCACATGGTCGACATGGGCCTTGCAGATCTCGAAGTTCAGGTCCCCGACGCTGCGCGCCCCAAGCGAATCCGCCGCAAGGCCTGCCACCGTGACATCGACCGGCGCGCCGGCATCGAGTGCTGCGTGTAAGGCGCACGACGTCTCCGGCTCGACGCCGACGACCTTGACGCGGCCCTGATACCAGGCGGCGACACCCGAAATCAGCCCGCCGCCGCCAACCGCGACCAGCACCGTATCGAGGTTCGCGTCCTGCTGCTGCCATTCGAGCGCGGTTGTGCCCTGCCCGGCGATCGTTGCCGCTGCGTCATAGGCATGGATGCCGATCGCCCCGCTTTTCGCCATGAACGTCTCGCAGCGCTCCAGCGCATCGGCATAGGCTGCGCCCTCGACGAGCACGTCGGCGCCGAACCCGCGGATCCGCTCGATTTTCACCGGGCTGGAGATTTCCGGCACGAAGATGTGGGCGGGAAGCCCGAGCGCCTGGGCGGCATAGGCGACGGCCGCGCCGTGATTGCCCCCCGATGCCGCCGCGACGCCCGCCGCCGGCACGTCACACGACAGCAGGTTGTTGAACGCACCGCGCGCCTTGAACGAGCCGGCGTGCTGGAACAGCTCCAGTTTCAGGCTGAGCGGCCCCGGCGTGGCGAAGGCGGCAGCCTCCACATCCATCACCGGCGTCCGCCGGACGCGGCCGGCGATGCGCGCGTAGGCCGACTCGATGTCGTCAGTCCCGATCATATTGGTCTCCCGGGCACATCTCGTACCCGGCGACGGACGCGCGCGCAACCGACAAGGGCCTCGGTTGCCGGTCGGTAGTGTCAGGCATGTCAGGCGTCGATGCGCCAGGCTCTGAGATCGGGGACATGCGTGCGCCCCTCGACCTGATCGACAGGCGTACCGGCGAGCGTCGCGGTAACGTCCGCTACGACCCTCGGGCTTGTCCGATAGTACTGGTGCGCCGTCCACACATCGCCATGCAGCGCCACCTCGCGGCTGTCGATTAGAACGACCTTGGTGGGAAGGCCGCTTATCTGCTTGGGTCCGTCCGAACCAAGCCGGTCAGGATTTCCCTTGGTATGGTCGGATATGACGAGTGCGCGGTCCTGCGGCGCGAAGTAGACCGTAACGCGGCGCCCGAGATTTGGCAGGAGCCGGAGCTTGTGATCGCAATCGAAGGCATCGTCGTCTTCGTCGGCGGCGGCCAGCACGATTTGCGAAAACAGCCGGGGCAGTTCGTCGCCAAGCCGCCGGCGCAGTGCCTGCAGTCCATGCCGGAATGCGTAATTGCCCATGCTGTGGGCGATCAGGTGGATGAGCCGCTCGCAGCGGTCCGCCGCCTTGAGCTGTTCGTTGTAACTATTGAAGATCAGGAACGCCCGCGCCATCGCCTCGCCGCTGTCGCGGGCATCGTTGCGGTCGCTGAAGTACGACATGTACGGAACCATCTGCCCGTTCGCCGGCCAGGAGAACACCACGACATTCAGGCTTTTGCCCCCGGGTTTGTAGATGTCAGCAAGCTGCAGTCCGCGTTGCAGCGACGTCTCGAAGGTCGATGCATAGCCGTGGATCAGCACGAGTGTATCGCGCGCCCGCGACCCCGACATCATCTTGCGCAGGGCATCGAAGATCTTCTGGCTGCCGACCGTCCTGTCCCCGGATCCCTCCTGCGTGAGCTTTTCCGGCGCTACCTCGACCCGGTCGACCACATACGGGTAGGTGTCGTCGTCCTGCTTTTTGCCCCATGCCGTCCCGAACCGAAGCGCATGGGCGCCATCGGCGTTGAAGCGCGAACCGAACCAGGGCGAAGCCTCGTAGTTCACGACATTGCGGTTGGTGACGAAGAAAATCTTCAGGTCCGGCATGACAGGCCCTCGTCGGTCGCGTGAGCCCCGACAAGGTAGCGCGAAAATTGGACGACATACAATTTAAAATGGTATATATATAATAATGCTACTTATGCGGTCACGCCCGGATCGCCATCTCCAGGCCGTAGGCGTCGCGCGGCGGCGGATCGGGATAGCAGGTTGCCAGCCCGTTCAGGATGCGCCGCGCCGTCCAGGCGGTTGCGCAGGCATCGAGGAAATCGTCGGCGGCCGCCGGCCTTGGCGGCTTGCGGTACGCCTCCAGGAATGTGGCGGGAAAGCCGGCCGCACAAAGCAGCGCGCGCCGTTCCTCCAGACCCTCGGGATTGGGGCGGCTCTTCACCTTCTTCGGCAGCAAGGCCGGCGCGCCGCCGTTCATGTGCATGAAGCAGACTTCCGGATGGGTTTCGAAGACTTTGCCGCGCAAGTCCGCCCGGCCTCGCAGCAGCGCGTCGATTTCCTTGATCTTGGGGAACAGGTGGAACGCCTGCTTGGAGACCTTGCGCGGCGGTTCGGAGTTTTCCGCCGCGATCGCGCAGGCCCGCCGGTAGTCGCCCGATTCCATCACCGCTGCCCGCGCGGGAATGGAAAACACGCTCGATTGCCGCGGTCCGAGCCGCTTGCGGGCAGCGACTTCGCAGGCCCGCCCACGACCGACCAGCCGGTCCGGCAAGCCGATCGGCATGTCGACGCTGATGACCACGGGCTGTTCGGGCAGGTCGACGATATCGGCGAAGGCCGTCCGCAATTCCACGCGCGGCTCATTGCAGCCGCTGTCATCGACCAGAACGGCGATCCAGCTGCCCGGACACCCGTCGACACCGGCGACCCAGCGGCTGCCTGCCCCGCCGGTCATATCTCCACTCAAACCAGCGCGACGTCGGCCACCGTCTCCGGATCGGCGATGCGCTTCTGCGCGGCGACCAGCGCAAGCTCGTCGCGGCCCGCTTTTAAGGTGACGACCAGAACGTCGTGGACGATCGCTGCCGACGTCGCGACGGCGGGTACGATATCGGCGCCGGACACGACCTCGCCGAGGATCAGCCCGCCCAGCATGTCGCCGGTGCCGTGCACGTGAACGTCGACCAGCGGTGTCTCGATCCGAACCGCCAGTTCCTCGGTCACCACCAGGTTCGCAGCCCGCCCCTCGCGGCTTGCCGGCGCCGAGGTGACGATCACGATCGCTGGCCCCAGCGTTCGCGCCATGGCGATGAGTTCGTCCTCGGACAACTGCGGCGCCTTCTTCATCCGCTTCGGCTCGGTCAAAGCGACGAGCTCGGTGACGTTCGGCGTCGCGATATCGGCCATCGGCAGGAGGTTGGTCTTGATTTCGTCGACGATCAGCGGGTCGACATAAAGCTTGCCGGCATCGCCCAGGATCGGATCGAGCAGCACCGGGATGCCTTCCTTGTAGGCGCGCGCCTCGGCGACAAGCCCGGCGATCGCCTGCGCCTGCGGCGCCATCGCCACGTAGCCGATCAGCACGCCGTCGACGGGATGCGGGGTCGGCGAGCCGAGAATATCCTGGCCCATCGCCAGGATATCCGGCGTATCGGCGCGCGCCACGGTGCGCGAATGGCCCAGGTGGTGCGCCAGGATGACGGTGGGCAGCACGACGACGTCATGGCCGCGGCGCATCAGCGGAAAGCGGATCGCCGAATTGCCGACATGGCCGCGGGCGACCCATGAGGAGATGGACAGAAGCGTGGTCATTCAGATCACCGCAAGTTCGCGCACCGGCCGGTTTTCGGCGATGCGCTCGTAGCCGAACACGGACAAATCGAGACTTTCGAAACGCCCGAGCACTACAAGCTCGGCCACCGCCCGTCCAGCCGCCGGCGCTTGCTGCAGCCCGTGACCGGAGAATCCGTTGGCGAAGATCAGGTTCTGAATGTCCGGGTGAGGCCCGATGATCGCGTTCTGGTCGAGCGAATTGTAGTCGTAGTGCCCGGCCCAGGCGCGCTCCTGCCGGATCGCCTCGAAGGCGGGAACGCGTGTCGCCAGCGCCGGCCACAGAACCTCGTCGAACAGGGGAAAATCGACCTCAAGGTCGTCGGTTTCCGGATCGTCTGCCGCAGCCGGCGAGATGCCGGTGATGAAGACGTCGCCCTCCGGCCTGACCCATAGCCCGGACGTGTCGACCATCAGCGGCATCGGCCCGACCGGTTCACGGCAGCGGAATACGAAGACCGAGCGCTTGCGCGGCCCCACCGGCAGGTCGATGCCGGCGAGCCTAGCCACGTGGCCCGCCTGCGGCCCCGCCGCATTGACCAGCGTTCCGCACGAAATCCGCTGCCCCTCGGCAAGCCGAACCGCGTCGATGCGTCCGCCGGCCCGGTCGATCGCGACGACCTCGCCGGGGATGTACGCCGCGCCATGCGCCCGCGCCCCGGCCTTCATGAGCTGCAACAGCGCGTGCGCGTCGAACCAGCCCTCGCCCGACAGACCGAGCGAACCGAGCGCCACGCCGTCAGCCGAAATCCACGGGAACCGGCGTTCGAGCGCCTCCGGGTCGACCAGTGCCACGTCGGCGCCCTCGGCACGCTGCACGACGTGGTTGGCTTCCAGAGTCGCCGAACCCGCCTGGCTGGCGAGCAACAGATAACCGCCTTCGCGAAAGCCGACATCGGCCTCGCTGCCAAACCGGCGCTTGAGGGTTTTCAGGAAGTCGAGCCCGAAGCGCGACATGCGAATGTTTTCCGGCGTCGAGAACTGCTGCCGGATCGAGGCCGCCGACAGGGTCGTCGACGCCCGCGCGTAGGTCGGGTCGCGCTCGATCACCGCGACGGAGCCGGCGAACCCGAGCTCCGCCTTCAGGAACCAGGCGATCGCGCTGCCCACCGCCGCCCCGCCGACAATCGCGACGTCATAACGCACGTCCGTCAAATCGCCTTCCTGCCAGACATATCGTTGTCCTTCCAACGGCCATCCGGACAACGCCGCCGCCGGTATTCGTTACTGGATGCCCCGCCCGCACCGGGCAGACAAGGGGGAATTTCAGTCGGCGTCGGATTGCCGCGCTTGGCAAACCGTTGGCAGCGCGGGCTTCCGCCGCTAGTGTGCGCCGCAAAATAGACGTTTACGGGGACAGTAATGACCAAGACCATCCGCCCGCGCCGCAGCGTACTCTATATGCCCGGCTCCAACGAACGCGCGCTGGAGAAGGCAAAAACGCTGGCCGCCGACGCCCTGATCCTCGACCTGGAGGACGCCGTTTCGCCCGAAAAGAAAGCCGATGCGCGCAAGCAGGTCGCCGATACGGTGAAGGCCGGCGGCTATGGCGAGCGCGAACTGATCATCCGCATCAACGCGCTCGACACCGAGTGGGGCCACGACGACCTCGAAGCGGCGATCGACGCTGCCCCGGACGCGATCCTGGTGCCGAAGCCCAACCGCGCCGCCGACCTCGACGCGGTTGCCCGCAAGGTCGAGACCGCGGGCAAGGAAATCGCGCTGTGGGCAATGGTCGAGACCCCGCTGGCGCTCCTCAACATCCAGGAGATCGCCGGCTGCGCCGCCCACTCTCACGCGCCGCTGACGGCCTTCGTCATGGGCACCAACGACCTGGCCAAGGAAACCCGCGCCCGCTTCGTGCCCGGCCGCACGCCGATGCTGCCGTGGCTGACCACCTCGATCCTCGCCGCCCGCGCCTTTGGCCTCGACATCATCGACGGCGTCTACAACGATTTCCGCGACACCGACGGCTTCCAGGCCGAATGCGAGCAGGCCCGCGACCTCGGCATGGA
This sequence comes from uncultured Tepidamorphus sp., assembly GCA_905479765.1. GTDB lineage: Bacteria > Pseudomonadota > Alphaproteobacteria > Rhizobiales > Tepidamorphaceae > Microbaculum. The sequence continues at coordinate 15,112 of CAJQNW010000076.1, read as the reverse complement.
TGGCAAGACGCTGATCCACCCGACCCAGCTCGACGCCGCCAACGCGGTGTTTGCGCCCTCAGACGCCGAGGTGGCCGACGCCCGCAAGATCATCGCCGCCTTCGAACAGCCGGAGAACAAGGGCAAGGGCGCGATCTCGCTCGATGGCCGCATGGTCGAGCTCTTGCACGCCGAGATGGCCAAACGCACCGTCGCGCTGGCCGAGGCGATCGACAAACAGGCGGGGGAGTGACCACCATGACCAAGACCACCACCGGCCGCTTCTTCGAGGATTTCACCGTCGGCGAGACTATCCACCACGCGACCCCGCGCACGGTGACCTCAGGCGACGTCGCGCTCTATACCGCGCTCTATGGCTCGCGCTTCGCCGTGCAGTCGGCCGATGCCTTCGCCAAGGCCGTCGGCTATCCGCATGCGCCCGTCGACGACCTGCTGGTCTTCCATATCGTCTTCGGCAAGACGGTATCGGATATCTCGCTGAACGCGGTCGCCAATCTCGGCTATGCCGGCTGCCGCTTCCTGCACGCGGTCTATCCCGGCGACACCCTGTCGGCGATCTCCGAGGTGATCGGGCTTAAAGAGAACTCTAACGGCAAGACCGGCGTCGTCTATGTGCGCACGCAAGGCTTCAGGCAGGACGGCACCGAGGTGCTCGACTACATCCGCTGGGTGATGGTGAGGAAGCGCGACGAGGCCTCGCCCGCGCCGGAGCCGGTGGTGCCCGAAGTACCCGCCGCGCTGGCGCCCGATACGCTTGGCGATGCCGCACCCTACCTCGCCGTCGATGCCTGGGACTGGCAATTGTCGGGCAACGCGTTCCGCTTCGCCGATTATCTGCCGGGCGAACGCATCGACCATGTCGACGGCATGACCGTCGAGGAGGCCGAGCACCAGATCGCGACCAGGCTTTACCAGAACACCGCCAAGGTGCATTTCAACCAGCACACCGAAGGCCAGGGCCGCTTTGGCCGGCGGCTGATCTACGGCGGCCACGTCATCTCGCTTGCCCGGGCGCTGTCGTTCAACGGGCTTGCCAACGCCTTCCACGTCTCCGCCATCAACGGCGGCCGGCACGTCGCGCCGCTGTTTGCCGGCGAGACCGTCTATGCCTGGTCGGAGGTGATCGACCGTGCCGAGCTGCCCGGCCGCGACGACGTCGGCGCGCTGCGGTTGCGCACCATCGCCACCAAGGACCGCGCCTGCTCCGACTTCCCCTATGTCGACGCCGAGAACCGCTACGATCCTGCGGTGATCCTCGATCTCGACTATTGGGCGCTGATTCCGCGCTGAACCGGGCTGACACCCGGGCTGACACGTTGACCCGCGGGCTCGAGCGGCGCAGGATTGCGGGGGTCCGCCGTTTTGCGCGGACAACGCGAGGTGGGGCTCGCCCATGGGAATTGCGCTATCCGCCGACAGGGTCTCCGCGCTGCTCAGGCTGACGCGCGCGCTTGCTCACGTGCGTGAGCCGGCGGAGCTGAGATCCGCCATTGGCCGCGATGTGCTCGACCTGTTCGAGGCCGACTACTTCGCCTCCTACGAATGGAATGCCGAAACGAAGCTGTTCGAGTCCGGCGTCAACCTCAACATGGACCCCGCCAATCTCGCCCGCTACGACGGCTACTATCAGCAGCACGACCCGATCACCTTCAAGCTGCAGGCGCGAAGACGCGCCACCGCCGTCGTCGAGGTAATGCCGCAAGATGAGCTGACCCGCACCGAGTTCTTCAACGATTTCCTGCACAAGGACGGGCTGTGGTGGGGCATGAATTTCTATGCCTACGACGGCGCGCGGAATATCGGCGACATGCGCATCTGGCGCAGCGAGAAGCGCGGCAATTTCGGCCGCCGCGACCTGATGCTGCTCGACGAGGTAGGCCGCGCCTTCACCTCGGCGCTGATCGGCGCCCGCGCCCAATCCATGGCCACGCCGTCAAGCCGCCTCGACCCGCGCCGCGTTGCCGACCGGTTCGCCCTGACAGTGCGCGAGGCCGAAGTCGCCGTGCTGATCGCGCGCGGCTTCCGCGATGCGCAGGTCGCCGACGAGCTGCGCATCTCGGTCACGACGGTGCGAACCCATCTCGGACGCGTCATCGACAAAATCGGCGTGCCCTCGCGCGGCGGCATCGCCGCCTGCCTCCTGACCTGAGCTTCGCGACGGGCAGTCTCGGCGGCGGCCATCCTCAAAACTGATGACGCGGCAAGTACCGACTGTGTGTTTTAGAATCCCGTCCACGCGTGTGTTCACCACGCCAACATCCGAAAACCGGAGGGGATCTATGAAACTGAAGCAAAACGCCGCTTTGCTGGCAGTGCTGACCGGCCTGATGACGGCGCCTGTCGCCACACTCACCGCCGCCCAGACGAGCGACCTGACCGAAATGACCGCGTCCGAAGCAGCCGAAGCAATCCGCGACGGCAAGATCACCTCGCGCGCTCTGGTGGACGCGCTGATTGAAAAGGCCAATGCCAATCAGGGCCTCAATGTTTTCATCACGCTCGACGCCGACGGCGCCCGGGCTGCCGCCGATAAGGCCGACGCCGCGGTAAAGGCTGGCGGCGCGCTCGGCGCGCTGCACGGCGTGCCGGTCGTCGCCAAGGACAATATCAATTCTGCCGGCGTGGCGACCACCGGCGGCACGCCCGCGCTGAAGGATTTCGTGCCGGATGAGAACGCACCGGTTCTGCAGGCGCTGATTGATGCCGGCGCGATCCTGCTGGCCAAGACCAACATGCACGAGCTGGCCTTCGGCATCACCTCCAACAACGCCGCCTACGGCGCTGTCGGCAATCCCTATGCGCCCGACCGCTTCGCCGGCGGATCGAGCGGCGGAACGGGAGCAGCCGTCGGTGGCCGCATGGCAACCGTGGGGCTCGGCACCGACACCGGCGGTTCCGTGCGCATTCCCGCCGCGCTGAACGGCATTTCCGGCCTGCGCCCGACCATCGGCCGCTATCCGGCGGACGGCATCGTGCCGATCTCGCATACCCGCGACACCCCCGGCCCGATGGCCCGCAGCGTCGCCGACCTGGTCCTGCTCGACACCGTGATCACCGGCGACGATGGCGCGGTTGAGCCCGCGTCACTCGCCGATATCCGTCTCGGCGTGGCGCCGCGGTTCACGGGCGATCTCGACCCGGAAACGAAGCGCCTGTTCGACGAGGCAATCGCTAGGCTGAAGGGCGCGGGCGCAACCATCGTCGAGGTCGATGCGGGCACCGTCGTCGATCTCGCCGGCAAGGTCGGTTTCCCGCTTGCCCTGTTCGAGGTGCGCGGCGATCTCGACGCCTTTGTGAAGAAATACGGCGGCGCAGCCGATATCGGGGCCGTCGCCGCCGGCGTCGCGAGCCCGGACGTCAAGTTCGTCTTCGAGAACCTTGTGCTCGGCGATCAGGCCATTCCCGAGCCCGTCTACAAGGAAGCGATCGATACGCTGCGCCCGCAGCTGATCGCGGCCTACGACGCGCTGTTTACCGACAACGACCTCGACGCGCTGGTGTTCCCGACGACGCCGCTGCCGGCCCAGCCGATCGAGGGCTCCGACATGAACGTCATGCTGAACGGCAAGGAAGTCCCGACCTTCCAGACTTTCATCCGCAACACCGATCCGGGCTCGAACGCCGGGATTCCCGGCCTCACGGTGCCGATCGGCCTGACGAAAGACGGCTTGCCGGTCGGTATCGAGTTCGACGGCCCGGCAGACAGCGATCGCGATCTGCTGGCAATCGGGTTGGCGACCGAAAATCTGGTCGGTCGCCTACCGGCCCCCGGAACCGAATAATCACCAGCGAGCCGAATACAGCCGCGCCGGAAACGGCGCGGCTCACGCCTTCCCGGCTCACTCCTTCGCGGCGTCGTCCTGCAGGAGGTCCGGCGCCTCGGCCTGCTCCCGGTCGCGGTTGACCGCCTCGTCCATGACGCGTTCGACCGACGTATCCCCGGCCACCGCTTCGGCGGCGACGGTCGGGCGTTTCACCTGTTTGTCCGGCTCCGGGCGCGGCACGCTCTCGCCCGACAGGATCGTATAGGTCGGGTTGGGCATGGTGATCCCGCTGGCGTCCAGCGCCTGCTTGATCAGCCGCAGGCTCTCGCTCTTCGCCTTGGTGATGTCGGTGTCGCGCTGGTCGACCCAGGCCGCCACCCACAGGATCACCGCCCAGTCGCCGAGTTCGTCGATCACCACCATCGGCTTCGGATCGTCGAGCAGAGCGTCGAAATCCTCCAGCGTCGTGAGCACGAGCCCGCGTGCAACGTCGATGTCGCAGGCCGGATCGATACCGACCCTGAAGTCGAAGCGCCGTTTCGGCTCGCGCGAATAATTGACGATCGTCGCCTTGAACACGGTGGCGTTGGGAATGCGCACATGATTGCCGTCGAAGTTGATGAGAACTGTCGTGCGCGCGGTCAGCCGGGCGACCATGCCCTCCTGACCGTCGATATTGACCACTTCGTGCGGGCTGAACGGCTGGCGCACGCTGAGCAGCACGCTGGCGATGTAGTTCTCGATCGTATCCTTGACCGCGAAGCCGACGGCCAGGCCGACCAGCCCTGCCGCACCGAGGATCGATGTGGCGAGCTCCGTGGCGTCCATCGCCTCCAGCGCCATCAGCACGCCGATGCCGATGTACACCGCGCGGATCGCCGTCTTGACGATGTTCTGGACGAATTCGTTCGGCGTTCGCCGGAGCAGCGGCCCGGCGATCCAGATTGTCACCTGTGCCAGGATCCAGAACAGGACGACAACGATGACGCCGACGACGAACAGCGGCAGGAACAGGACGACGTTCTGCAGGTCCGCCTTGACGCGCTTCATCAGCGGCTCGAACCGGTTGGCGATATCGGTGTCGATTACGATGCGGTTTTCCACCAGCACGACACCCTCGACACGGCCCGCAAGTGATTCGGCAGCCCGAGCCAAAGCCGGTTCGGCGACGGTTCCGGTCAGCCGGACCACGCCGTCACGCACCTGCGCCCACACTTTCGACAGGCCGTCGACCTCGTCGAAGAGCTTGTTGAGCCGCCCCTGAAGCGCCGTATCGGCCTGCGGATCGGTCTTGGCCGAGATCTCACGGTCGGGCTGCGGCGGCGGTGCATTGGTCTGGGAAACGGCCGCGTCCGGTGAAAAAACGGCCGAAACAAGCGCGATCAGAAGGATTCCAACGGCAAAACGGCTCACGATCGCCCCCGTTCTTGTTGAGTCCGATTCATACGCCGACAAACCGCGATCGGAAAGCCGCGCCGTGGTCGAAATATGGTTTCCAGGCTCCCGCCGGCGGCGTGTTAACGTCAATGCAATCGCCCGTGATGCAGTCTGGCATGGCTTTCATACCGTTCGATGCGTTGCCAGCCGGGCAACTGGGCTATAGAACGCCGTGAGCGTAGGTCCCCCCCGTCGTGGGATTTCGAATGGAAATCCCGCGACGTACCGAAGCGGATAACCATGGTTGACGCGAAAATGACGGCCAATCGGCCAATCTCTCCCCATCTCCAGATTTTCCGGCCCATCATCACGATGGTGATGTCGATCCTGCACCGAATCACCGGCGTGGGGCTTTATTTCGGCATGGCGCTGTTTGCCTGGTGGCTGTTCGCGGCCGCCAGCGGTCGCACCGATTTCAGGTTCGTCAGCGCCCTGTTCGGCTCGATCATCGGACAGGTCATCCTGTTCGGCTTCACCTGGGCGCTGATCCACCACATGCTGGGCGGGCTTCGCCACTTCGTCTGGGATCTCGGCCACGGCTTCGCGCTGAAGACCGCCAACGCCATGGCCTGGGCGACCATCATCGGTTCGGTATCGCTGACGATCCTGCTGTGGATCGTCGGTTACGCGGTGAAGTGAGGAGATAACGGCAATGCGCACTCCCCTCGGCCGCGTACGCGGTCTCGGATCGGCCAAGAACGGCACGCAGGATTTCTGGCGGCAGCGGATCACCGCGCTGGCCAACGTGCCGCTGACGATCTTCTTCGTCCTGCTGGTCATCATCCTCGCCGGCGAAAGCTACCGCACGGTGGCGGCCACCTTGTCCTCGCCGGTCATCGCGATGCTGCTGCTGCTGGCCACGCTCTCCGTGGTCGTGCACATGAAGATCGGCATGCAGGTGATCATCGAGGATTACGTCCACGGCGAGACCGGCAAGATCCTGCTGATCATCGCCAATACCTTCTTCTGCGCGATCGTCGGCCTGGTGTCGGCCTTCGCGATACTCAAGCTCGCCTTCGGAGGCTGACATGGCAAAGAATGGTGAGACCAACGGCGTCGAGGCGCCGAGCGTCAACGGCCGCGAATACCCCTTCACCGACCACACCTTCGACGTGGTCGTCGTCGGCGCCGGCGGCTCCGGCCTGCGCGCGGCGCTGGGCGCCGCCGAAGCCGGCCTGAAGACGGCCTGCGTCACCAAGGTGTTCCCGACCCGCAGCCACACGGTCGCCGCCCAGGGCGGCATCGCCGCCTCGCTCGGCAACATGGGCCCGGACGACTGGCGCTGGCACATGTACGACACCGTCAAGGGCTCCGACTGGCTCGGCGACCAGGACGCCATCGAGTACCTGTGCCGCCACGCGCCCGCCGCCGTCTACGAGCTGGAGCACTACGGCCTGCCGTTCTCGCGCACCGAGGAAGGCAAGATCTACCAGCGTCCGTTCGGCGGCATGACCACCCATTACGGCGAAGGCACCGCGCAGCGCACCTGTGCCGCCGCCGACCGCACCGGCCACGCGATGCTGCACACGCTCTACGGCCAGTCGCTCAGGCACGCCACCGAGTTCTTCATCGAGTACTTCGCCATCGACCTGATCATGGACGAGGAAGGCGTTTGCCGCGGCGTCGTGGCGCTCTGCCTCGATGACGGCACGCTGCACCGCTTCCGCGCCAAGAAGACGATCCTGGCGACCGGCGGCTACGGCCGCGCCTACTTCTCCTGCACCTCGGCGCACACCTGCACCGGCGACGGCGGCGGCATGGTGCTGCGCGCCGGCCTGCCGCTGCAGGACATGGAATTCGTCCAGTTCCACCCCACCGGCATCTACGGCGCCGGCTGCCTGATCACCGAGGGCTCGCGCGGCGAGGGCGGCTATCTCGTCAATTCCGAAGGCGAGCGCTTCATGGAGCGCTATGCCCCGCACGCCAAGGATCTGGCCTCGCGCGACGTCGTCTCGCGCGCCATGACCATCGAGATCCGCGAAGGCCGCGGCGTCGGCAAGGAATCCGACCACCTCTTCCTGCACCTCGATCACCTCGATCCCAAGGTGCTGGCGGAACGTCTGCCGGGCATTTCGGAATCAGCCCGCATCTTCTCCGGCGTCGACGTCACAAAGGAGCCGATCCCGGTACTGCCGACCGTCCACTACAACATGGGCGGCATCCCGACGAACTATCACGGCGAGGTTCTGACCAAAGTCGGCGATAATCCCGACTCGGTGGTGCCCGGCCTGATGGCCATCGGCGAGGCGGCCTGCGTTTCGGTGCACGGCGCCAACCGTCTCGGCTCGAACTCGCTGATCGATCTCGTCGTCTTCGGCCGCGCCGCCGGTCAACGCTGCGCCGAGACCGTCGATCATGGCGAGAAGCAGCCGGAACTGCCGAAGGGCGCCGGCCAGAACTCGATCGAACGGCTCGATCACTTCCGCTACGCCGACGGCGACACGCCGACCGCCAAGCTGCGCCTCGACATGCAGAAGGTCATGCAGACCAACTGCGCGGTGTTCCGCACCGGCGAGGTTCTCGACGAGGGCAAGGGCCTGATCAACGAGGTCTGGAAGGCCTCGAAGGACATCCGCGTCACAGATCGCACGCTGATCTGGAACACCGACCTGGTCGAGACGATGGAATTCGACAACCTGATCAGCCAGGCCGTTGTCACCATGGAAGGGGCCGCCAACCGTACCGAAAGCCGCGGCGCGCACGCCCGCGAGGACTTCCCCGACCGCGACGACAAGGACTGGATGAAGCACACGCTGGCCTGGGCCGATCACGACGCCTACAAGGTCACCATCGATTACCGGCCGGTGCACGCTTACACGATGTCGAACGACATCCAGTACATCGAGCCGAAGGCCCGGGTGTACTGAGGCCCCGGCGATGGCCAGCGCAATGACAACAACAGGCGCCAGACCGGCGACACCCGGGAACGCAAAGCCCGGCAGAGCCGCCGGCGGTTTCGGCCGGCGCGGCGCCGGGCCGGTCGGGCGTGCCCTGTGGAACCTCGCCGATTCGCGCCGCCTGTCGATGACGTCCCGCGCTCGTGTCCGCCGGATGGCCGCCTTCCTCGCGCCCGGCCCCTTCGATATCGAGGCGGAGGGCATCCGCCTGCGCGCCTATCCAGCCGACAACCACTCCGACCGGGTCGCCATGGCGCGCGGCCGCCTGCCCGACCGCGACGAGCGCGACGCGATCGCCCCGTATCTCGCTGAAGGCGGCACCTTCGTCGATGTCGGCGCCAATATCGGCCTCTATACGCTGTGGGCGGCGCGGCGCGTCGGCCCCACGGGCACCGTAATCGCGCTGGAGCCGCACCCCGAGACCGCCGACCGGCTCGCCTTCAACGTCGCCGCAAACGGATTGGCCAACATCGAGATCGTGCGGGCAGCCGCCGGCGAGACGACCGAAACGGCGGACCTGCATGCCAGCGCCGGCGGCAACGTCGGCCAGTCCTCGCTGATTCGCGACGTCGCCTTCCGCCCCGACGGCAGCTTCGAGGTCGCGGTCCGCCCGCTCCTCGATATCCTCGGCGAGGCAGGCGTCACGTCTATCGACGTTCTTAAGATCGATGTGGAAGGCTACGAGGACCGGGCGCTCGTTCCGTTCCTGGAAAACGCGCCCGAGACGCTGCTGCCGCGCGCGGTGCTCGTCGAGACCGACGTCGCCGAGCGCTGGAAAACCGATTGCCTTGCCGCGCTGGCCACGCGCGGCTATCGCCTCGCCAAGGAAACCGTGGCCAACGCCGTTTTAACCCTCACGCGGTCCCCCGACCCGCGAGAATGCCAGGCCGACAGGTCGAACAGGAGCTGAAATGGTCGAGCTGACGCTTCCCAGGAATTCAACCATCGTCGAAGGCACGCAGTGGCCGAAGCCCGAGGGCGCCAAGCGCACCCGCGAGTTCCGCGTTTACCGCTGGAGCCCCGAGGACGGCAAGAATCCGCACATGGACATCTACCATGTCGATATGGACGACTGCGGCCCGATGGTTCTCGACGCCCTGTTGTGGATCAAGAACAACGTCGACTCGACGCTGTCGCTGCGCCGCTCCTGCCGCGAAGGCGTCTGCGGCTCCTGCGCGATGAACATCGACGGCATGAACACGCTGGCCTGCACCAAGGGCATGGACGAGATCGACGGCACGGTGAAGGTCTATCCGCTGCCGCATATGCCGGTGGTCAAGGACCTGGTGCCCGACCTCACCACCTTCTACGCCCAGCACCAGTCGATCCAGCCGTGGCTGCAGACCACCACGCCGGAGCCCGAGAAGGAATGGCGCCAGAGCCACGAGGACCGCGAGAAGCTCGACGGCCTCTACGAATGCATCCTGTGCGCCTGCTGCTCGACGTCGTGCCCGTCCTACTGGTGGAACGGCGAGCGGTATCTCGGCCCCGCCGTGCTGTTGCAGGCGCAGCGCTGGATCGTTGACAGCCGCGACGAGGCAACCGGCGAACGCCTCGACAATCTCGAGGATCCGTTCCGCCTCTATCGCTGCCACACCATCATGAACTGCACGCAGACCTGCCCGAAACATCTCAATCCGGCCAAGGCGATCGCGGAAATCAAGAAGAAAATGGTTGAACGGCGGATGTGAGCCGCGAAGCGGCCCCGACGGGCCGGCGAAGTCATCCGAATATGACAAAGCCCGGGCATTGCTTTGGATTGCCCGGCAAAAGCTCGTAGGGATGCTTACATTTCGACGGCGCAAATGCCTCGATTATAATAACCTAGTGGGAAATTGTTGCGTTCGGCCATTTTGCAGTCCATCCCTTAGCCTTAACTCTCGTGTGGAAGCTTTCTCTTGTGCTATTTTTTAGAAAATATGGTGTTGGTCGAAATCGCATATTAAATAGATCTTCAAATCCATAGCAATTAAAAGAAATAATATCTCCAGATGGTGTAAGTGAAAAGCATATTGTAGAGATTGTTTCCGGAAATTTGTATACTGCATCAACAATATTTATATATCTAATGTCTTTATTATGAACATGCATACGATATTGATTTTTTACTGACCATCTGACACCGTGTAATCCGCCAAGATCATATTCCAGCTTATCATCAATATACTTTGATTCTTGGGATGGATCGAAATACACAATATCAATATCGTTTATTATACTATAATCACAATCCCCAAACATCAAATTCGACCAAACAACATCTCTAATACAGCCGCCAACTAACCACCAATTCGGGAGATTCAATTCGCGCGCACGGAATAAAGCAGACGATATCAATTCATCTCTTCTTACAATATCCGATATTCGGTTATAGTATATCGAATTATTCACTTACTCAGCATCCTTTATTGAGAGCGCCTTTTTCGCATTTCTCCACTCGGAATCACTAGAATCTGGCAGATAATCAATTATCTGCTTATACTTTAGATTCATACTATTTATTAGGTTATTTATCTCAGAGTCACTGCACGATTTAATTCTAAGAATATCATCAATATCAGTTATCAATGAGGATAATCTTTTTACACTGTTAAGATGTGTATTCTTAGTTTCCGAAAGGCGAGTGCTAAATTGCAGAAAAGAAACAATTAGCAAAAGAAGAACGACCAGATTATAGGAAAGTGACAGAACCTGAAAATCTATACTAGAAAATAGTATTTCATGAATTTTTTCAATACCAAAAAAAGACATAAATGTTGTTAAAAGTGCTACAATTATGGTACTTACATTCAGTATATTTTCCCGTCGCCTAGATATTTTCAATTTGTTAGAATGTATCTGCCTCAAAACTTTTGATTTATGTTTATACTCAGAGCAGGCATCGTGTAGAGATTGCAGATCGTACATTCCACCACCTCAAAAACACTCTAATCTAGTTTAATTACACAATAAGGCGACCTTTGTCATTCCGGCAGCGGATGCCCCGGCATCAGATCGTAGGGGTGCTTCCAGTTCGGCAGCGCCTTGATGCGGTCGAGCCAGCGGGCGATCGCGGGATAGCTTTCGGAAAAATTCACGCCGATCTCGTCCTCGTAGAACATGTAGCCGCACAGCGACAGGTCGGCGATGGTGGCGCGGTTTGCGACGATCCAGTCGCGATCGGCCAGATGCGCGGCGAGCACCGAGAACGCTGCCTTCACCCGTCCCTCGAGGAACGCAAGGACGTCCGGGTTCGCGTCCTTCATGAAGGTCCGCATGAACCGGTAGGTCGCCGTGTAGCCGGTCAGCTTGTGGTTGTCGAACAACAGCCAGCGCAGGATCTCCCGCCGCTCGGTGTCGTCCTTCCAGCCATGCTTGCCGGTCTTTTCGGCCAGATAGTCGAGGATCACGCCGGACTGGCTGAGCGTGGTGTCGCCATGCACCAGCACCGGCACCTCGCCCATCACGTTGATGCGCCGGTATTCGGGCGTGCGGCTCTCGCCGTTGAAGAAGTCGACGAAGCGCGAGCCCCAGTCGCAGCCGGTGGTCTCCAGCATCAGCGCCGCCTTGTAGGCGTTGCCGGACTGGGCGAAGCAATAAAGGTGATATTCGGCCATGCCGGCTCCTGTGTCTGGTCCCCTTGGCGGCGCCCGCTATCGGCTCCCCGCTAGCGACTCATGGACACGGCGCCGCCGAGATCGAGGCGGCCGTTGTACTGGGTGGCACCGCCCTTGGCGAGGCGGGCGACCGGATTACCCTCGTTGTCCTTCAGAACCACCAGGTTGCCCTCGATGTTCCAGGCGCCGATGCTGGTCATCTCGGGCGACGAGCAGCCGCGCGTCGAGGCGCGGTAGCCGCCGGTCCAGCCGGTCAGCGTGACGAACAGCTGGCAGGAATCGCCGGGCCCTGCCAGCGCCCACTGGCCGAGTACCTGCTCTTTCGTCGGGGCCTCGTCGCCCTGCGGCAGCGCCGCCATCTGCGGCGGCGCATCCGTGCCCGGGGCAGTTTGCTCGTCGAAGGGCGGTGTCGGATTGGTGGCCAGGTTCTGATTGGCCGGGGCATTCGCATCCGGCAACGGCTGCGTGCTCACCGGCCCGGCCGGCATCGGCGGCAGGGGGCGAATCCGCGAGGCATTGTTGCTGCACGCCGCGATCGCCGGAAGTGCAAGTAAAAGGATGCCCATCGTGGGGCCAAGTCTGGTTGACATATCTATTTCCCGCCGCAAGTCCCTCAAGTCGCGACCCTACTAGGCGGGGCCAAGTGCGACAAGCCTACCTCAAGTCCCGCGCCGGGGCAGTACGCCCGCGGTTCGGCCCAGAGGCTTCATCGTGCGCCGTGTGACGCGTCGTTCCGTTTGTCGCCTCCAATTAAGGCAAGATTGGTAAATTTCCGAATAACGGAAAATCGGCGAATTCAGGCATTCCCTGGGTTTTGATGGTGAATGCCCGAACGGCAGGGCGGCAGAAAATGCGATTTTAGCGGCAATCAGGCGTTCACCATCCCGCGCATCAATTTTGTGCATCGCAACAATAGCTCTTGAATATCATGTTGCGCCGCACAAATCTCCTGAACGATTCGGATCAGTCAAACTTCAGGAGGCTAGCCATGCCAACGACCATGCTGAAGGAGGGCGTCATCCGGAGGGTCAGTGGCGCGGAGCGGCAGGTTTTCCGTGACCACCTTCTACGGCTCCCGCCGTTGAGCCGGCGCAGCCGGTTCGGTGGCGGCGTGTCCGATCTGTTCATCGAGCAGCACGTCGAGCGTCTCTTCTCGGGAGATGCGACCGTCTATGGCTGGTTCGTCGACGGCGTCATCCACGCCGGCGCCGAGCTGCATCCCGTCGGCGGGCCGCTAAAAGGGACAGCCGAGGTCGCCTTCAGTGTCGAGGACGGCTACCAGGATACCGGCGTCGGCACGGCGCTGCTCGGCCGCGTCATGCGGGCGGCGCGCAACCGCGGCATCAACCGGCTGATCATGACGTGCCTGCCGGAAAACGCGCGGATGCAACGTGTCGCCAAGAAACACGGTGCCCGGCTGGAATGGCACGAGGGCGATGTGCTCGGCATGATCAATCCCCCGGTCCCCACGCCGCTTTCGATGTGGCGCGAGGCGGTGGATGAGGGAGAGGGCTTTCTCAGCGTCCTGTTCCCGCAGCCGCCGAAGGTCGCGGCCGAATAGATCGGTCCGGCAAACGACGACGGCTGGACCGGTGTGCAGCCGGTCCGGTCCGTTTTAGCTGCCCGCCGCGGCCGGTTGCGGTCGCAGCAGTTCGGCAACCGCGATGCCGGCAAGCAGCCAGAATCCGCCGACCAGCAGGCCGGCGGCCACGTCGCTTGGGTGATGCACCGACAGATAGACGCGGCTGAAGGCAATCGCCAGGATCAGAAGCGCCGTCCCGAAAGTCACGTCGAACCGCCGCCGGTAGGACGGCAGGTCGCGGGCGATCGCATAGGCAAGGATCCCGTAGACGGCCATCGCCCCGGTGGCGTGGCCGGAGGGAAACGACGGCGACCAGGCGCCGACGTCCAGCACGAAATCGGGCCGCGGCCGGGCGATCAGGAACTTGCCGGTCCACGTCGTCACCTGCGATCCGGCGATCGCGATCCACACCGACGGAATGCCCCAGGCCGGCCCCCGCGCCCACAGGAAGCCGGTCGCCACGATCGCCACGGCGGCAAGCGTCGCGGTATCGCCGAAATGGGTGAGGCCGGTGAACAGCTTGACCAGGACCAGATTGCGCAGCGGCGCGACCATCGCGACGACGAAATCGTCGAGCGTATCGATTTCATCCGATTCCATGACCTCCTCGATCAGGCCGAAGAACAGCACCGCGAGATAGCCCGCCGCCACGACGATGAGGGTCAGCGGCAGGCCGCGAAAATGGCGCGGGTCGAATCGCCCGGCGACGACGGGGTAGAGCCTTGGAAACCGGCCAGCCAGCCAGTCGTGCAGCGGCCGGCCGGGGGTTGCCGCGGAAGAGACCTCAAGTCGCGAGCCGAACCGGCTGACGACGGCATGCCCGCGCGAGACCAGCCACCATGCAACCGCGTAGACCGCGACGACCCCGGCCGCCGCCGCGACCAGCAACAACGCCGCCCCCTCATTTGATAGCGGCGCGTGCGACATCATGTGGGACGACGCCCGGCGGCTTCTCCGGCTTGCCGCTCCAGATCGAATACGGCGGCGCCGTCGGTGTCGGATGTGTCAGGCACGGCAGTCTCCCCTCTTGCCTCCGCGTCGCCCCGATATCTACCACAACGCGACATCCGTCGCCCCCCGCGGGCCGTTCGGAGAATCTTGGCCGGGCCTTGTCAAATGCCCGTTTAATAGCGTAGATCTGATACTTAGTTGACATCCTATCGATTCGAGCATGCTGAATACGCTGGACGGTTCACCGCGCACACGGCTGCCGCAGGACATGCGGCGCGAGCAATTGATGGACGCCACGATTGGCGTGATCGCCGAGCATGGCCTGACGAATGTGACGCTGCATAGGATCGCCGAGCGCGCCGGCCTAACGGCCGGCATGGTCAATTTCCACTTCGAGACCAAGCAGGACCTCCTCGACGCGACGCTTGCCCGGCAGGCCACGGAGATGATCGAGGATCTCGACAAGGCGATCGAAGGCAGCAACGGTTCAGCCGTCGCGGCGCTTGTCGCACTGGTCCGCGCGGCTTTCGATCCGCATGTTTTTTCGCCGGACAAGCTCACCGCCGTGCAGGCCTTCTGGGGCGCCGGTTCGGCCAATCCGGGCTACATGGCGATATGCAAGCAGACGTCGGATACCTTCCACAACCGGGTGCGCTCACAGCTCGACCGGCTCGCCGGGAAAACCGGAGCAGTCCTGGACACGCGGGTGGCGACGATGGCCTTCACCGGTCTGGTCGACCTGCAGTGGTGGCGGATCATGGCGGGGGAATGCACGGTGCAGGACGCGACCGAAGATTGCCTGATCTACCTGGAGAACCTGTTTCCGGGGACCTTTTCGGATTTTAAGGATGCCAGATAACGCGTTGGGGGATCTGGTATCCACAA
>CAJQNW010000075.1 GCA_905479765.1 uncultured Tepidamorphus sp. | reverse complement strand
CCAAGCGCCAGGCCTGGGGCCTGGTTGCGCTGCTGCTCGCCGCCGTCTTTGCCTGGATGGTGTTTGCCACCTGGCCGGAATGGCTTAACGACCTGCTGATCTCGAAGAAGGCCTTCGTCAGCTCGATCCTCAACGGCGTCACGCTCGCCGGGCTTTATTTCCTGGTTGCCTCCGGGTTCACGCTGGTCTTCGGACTGATGCGCAACGTGAATCTGGCGCACGGTTCGCTGTTCCTGCTCGGCGGTTACATCGGCTATGAGATTGCCACCCGTTCGGGAAGCTGGCTTCTCGGCGTCGCCGGTGGCTTCCTCGTGCTCGCCTCCATCGGCGCCGTCATGCAGGTTGTCATCTTTCGTCGCCTCGAAGGCGACGACTTGCGGCAGACGCTGGTGACGCTCGGCATCTCGATTGTCGCAGCCGACCTGATGCTGGCGGTGTGGACCGGCACCACCTATCAGCTGCCCACGCCGGAATGGCTGGATGGCGCGGTGAAGCTGCCGATCATCACGGCCGTGCGCTCCAACGGCTCCGTCGTCTATCTCAACTATCCCTTCTACCGGCTGATCGTGCTGGCAACGGCCGTCGTCATCGGCATCGGGCTGTGGCTGATGCTGAACCGCACGCGCGTCGGCATGATGATCCGCGCCGGCGTCGACGATCGTGCCATGCTGTCGGCTTCCGGCGTCAACGTCCATGCGGTGTTCGCCATCGTCTTTGCGGTCGGCGCTGGGCTTGCGGGTTTCGCCGGCGTCGTCGGCGGCTCGGCGTTATCGATCTCACCGGGTGAGGACGTACGCTACCTGCTGGCCTCGCTCGTCGTCGTCATCGTTGGCGGCATGGGGTCTATTACGGGCGCCGCGATCGGCGCGCTGCTCATCGGCCTCGCAGAGCAGATCGGGCTCGTCTACTTCCCGACCTACGGCATCGTGCTCACCTTCGTGATCATGGTCGTGGCGCTCGCCTTCCGGCCGCAGGGCATCATGGGGAAGGCACGATGAGCCTCGTCACCGTCACCCGGACCCAGGCCGGCACATCCGGCATCCTCGACCGGATCGGCATCGGCCACATCGCGCTGGCTGCGGCCCTGCTCGTCTATCCTGCCGTTGCCTCGGAATTCTTTCTCGTGCAGATCGGCGCCTACTCGCTGATCTGGGGCCTGATCGCGCTGTCACTGATGCTGCTCGGCGGCTACGGCGGCATGGTCAGCCTGTCGCAGATCACATGCGCCGGCATTGCGGCTTATATCGTGGCGATCTTCGGCACCAACTCCATGAACATCCACGGCTTCGGCTGGCCGTGGTGGGTGCTCGTGCCCTTCGCAGTCCTGATCTCCGGCCTGGTCTCGGCAGCCATCGGCGCCATCTCGGTGCGCACCGAGGGCATCTACACGATCATGATCACGCTGGCGATCGCGACAGCTTTTTTCTACTTCGCCCAGCAGAACTACGTGCTGTTCAACGGCCATTCCGGTTATGCCGGCATTCCGACGCCGCAGTTCTGGGGCGTCCATTGGCGCGATCCGTTGCCCTTCTACTATCTCTGCCTCGGCGTGTCCGTCGTCGCCTACGTCGCCGTCCTCTACGCGGCGAAATCGACCTTCGGCCTTGCGCTGCAGGCGATCCGCGACAACCCGCGCCGCATGCGCGCCATCGGCTACGACGTGACCGCGCACAAGGTGCTGGCCTATTTCTATGCCGGCCTGATCGCCGGGCTCGCGGGTGTCCTGCTTGTCTGGTTCAATGGCCGGGTATCGCCTGGAACAGTCGACGTATCCCAGGCCATCGATGTGCTGGTCATCGCCGTCATCGGTGGCCTGCTGCATCCTATCGG
The DNA here is from genome assembly GCA_905479765.1 of uncultured Tepidamorphus sp. Classification (GTDB taxonomy): domain Bacteria; phylum Pseudomonadota; class Alphaproteobacteria; order Rhizobiales; family Tepidamorphaceae; genus Microbaculum. Next base: position 11,996 of record CAJQNW010000075.1, on the reverse strand, counting down.
CCCTTTCATCGGCGCCGTCTTCGTCGTGCTGATCCAGACGTTTGCCATCGATATCGTTGGGGCCGAACGATACAACACCTTGATTGGTCTGGTTTTTCTGACAATCGTTTTCGTCTCTCCGGACGGGATTCTCGGTCTCTGGCAGCGTCTGAAGCCCCACTTGGCGCAGGCGCCGCTTCGGCCCAGTCGACGATGACGCTCCGGCCGGCAATGGAGAGTTGTGACTACGCCTGAACTTTAAAAAGCAAGCAAGGGAGGAATACATGAACATTAAAAGACGGGTATTTCTGGGTCTCGCCCTGACCACGGCACTCACCGTGCCGGCGCTGGTCGTGTCTACTGATGCCAAGGCGGCCGACGACGACACGATCAAGATCGGCGTTCTCGCCACCTTTGAAGGCGCCTTCACGGTGCTGGGCGAGGACGGCATGCGCGGCGCCATCATGGCCGTCGAGGAAGCCGGCGGTGAAACCGGCGGCAAGAAGATCGAGCTCATCAAGGGCTCGTCCGACGCGTCCCCCGACAGCGCCGTGCGGGCTGCCCGCAAGCTCGTCGAGCAGGACGGCGTCAAGGTACTGATCGGTCCGCTCTCGGGTGACGAGGGTCTGGCCGTCAAGGATTACGCCAAGACCAAGCCCGACGTGACATTCCTGAACGGCACCTCGGCTGCTCAGGATACGACGCTGCGCGATCCTGCGGAGAACTTCTTCCGCTTCTCCACCGATGGTGCCCAGTGGATGGCGGGCTTGGGCGACTACGCCTACAACGAAAAGGGCTACAAGACGGTCGCCACGGTCGCGGAGGACTATTCCTTCCCCTACACGCAGGTGTTCGGCTTCATGGCCGAGTTCTGCAAGGCTGGCGGCAAGGTACCCTCCAAGTCATGGGTGCCGATCGGCACGAAGGACTACTCGTCCGTCATCGCCGCGATCCCCGACGAGGTCGACGCGATCTACGTGGCGCTCGGCGGCGCCGACGGCGTCAACTTCCTGACCCAGTATCAGCAGGCTGGTGGCCAGGCCCCGCTGATCGGCGGTTCGATCACCGTGGACCAGACGGTCCTCGGCTCGAAGGGAAAGATGCATGACGTCGTCATCGGTACGCCGTCCGCCGGACCGATCGCCGATAACAACGATGCGCCGGAATGGAAGGCCTTCGTCGAGGAGTACAAGAAGCTTCCCGACGCCTTCCCGTCTCCCTCGCTGTTCGCGCACGGTTATTACGTGAACATGAAGGCGGCGCTGATGGCGCTCGACGCGGTCGATGCCGATGTCTCCGACGGCGGCAAGAAGCTGCGCGAGACGTTGGCTGGCCTCGAACTTGATACGCCGACCGGCACCGTCAAGCTCGACGCCAACCGTAACGCGGTCGCCGACATGTACCTGACCGAGGTGGCCGAAGGTGACGACGGCAACCTCTACAACAAGCTGGTCAAGGTGGTCCCGCAGGTGAACCAGACGCTGGGAATCCCCGAGGCCGAGTTCCTGGCGCTCGGCGCGGTCAGCCGCGACAATCCGAGCTGCGAGTGACACCTGGCATTTGAGAGCGTCCACCAGTGGCACAGAGTAACGTCGCTTCCCGTCTCGAAGGCACCGGCGCCCATGCGCTGGAGCTGGACGATGTCGCGCGGCACTTTGGCGCCCTGGTGGCGTTCTCGGACGTCAGCATGAGGATCGCGGCCGGCGAACGGCGCGCGGTCCTCGGCTCCAACGGCGCCGGTAAAACGACGCTGTTCAACGCCATCACCGGCGATTTCATGCCGACGGCGGGCCGCATCCGCTTCTTCGGCGAAGACATCACCTCGATGCCGACGCATGAGCGCATCCGGCGCGGCTTGAGGCGCACCTACCAGATCTCCCAGCTGTTCGCGAGGATGTCGGTGCTGAACTCGGTCTTCCTCGCCTGCCGCGGCGTTTCGCGGAACCGGTTCTCGCTCCTGCGGCCGGGACTGAGCGACGCCACCATGGCGCAGGCCGAACTGATCCTGAACGCGGTGCATCTCGACGCCTATCGAGACACACTGGTCGCGGCGCTCAGCCACGGCCAGCAGCGCCAGCTCGAGATCGCCCTGGCGCTGGCCGGCGCGCCGCGGTTCATCCTGTTCGACGAGCCGGCGGCCGGACTGTCGCCGACCGAGCGGCACGATCTGGTAGCGATCCTCAACGCGCTGCCCAAACACATCGGCTACATCATCATCGAGCACGATCTCGATGTGGCGCTGCGTGTCTCCGAATACGTTTCGATGATGCACAACGGCCGCGTCTTCAAGGAAGGCACCCCGGCCGAGATCGAGGCGGACCCCCAGGTGCAGGACATTTACCTGGGGGGGCGTCATCATGGCTGAGCGCGAGCGCGCCCGCACGCCGATCCTCAAGATAGAGGACCTGCAGGTCTACTACGGCGAGAGCCATGCCCTGCAGGGGGTGTCGCTGACGCTGGATCAGGGCGTCCTGTCGGTGGTTGGCCGCAACGGCATGGGCAAGACCACGCTTTGCAACACCATTGTCGGACTGAAGGAGGCCAGTTCCGGCTCGATCCGCGTCGCAGGACGCGAGATATCGACGCTTGAACCCCATGAGATTCACCGGCTCGGCGTCGGCTATGTGCCGCAGGGCAGACGGGTCTGGCCGAGCCTGTCGGTCGACGAACACCTTCGCCTGGCCGCTGGCCGCAAGGATGCCTCCTGGACCGTCGAGCGCGTCTACCAGACATTCCCGCGCCTGGCCGAACGGCGCACGAATGGCGGATCGCAGCTATCCGGCGGCGAACAGCAGATGCTGGCGATCGCCCGTGCGCTTCTGTCCGATCCCAAGCTGCTGATCATGGATGAGCCGACCGAGGGGCTGGCGCCGGTCATCGTCGATCAGGTCGAGGACATGCTGATCACGCTCGGCGAGGAAGGCGAGATGGGCATCCTCGTCATCGAGCAGAACATCGGCGTCGCGACCGAAGTCTCCGACCGCGTCGCGATCATGGTCAACGGCCGCGTCAACCGCATCATGGAGGCGTCCGCGCTCGCGGCCGACCGCGATCTGCAGCAGCGACTGCTGGGCGTTGGCCGGCATACCGACGAGGTCGAGCCGGTCACGCCGGCGGAGGCTGTAACCGCCGAAACGCGGCTGGCGGATGTCTACCGCATCGAGCGCGCGTCGCCTCAAAGCGAGCAACCCGCCGAGACGGGTGGTGTCTATCGCCCTGTGACGGACCTTCCGAACCGCTGGAACGTGCCGGTCACCGCCATGCGGCAGGCGGCCGTTGAGAAATCGGAGCCGGCGGACAACAAGAAGAAGATCTTTGCCATTCCGTTTGCCGAGCGGATCGGCCGCACTGTCCTCGTTGCCGGAACCTTCGACACCAAGGGCAAGGAGCTCCGGTTCGTCGCCGAACGCTTGAAGTCGCTGGGAATACCCGTTCGCACCGTCGATCTGTCGACCTCCGGCAAGGCGTCGAGCGCCGATGTGCCGGCGCTGCACATCGCCAGCATGCATCCGCACGGCCCCTCCAGCGTCATGTCCGGAGACCGTGGCGGCTCGGTGACGGCGATGGCGGAAGCCTTCGCGCGCTGGATCGAGCGCGAGCCGCGCATCGGCGGCGTCATTTCAGCAGGCGGTTCCGGCGGCACGACGTTGGCGACCGCGGGCATGCGGGTTCTGCCGGTGGGGATCCCGAAACTGATGGTCTCGACGGTCGCCGCTGGAGATGTCGCGAAATACGTCGGCGGCTCGGACATCCTGATGTTCCATTCCGTCGCCGACGTTCAGGGGCTGAATTCCATTACGGAACAAGTTTTGACCAATGCCGCCAATGCCATGGCAGGCATGGTCGCGCAACTGCCCACCGGCGAGCAGTTGGAAGCAAAGCGCAAACTCGCGCGCCCGGCCGTTGGCATCACGATGTTCGGCGTCACCACGCCGCTCGTTCAGGCGCTCACCAAGCGACTAGAGGGCGACTATGACTGCCTGGTCTTCCACGCCACCGGCATCGGCGGCCGGGCGATGGAAACACTTGGCGATTCCGGCCTGCTGTCTGCCTTCCTCGACCTCACCACGACCGAAGTCGCCGACATGATTGTCGGCGGGGTCTTCCAGGCGACAGAGGACCGCTTCGGTGCGGCAATTCGTACGGGGCTGCCGTACGTCGGTTCGGTCGGCGCGCTGGACATGGTCAATTTCGGACCGCGCGACACCGTGCCGGAAAAGTTCCGCAACCGGAAGTTCGTGATCCATAATCCCAACGTCACGCTGATGCGCACCACGCGCGACGAGAACTTCGCCTTCGGAGAATGGATCGGCGAACGCCTCAACGCCATGAACGGGCCGGTGCGGTTCCTTTTGCCCGAGGGCGGTGTTTCGATGCTCGATGCACCGGGACAGCCGTTCCACGATACCGAAGCCGACAACGCGCTGTTTGAAGCGCTGGAGCGGACGGTTCGCCAGACCCAGCAACGCCGGATCGAGCGGGTCAGGGCCAACATCAACGACGCGACCTTCGTCGACGCGGTTGTCACCGCGTTCGAAGGCATCGCACCGAAATTGCAGAGGAGAGCCTGAATGCCGCGTTTCGAGCGATCGGCCCTGATCGAGAAATTCCAGGACATGAAACAGCGCCGCGTGCCGATCGTCGGCGGTGGCGCGGGTACGGGCTTGTCGGCCAAATGTGAGGAAGCCGGCGGCATCGACCTCATCGTGATCTATAATTCCGGCCGCTACCGCATGGCCGGGCGTGGTTCGCTGTCGGGCCTGCTGGCCTATGGCAACGCCAACGATGTCGTCATGGAGATGGCCACCGAGATCCTGCCTGTCGTTTCGAAGACCCCGGTGCTCGCCGGAGTCAACGGCACCGATCCATTCTGCGTCTTCGATCATTTCCTCGACCGGGTGAAGGCAATCGGGTTTGCCGGCGTCCAGAATTTCCCGACCGTCGGCTTGATCGACGGCACCTTCCGGGCAAACCTGGAAGAGACCGGCATGTCCTACGGCCAGGAGATCGACATGATCCGCCTGGCCCACGACAAGGACATGCTGACGACGCCCTATGTCTTCAGCGCTGGCGAGGCGACCGCGATGGCCGAGGCCGGTGCCGATATCGTCGTCTGCCATCTCGGGCTCACCACCGGCGGCGCGATCGGCGCGGAGACCGCGCTGAAACTGTCAGACGTCCCGGCGATGGTCGACGAATGGTCGGAGGCGGCCCTCAAGGTCAACAAAGACATTATCGTGCTCGTCCACGGCGGCCCGGTCGCCGAGCCGGACGATGCCGAGTATGTGCTCAAGAACACCGCCAACTGCCACGGCTTCTACGGTGCCTCCTCTATGGAGCGGCTGCCGACGGAACGGGCACTGACGGAACAGACGAAACGCTTCAAGTCGGTCGCATTCTAGGGTTAGGCCCTGACTGACCGGATAAAATTTGGGAGGAACGCAATCATGGCGGCCGAAACCTTCGGGACACTTCTCGTTTGGCTCATCATCGCGGCGATCGTCATCGTCGTCGCCGTCTACGTGCTCAGGTGGCTGTACCGCCGCTCGACGAAGGAGACCGCGTTCGTAAGGACCGGTTTCCTGGGCGAGAAGGTGGTGGTCAACGGCGGCGCCTTCGTGATCCCCGTCCTGCACGAGATCACGCCAGTCAACATGAACGTCCTGCGCATCGAGGTCGTGCGCGAGAACGAGGCGGCGCTGATCACCAAGAACCGCATGCGGGTCGATGTCCTGGCCGAGTTCTTCGTGCGGGTCGGTGCCAGCCGCGAACTGGTCGCCGCCGCCGCCCAGACTCTCGGCCATCGTACTCTGGAGCCCGGCGGCCTGCGGGAACTCCTCGAAGGCAAGTTCGCCGCCGCCATGCGCACGGTTGCAGCCCAGATGACGCTTGAGGAGATGCACGAGCAGCGCGCCAGCTACGCCTCCACGGTGCGCGAACTCGCAGCTGAATCCCTTGCCGCCAACGGCCTGGAACTGGAAAGCGTTGCAATCGCTGACCTCGACCAGACCAGCCTGGAGTTCTTCGATCCCTCCAACGCCTTCGACGCCGAAGGCCTGACGCAGCTCACCGAGTCGATCGAGACGCGACGCAAGATGCGCAACGAGATCGAGCAGCGCACGCTGGTCGATATCCGCAACCAGAATCTCGATACCCAGCGCAAGGTGCTGGAGATCGACCGCGACACCGAGTACGCCCGCCTGGAGCAGGAGCGCGAGGTGGAGATCCGCCGCGCCGTCCAGCGCGCCGAACTGACCCGCGAACGCGCGGTGCGCGACCAGGAAGCCGAACAGGCGCAGTTGCAGTCGCGCGAAGCCGTCGAGAAGTCGCGGCTGCAGCAGGAACGCAACATCACCGAGGAGCGCATAAAGAACGAGGAGGAGACGCAGCGCCGCGAGATCGCGCGCCGCCGGTCCCTCGATGAAGCCGAGATTAAGACCCGCGAACAGACCGAGCGCGAGCAGATCGCCCTTGAACTGGAGCTCGAAAAGGCCCGCATCGAACGCCAGCGCGCCCAGAGCGAAATGGAGATCCAGCGCCGGAAATCCCTGGAGATCGTCGAACTCGAACGTCAGATCGCGCTGGCCGAGAAGGCGATGGAAGTCACCAACGCCGAGGCGGAGAAGAGCCGCGCCGAGATCGTCGCAAACCAGAAGACCGAGGCCGAGCGGATCGGGCAGGAGCGGGCGCTGGACGAGATCCGCATCGCCCGCGAGCGCCAGCTTGAGGTGTTGGAGATCGCCAAGCGGCAGTCCTTCGAGGAAGCCGAGATCGCCGCGTCCGAGGAGGTCGAGCGCGCCCGCATCATGACCGATCGCGGTCTGCAGGAGGCCAGGCTCGTCACCGAGCGCGAGCTGCGCAATCTCGCTATCGATCGCGACAAGCAGCTGGAGATCGCCGAGATCCAGAAGGCGATTGAGATTGCCAAGAAGACGCAGGAGCGTTCCAGTTCCATCGCGGCTTCCGAGGCCGTCCGGGCCAAGGCGATTCAGGCCGAGGAACAGGCCCTGACGGCCCGCGAGCGCGAGATCGCCGAGCGTCGCAAGCTGACCGAGATCATCGCCGCCCAGCGCGAAGCCGAGCGTGAGGCCCTGCGCATCACGTCTGCCGCGGACGCCGAGATGAAGGCCGCAAAGAGCATGGCCGAGGCCAAGAAGATTGCGGCGACCGCCACCGCCGAAGCCGAGAAGATCATGGCGCTGGCGGCAGCCGAACGCTACGAGGTGGATGCCTCCGGCCAGAAGCAGCTCAACGAGGCGGAGAACCTGCTCACCGCCGACGCGCGTGCCGGCCGCCTGCGCGGCAAGTTGCTGGAACGGCTCGAAGGCATCGTGCGCGAAAGCGTCAAGCCGATGGAGAAGATCGAAGGCATCAAGATCCTGCACGTAGACGGCATGAACGGCGGCCCGGGCGGCAACCGCAACGTCACCGACGAGGTGATCGATTCCGCCCTGCGGTACCGCGTGCAGGCGCCGATGATCGACAATCTGATGAAGGAAATCGGCATCGAGGGAGGTTCGCTTGGCCGCATGACCGACGTATTGCGCGACGCCAAGGACATCTCCAACCTGACCCGCGACAAGAAGGGAAAGGGCAAGGAGAAAGACGCGACCGCCCAGGATGACAGGGATGACGACCGTGATCGCTGAGCTACCTCGATCCAGGAAGGGTTCCTGATCATGGCGAAGGTCTACACGTCCACCGTCATCTCCGCGTCCGTTGCCGACGTCTGGCGGGTCGTGCGCGACTTCAACGGCCTGCCGGACTGGACACCGTTCGTCGCCGACAGCCGGATCGAGCAGAACATGCCGGCCGACCAGATCGGCTGCATTCGCAATTTCACGCTGAAGGATGGCGGCCGCATCCGCGAGCAGCTGCTGGGGCTGTCGGACTACGACTTCACCTGCACCTATTCGATCCTGGAAAGCCCGATGGGCGTGGAGAACTACATCGCGACCCTGTCGCTGTCGCCGATCACCGACGGCAACGCGACCTTCGCGGAGTGGCAGGCGGACTTCGATTGCGAGCCTGACCGCGAGGCGGCCTTGATCCAGCAGGTCGGGGGCGGTGTCTTCCAGGGCGCATTTGATGCGTTGAAATCCCGCTTCGGCCGCTGACCGGCCAGATGGTGCCCGTTCAATGGTGACCGTCCGCCAGAGCACAGTTATCGACGCGCCGGTCGATGAGGTTTGGCGGACGTTACGCGACTTCAACGGCCACGACCGCTGGCACCCGGCCGTTGCTGCAAGCGAGATCGAGGGCGGTGTTGCGTCCGACATGATCGGCGCGGTGCGCCATTTCCGGCTCGCCGACGGCGGCGAGTTGCGCGAGCAGCTTCTCTCGCTGTCGGATAAGGACCGCAGTTTCACTTACTGCATTCTCGAAGCGCCGTTCCCACTGATGAACTACGTCGCCACGGTGCGCCTGAAACCGGTGACCGACGGCAACCGAACGTTCTGGGAATGGCGATCGACCTTCGATCCGCCGTCAGGCCGCCGGCAGGAACTGTCGCAACTCGTGGGTGAGGGCATCTACCGGGCCGGGTTCGCCGCGATTCAGGCGCTGCTGTCGACCCCGCCACGGAGCGTCGCTCGAGGATCGCCCCCGCCCGAGCCAACCCCGTACGCGCCGTCTTCACCTGCACCGCAAGCCGTCCAGATCGCGCGGGACCATGCGCCTTCGGTCTCCCCGATACATGCGCCGGCCCGGGATGTCGCGAGCCGGGCCGGTGAGGCGATTTCGGTCAACGCCATTGTCGTCGACCGGTACGGTGGGCCGGACGTGCTGGAACCCCGCCGGATCGACCTGGGGCCACCTGAGCCGGGAGAGGTGCGCATCCGGCACCGGGCGATCGGCGTCAACTTCATCGATGTCTATTGCCGCACCGGCTATTTCGACCTGCTGCCGCTTCCCGGCATTCCCGGCATGGAGGCGGCCGGCGTCATCGAGGCGGTGGGGCAGGGCGTCACCGGGTATTCGCCCGGAGAGCGTGTCGCCTATGCCTGTCCGCCGGTCGGCGCCTACGCGGAGGCCCGCAACATGGGCACGGACCTGCTGGTCCGGCTTCCCGACGACATCTCCGACGATATCGCCGCAGCCACCCTGTTGAAGGGAGTTACCGCCAGTTTCCTGGTGCACGACGTCCACCGACTCGCGGCGAGCGAGACGGTGCTGATCCACGCCGCCGCCGGCGGTGTCGGGCAATTGCTGGTGCATTGGGCCAAGGACATCGGCGCGACGGTGATCGCGACCGTCTCGACGGACGACAAGAAACGCATCGTCGAAGGGCTCGGCGCCGATCACGTCATCGTCTATTCGCGCGAGAATTTCGCGGAAGCCGTCTCGCGCATCACCGGGGGCAGGGGCGCCGACGTCATCTACGACGCGGTCGGCAAGGATACGTTTGCGGGATCTCTCGGGGCGCTTGCCGTACGCGGCCACATCGTCAGCTTCGGCCAGGCATCGGGTCCGGTGGGGAACTGGGATGTCGGCCGCTTCGCCTCGAAGTCGATCACCCTGTCGCGTCCCAACTACGGCCACTACACGTCAGACCCGAACGAGCTCGCGACCCACGTCGGGCGGTTCTATTCCGCTGTCCGTCGTGGTGCTTTGCGGCTGGATGAACCGACGCGTTACGACCTTGCTGATGCGTCGAAAGCGCATGGCGATCTGGAAGCGCGCCGTACGACCGGAGCGATCGTACTGATCCCCTGAGCGGAAACGGCTCTAGGTGATGCCGCCGTCGGCGAGGATCGTCTGGCCGGTGATCCACCCGGCTTCCTCGGAGGCGAGGAAGGTGACGATCCCGGCGATGTCTCCCGGCTGGCCGATCCGTTGCAGAGGCGTCATGGCGCGCACCGCCTCGCCGCGCTCGGCGATGATATCGGTCGTCATGTCGGTCTCGATCAGCCCCGGCGCCACCGCGTTGACTGTGATGCCGCGCGGGCCCAGCTCCTTCGAGATTGCCCGCGTAAACGCGACGACGGCTGCCTTGGACGCCGAATAGACCGACGTCGTCGCCATCGGCGCCTGCGCGAGCCGCGAGGCGAAATGAACGATCCGGCCGCCCGGGGAGGGCAGATGCGGCGCCGCCGCCTTGGTCAGCATCATGGTGCCGAGCACGTTGGCATCGAAGATTTTCCGGTAGTGGTCCTCGTCGATCTTGTCGAGCGGCAGGTAGGGACCGACGCCGGCTGCGTTGACGAGGACGTCGAGCCGGCCAAAGGCGCTGATTGTCTTCTCGACCTTGGCGATCGCTTCGTCGGGTTTGGCGACGTCGCCGGAAACGGCCTCCGCGCGGCGGCCGAGGGCCTTGATATCGTCGACCACGCGCGCTGCGGACTCTGCGTCGGAGCGATAGCCGACCGCGATATCGGCGCCGAGCGAGGCGAAGCGGCGGGCGACTTCGGCGCCCAGGCCGCGGCTGCCGCCCGTCACCAGCACCACCTTGTCCTTGAAGGGCAGGGTATCCGTCATGTCAGTCGATCCTTTTACTAAAAATCAGCGCGCCTTGGCCCAGGCGCCTTCCGGCACCAGATCGAGCGGATTGTCGACCGAGAGGCTGCGGTCGACGGGTTTTGCCGCGACAGTGAGCACGCGCGCGGTGAGATCATCGAGATAGGTGGCCCGTTGGGCCTCGTCGACACGTGGCGCGGCATAGGCGACGAAAGGCTCTTCCACTTCGTAGCCCATATACTGGAGCGCCAGCCGCTTGGTCTGCCAGAGCACTTTGTCGATTTCGCCGTAGACATCGCCCTCGGAAAATCGCGCGATCGGGCCGCCCGTGGTGACGGAGAGCAGCGCGCGGCGCCCTTTGAAAAGGCCGGTGTCGAACCGCCGGCCGTCGACATAGGCGAAGCCGTAGGCAAGTACGCGCTCCAACCAGCCCTTCAGGATCGCCGGCGGGCCGCCCCACCACAGCGGGAACTGCAGCATCAGGATATCGGCGGCCCGGACGCGCTCCTGCTCGCGCGCGATTTCGGGGACGAAGCCGCCGGTCTTGGCCGCGTGGGCCTGTTCGCTCTGGTAGTGGAAGACCTCGGGGTTGGCGACGGACGTGAAGTCGTGCCGGCCGGCGACCGGGTTGAAGCCCACGCCGTAGAGGTCCGAAACGGTCACCGTGTGCCCGGCATCCTCAAGCGCGGACCGGGCCCGCTCGACGAGCGCGGCGTTGAACGACGCCGGCTCGGGGTGGGCGTAGACGATCAGGACGTTCATCGGTTTGCGTTCATGCCGCAAGGTTCAGAAGCTTCGCTGCGTTGCCCGATGTGATCGTCCGGATGTCGGCGGTTGGCACCTGCAGGTCAAGCAGCATGTCGACGATCATCTTGTAGCCGTCGACGGGCTTCGGCGCCTGGGTGAGGCCGAGGTCGGAGCCGAGGATGGTCTTGTCGACGCCGGCGATCTTGAGCAGGTGCGCCATATCCTGGGCGTCGTGCTTCTTGGCGCGGCCCTCGATGAACATGCAGATCGAGTGCTCCATGTAGACGCCGAGGCCGGCCAGTTGACGGATATCCTCGTCGGAGAACCCCACGACATAGGTCGGGTGGTTGACCAGCATCTTCTTGACGCCGCGCTTCACCGCTTCCTCGAACAGCACGTGCTGCTCGCTGACATGCAGGTGGCCGCCGGCCAGGATGATATCGCCTTCGGCAATCAGATCGAGGCACTGCTTGGCGTCGTCGATCAGGTTGCTGCTGTCGTCGAGCACTCTCAGCGGGATCGGCGGCAGCATCGGCCGGGCTGTTTTCGGGAAGGATTTGGATTCGTAGGCCTTGATGTGGTTTTCCGCCGCGAATGTCGGCATCCAGACGATCTTCCCGCCGAGCTTGATGGCGTGGTCGACAGCGTGCGGATTGACGCCGCCCGATGCGTTGTTGAGCGCCACGCCGGAATAAAGCTCGATGTCGGCATCCGGATAGACCGCTTTCAGCACCTGGCAGTGCGGCATGCCCACGTAATAGTGGTCCTTGTAGAGCAGCGCCTTGAAGCCCGCGTCGCGCGCCTCCAGGAACGCC
>CAJQNW010000074.1 GCA_905479765.1 uncultured Tepidamorphus sp. | reverse complement strand
AGGACGACGCCTTCCTCGGCTTCGGCCATCCCGCCACCATCATCGTCGCCCTGGTTCTCGTCGTGTCGCGCGGGTTGATTAATTCCGGCGCCATCGACATCGTCATGCGGTTCATCTCCGATGGCGGCAAGGGTGTCGGCGGCCATATCGCCAAGCTCGCCGGTATCGGCGCGGCGCTGTCGGCCTTCATGAACAACGTCGCCGCGCTCGCGCTTCTCATGCCCGTCGATATCCAGGCCGCTGCGAAAGCCAACCGCAGTCCGGCGCTTACCCTGATGCCGCTATCGTTTGCCACCATTCTCGGCGGCCTCGTCACGCTGATCGGCACGCCGCCGAACATCATCATCGCCTCGTTCCGCGAGCGTGAACTCGGCGAAAGCTTCCACATGTTCGATTTCGCGCCGGTTGGGCTCGCCTGCGCCGTCGTCGGCGTTGCCTATGTTGCGCTGATCGGCTGGCGGATGATCCCGGCCTCCGCGACAGAGCGCAATTCCGGCGCGGAACTGCGCGACATTCACGGCTACATCGCAGAACTGACCGTCAACGAGGACTCATCGGCAATCGGCAAGAAGGTCGCCGACCTCGACGAGGTCGCGGTGGAGAACGAGGTGACGATCATCGGTCTCGTCCGGCGCGGCAACCGTCTTCCCGGCGGCGCAAGGCGCGAGGAAATCAAGAAGGGCGATCTTCTGGTCGTCGATGCGACCCCCTCCGCCATCGATTCGCTCAAGGGCACCCTGAAGCTCGGGTTCATCGGGGAAGACAAGCATCGCGAGGAGGCCGGCGCCGACCTGAAGGTGATCGAGGTGGTGGTCCCGCAGGACTCCCGTATCGTGGGCCGCTCTGCCGACGATGTCCGGCTTCTGACCCGCTACGGGGTGACCTTGCTCGGCATCTCGCGGCGCGGGCAACGGTTCCGCGACCGGGTCAGGCGCCAAGCCGTCGAGGCCGGCGACATCCTGCTGCTGCTGGGGCCGGCCGACCGCGTCGAGGACGCCACCTCCCGGATCGGCGCCCTGCCGCTCGCCGAACGCGGCCTGCAGGTCACCCAGCATGGCCGCGCCGGCCTTGCCGCCGGCATCTTCGCCGCCGCGGTCGCCGCGGCAAGCTTCGGCCTCGTCTATCTGCCGGTGGCCCTCGCCGTCGTCGTGCTGCTCTACGTGCTGACCGACATCATCCCGCTGCGCGACGTTTACTCGGATATCGAGTGGCCGGTGGTGGTGCTGCTCGGTTCGATGATCCCGCTCGGCGTGGCGCTGGAAGCGTCCGGCGGCACCGAGCTGATCGCCAACGGTCTCGTCGCGCTGGGAGGCGACTGGCCGGCCTGGGTGCTGCTGACCATCCTGATGGTCGTGACGATGACGCTGTCGGATGTGCTCAACAACACCGCCACCGCCGTCATCGCCGCCCCGGTCGCCGTCGATATCGCCGACAGCCTGGGCGCCAACCCGGATCCCTTCCTGATGGCCGTCGCGGTCGCCGCCTCATGCGCCTTCCTCACCCCGATCGGGCACAAGAACAACACGTTGATCCTGGGCCCCGGCGGCTATGCCTTCGGCGACTACTGGCGCATGGGCCTGCCGCTCGAGATCATCGTCATCGCCGTGGCGATCCCGACTATCCTGATCTTCTGGCCGTTCTGAGAAAGGGCAAAGGTTGGTGGTCTCTGTCGCGCGGGTCTTCGACGCCCATTTCCATGTCGTCGCGCCTGGCTTTCCGCTGATTGCCAACAACGGCTTCCTGCCAGAGCCCTATACCGTCAACGACTACCGCGCCGAGACCGCCGTGCTGGGGATCGTCGCGGGCGCTGTGGTGTCCGGCTCGTTCCAGGGCTTCGATCAGACCTGTCTGCTCGACGCGCTGGCACGCCTTGGCCCGGACTTCGTCGGCGTCACCCAGTTGCCCGCCGATGTGGCGGACAAGGAGATCCTGCGGCTCGACAAGGCCGGTGTTCGCGCGGTCCGCTTCAACCTGCGCCGCGGCGGATCGGCCGATGCCGAAGACCTGGAAGCCATGGCCCGGCGTGTTCATGATCTCGCCGGCTGGCATGTCGAACTCTATGCCGACGTGGCCACGCTGGAGGACCGGACAGCGCTGCTGGCCTCCCTGCCGTCGGTCTCGATCGACCACCTCGGGCTCTCCGGGGACGGCCTGCCGGTCTTGCTGAGGCTGGTTGAGGCCGGCATCAGGGTCAAGGCGACGGGCTTTGGCCGGATTGCAGGGGACGTTGCGGCGCTGCTTAAAGCCATACACGCCGTAGATCCGGCCGCGTTGATGTTTGGCACCGACCTGCCGTCGACACGGACCCGCCGCTTCACGCCGGACGACATGACACTGATTGATGAGACTTTGGGCGACAGCGCTGCCGCCGCCGTCTTTCACGACAACGCTGCGGCCTTATACCGCAGTAGGATCTGAGCCCTAGCGGTGGATCACCGCGGTCCGTGCAGGATCATTCGGCGTCGTCTGGGGAGCCATGTCGACAGGCACCGAAACTCCGTCGACTTCGGTGAAATAGTCGAACGCGGCGAACGGATTGTCGTTCAGGATCACCGGCACGAACGCGGTCGCCGCCGTCAGATGCGGCAACCCGCCATCGTCCATCAGAGCGGCGTTCTCGTCGGGCTTCTTCGCCGGCACGGGCACGCTGCCCGTGGTGATCGGATCGGTGCTCTCGGCGGCATCGGCCCCCGCCTCGACGCCGGCGTCCTCGTTGCCGTTGAGATTGCCGAGCGTACGCAGGCTGCCGGCCACGCCGACCAGCTTGCCCCAGACACCCGAGAAGGCCGTCGTGGCCGCCGGCAGGGCGCCGGTGTCGGCCTGCGCCATCGCCGGCGCCTGACCGTTGTCGAAATCAGGCTCGGCCGACGTTTCCTCGGCGACCGTGATCTCGGCGGTTTCCTTGCCCAGCACCTCCGACGCCTCGGCGTCGGAACCTTCCGCGGAGCCCTGCTCCTGGATGCTGGCGGTCATGATGATATCGGACTGCGCGGGCGCCTGCTTCAGCTGCTCCTGCAGCTTGATCTCGGCGAGCGCCACCTGGTAGGCGGTCTCGTCGCGCATCTTCTTCGAGGCAACGGCCACCTCGATGTTGTCCGGAACGTCGAGCTGCGGGCAGCGCGCGTTGGCGACGAGTTTCTGGCGGGGATCGACCGGCTCGGCATTGAACACGTACTCGCGGCCGCACACGCCGACCTTCGGCGGAATGCCCGTCACCTCGAAGTGATCGCTGCCTTCCTTGAGGGTCTGCCAGAAATTCATGTTCGGGTTGCCGGCATGGCGGGCCATGTTGGCCGGCGTCATGCGGAACGGATAGGCCTGCACCTGGAAGTCGCGCTGGCCGCCGCGGAACGCGTCGCGGGCCAGGGCGTAGACCTCGGCGATGGTTTCGTCGGTCATCGCGTAGCAGCCCGCCGAAGAACAGGCGCCGTGCACCATCAGGTGCTTGCCGGTGCGCCCGTGCGCCTTGTCGTAGGAATTCGGGAAGCCGAGATTGAACGACAGGTAGTAGCTCGAGTTCGGGTTCATCTGGCCCGGCGTGATCGTATAGAAGCCTTCCGGCGCCTGCCGGTCGCCTTCCTTGATCTTCGGCCCGAGGTCTCCCGACCACTTGCAGATCTCGTAGGTCTTGAACAGGGCGAAGCGGCCGTCCTTGCCGGGCTTCCAGACTTCGAGCGCGCTGTCTTCCTTGTAGATCCGGATGACGATCGGATCTTCCTTGCGCATTCCCTTTTCTTCGAGTTCGCGCACGGCAGCATAGCTGAGCGGCTTCAGATGCTTGGCGCCGCCCATGCTCTCGTCCATGCAGCCGGCAAGGGAGCCGCCGACAGCAACGAGTGACAAGGCCAGAAGCGCAACGCGCGTATGAGCAAGCTTGATCATTTGGTGGTCCGAAAATCCATACACAGAGACTACCTTACCGCTACAATTGGCACGATAGCGTTAAGTCTTCGTTTACCGCGGACGCCGGCTCAATTCCCCTGTTCCCCAAGTGTCGCCACTGGCAACCCCTATCGCAACCCAAATATAGCGGCAAAACAATGGCACCGCATCGATCCAGATCAATTATCGGCTAGAGAGACCGGCCCATCGCGATAAACTTTTCGCGACGGCGGCGCCGAATTTCGTCGGATTCGACGCCGTCGAATTCTTTCAGGACGGATTCGATGGCCCGGCCGGCGGATTCCATCGCTTCCTGCGGCGCCCGGTGAGCGCCGCCCACCGGCTCTGAAATGATCTGGTCGATAACCTTGAATCGCTTCAGATCCGACGCCGTCACCTTCATTGCCGTTGCGGCATCCGCGGCCCGCGACGAATCATGCCACAGGATCGACGCCGACGCTTCCGGCGAGGCAACGGTGTAGATCGAGTGCTCCATCATCAGCACGGCGTTGGTCACGGCGATCGCCACCGCGCCGCCTGAACCGCCCTCGCCGATGATCACCGAAACAGTCGGCGTGCCCAGCGCCAGGCAGGCATCGATGCCCCGCGCGATCGCCTCGGCCTGGCCGCGTTCTTCGGCTCCGATTCCGGGATAGGCGCCCGCGGTATCGACGAAGGTGATCACCGGCAGGCCGAAACGGTCGGCCGTCTCCATCAGGCGGACGGTCTTGCGATAGCCCTCCGGGCGCGCCATGCCGAAATTGTGCTTCAGCCGGCTTTCGGTGTCCGAGCCCTTTTCGTGACCCAGCACCATCACCGGCCTGTCGCGAAAGCGCCCGAGACCGCCGACGATCGCTTCGTCCTCGCCATATTGCCGATCGCCGGCCATGGGCGTGTAGTCCTCGATCAGCGCGGAAATATAGTCGAGCGTGTGCGGCCGCTCGGGGTGCCGGGCGACCTGGGTCTTCTGCCAGGGCGTCAGCTTGCCGTAGATGTCGCGCAGCGCCTGGTCGGCCTTGGTCTGCAGCCGGGCGATCTCGTCGGCGATGCCGACGCCGCCCTCGCCCTCTTCCAGGGTCCTGAGCTCGGCGAGCTTGCCCTCGAGGTCTGCGACCGGTTTCTCGAAATCGAGATAGACTTTCATGTTCTCTTTGTACCTGCCCATTGTCGGGCCGCCGGAAACTGGCCGTCCGCGTATGTCGTGTCAAGCGGCGGCATGCCGGACCCCGTTCCGTCCTTAACGCTTTGTGGCCATCGGATGGTGGTCGCCGACGACCCGCTTCAGCCGTTCCTCCAGCACATGGGTATAGATCTGCGTGGTGGAAATATCGGCATGGCCGAGAAGTTGCTGGACGACCCTGAGATCGGCCCCGTTTTCCAGAAGATGGCTTGCGAAGGCGTGGCGCAGCACATGCGGCGACACCTTCGCCGCCGGCAGTCCGGACCGCGCCGCCAGGCCCTTGAGATCGCGGCCGAAAGCCTGCCGCGTCAGGTGGCCGCTGTCGGACTCTGCGGGAAACAGCCACCGCCCCCCCGCGCGCGGATCATGCGCGCCGCGCTCGCGTTTGGCCGTATCCCAGCCGACCAGTGCCGCGCGCGCGGCGTCCGTCAGCGGCACCAGCCGCTCGCGCCCGCCCTTGCCGACAACCGCCAGCA
>CAJQNW010000073.1 GCA_905479765.1 uncultured Tepidamorphus sp. | reverse complement strand
CTCGAACGGCGGCAGGATCGGATGGTCGCCGCGCTGCACCATGATCACCGTCATGCCCTTCAGCGCGGGAAACATGCCCGCGACCGCGCTGGCGCCGACGAGGGGATGATTGTAGCCGACCGGAATCTGCGCGATGAACTGCTTGCCCTGGCCGCCACCGACTTCCTGCAGCATGTTGGCTCGCGCCGGCAGCAGGCGCGGCAGCACGAAGATCACGTAGACGCCGCCGATCACGGCAAGCACCACGCCGATGGGCGCGAAGGAAAAGAACCCGAGCGAGCCGTAACCCAGGTCGCGGGCGACACCGGCGACCAGCAGGTTCGTGGACGAGCCGATCAGCGTCGTCATGCCGCCGAGGATCGAGATGAAGCTCAGCGGGATCATCACCTTGCTGGCGGAGATGCGCGCGCGCATGGCGACGGCGCCGAGGACCGGCAGCATCAGCACGACCACCGGCGTGTTGTTCATGAAGGCGCTCAGGCAGGCTGTCGCCAGGAGGGCAACGGCAAGCGTCGCGGTGGTGCGGCCGCCACCCCACTGGCCGACACGCAGGGCGAACCCGTCGAGCGCGCCGGTCTGGAACAGCCCCTGGCCGATCACAAGCAGTGCGAGAACCGTTATCAGCGCCGGGTTGGCGAAGCCGGCCAGCAGTTCCTCGGCGCCAAGCAGCGGCGTGCCGTCGGGGCCGCGATAGGGAAATATCTGGAACAGCAGCAGGAAGGCGACGACGACGCTGACCGCCGTCACCTCCAGCGGCACCTTTTCGCTCACATAGGCGACGATCGCGGCGAGAATCACCGCAAACGTAACCCACATGTGGAAATCTTCCATTCGCGCGCCGCTCCTCGCGATTGTCACAGAATCGCGCATAATGACGTTGGCCGGGGCGCAATCCAAGCCCCGGTCATTTCATAAATGCAGGGGTTCCTGGAACAAAATCCCCCTGGCGGCTCATATAGGCGGCTTTACGGGCATTTTTTGTGGCAATCCGGCGATATTCCGGCGCTAGGACGTCGGGTGATGCAGCGGTGCCAGCCGTGTCACCACCATGCCTTCGGCCTCCAGCGTCCGGCGGATGCGCTCGGCGTGCGCGCCGTCGCGGGTCTCGATGGTGATGTCGGTGGTCGCCCGCATGACGGGCACGTCGAGCAGGAGGCGCTGGTGCGACACCTCCAGGATATTCGCGCCCTCCCGGCCGATGATGTCCGCCAGACGGCCAAGCTCGCCTGGCCGGTCGCGCAGCGTGATGCGGAAGGTCACCATCCGGTCCTCCCGTTCCAGCGCCCGCCCCGTGATCGCCGAGACGATGCGCGGATCGATATTGCCGCCGGTCAGCACCAGGCCGACCTTGCGGCCCCTGAACCGCTCCGCTTCTGAAAGAAGTGCCGCCAGACCGGCAGCGCCCGCGCCCTCGGCCAGCGTCTTCAGGCCGACGAGATAGGCATAGATGGCCCGCTCGATCGCCGCTTCGTCGACGACCATGACGTCGATCCCGAGCGCCGTCAGGATCGAGATTGCCGTCTCGGAAACCGCTTTGACGGCAATGCCTTCGGCCAGTGTGTCGCCGCCGCAGGTCGCGTCCTCACCCGCGAGCGCGGCCGCCATCGAGGCGTACTGCGCGGTTTGCACGCCAATGATCTCGATATCCGGTTTGAGCGCCGTGGCGGCAACTGAAATTCCCGAGATCAGCCCGCCGCCACCGACCGGCACGATCATGCAGTCGAGGTCGGGCTGATCCTCGAGCATCTCCAGGGCGATGGTGCCCTGGCCCGCCATCACAAGGGGATCGTCATAGGGGTGGACGAGGGTCAGGTGCTGCGACTGGACCAAATCGTCGACGACCGCCCGGCATTCGCCGACCGTCTCGCCCTCCAGCACCACCTTCGCGCCATAGCTCTCGGTGTTTGCCACCTTGGTGAAGGGCGTCGTACGCGGCATGACGATGGTTGCCGGGATGCCGAGCCTTTCGGCGTGGCAAGCCAGTGCCTGGGCATGATTGCCGGCAGACAGCGCCACGACGCCGCGCTTGCGCTCGTCCGCGCTCAGCGCCGCCAGCCGGTTCAGCGCCCCGCGCTCCTTGAAGGCGTTGGTGACCTGCAGGTTCTCGTACTTGACGAAGACGTCTGCGCCGGTCATCGCCGAAAGCCAGGGTGCGGCGACCAGCGGCGTGCGCAGGACATGGCCGCGGATCGTCTCCGCGGCTGCGGTTACATCGGCAAGGGTTATCGGTAGATCGGTGTTCATCGGGCGGTGGTACTGCCGCGATTGCCCCGCGTCCAGCGGCAAACGCTTAGAATTACGACCACATTGGCACGTCGAGCAGCACCGGTATCATCGATCCGACCAGCAGCAGCGCCATGGCGATATTGAAGACACGCACCTTGACGGGATCGTTCAGCAGTTGCCGCAGGCCGACGCCGAACAGCGCCCACATGCTGATCGCCGGCAGATTGACGACGGCGAAGACGACGATCATCGCCAGAAGGCTCGGCAAATAGTCGGCAGGCGTCGTGTAGGAGACCGTGACGATCAGCGCCACGGCCCAGGCCTTCGGATTGACCAGCTGGAACAGGCTCGCCTGCACAAACGAGATCGGACGCTCCGGCTTCTCGGCACTTGCATTCGTCATCGGGGAACTGCGGGCGATCTTCAGCGCCAGCCAGAACACATAGGCCGCGCAGAGGAGCTTCAGCACGGCATAGACCGACTGGTTCTCGTGCAGGAACGGCCCGAGTCCGAGGCCGACCGCCAGCACCATCGACAGGAAACCGGCACTGATCCCCAGCACGATCGGCACGGAGCGCCGGAATCCGAAATTCACGCCGGAGGCGAGCAGAATGAAGTTTCCCGGCCCCGGCGAAATCGACATCACGAAGGCGAAGCCCACCAGGGCCACGAGCATTTCGAAGGTCATGTCTGCCTCATCTGTTGTCGACACAGATTGACCTCGAGGTGGGTTGGCGTCTTTGATGGCCCGTACTGATAATTTTGCAGATCGTCTCAATCTGGAGCGAGAATGGACAAACAGGACCTTCTGAGCGATGTCTTCGCAACGCTGCGCCTGACGAGCGACATCTATTTCCGCGCCGATCTCTCGGGCGCCTACGCCGTTGCCATTCCGCCTGAAAACCGCCTGATCCGCTTCCACTACGTCCGCCGCGGCGCCTGCCTTGTCGGCATCGAAGGGACGGGCGACTGGGTCCAGGTCAGCGAAGGCGACATGGCCATCGTCCCGAACGGCGCGACCCACGTGCTCGCCGACGCGCCGGACCGGCAGGCGGTGCCGCTCGGCGATGTGATCGCCGGCGGCGCGCTGGATGCGGCGGGCGTGCTGACCGCCGGCGAAGGCGAGGGCAGGGTGCAGTTGCTGTGCGGCTTCTGCCGCTTCGACGAGGAGATCAACCACCCGGCCGTCTCGCACCTGCCGGGCCTGATCGTGTTGAGGGCTCGGGACATCGGCCACGAACCGTGGATCCTCGCGGCCCTGCGGCTGTTGTCGCTGGAAACTGATCTCGATGGGCAGGGCATGAACGGCGTGCTCAGCCGCCTTCTGGAAATCCTGTTCATCCAGACCGTCCGACGCCTGACGCCGGAGACAACCGAAAATACCAGCGGCTACATGGCCGCGCTGGCCGACCCGCACCTGTCCAAGGCGCTGCTGGAAATCCACCGCGCGCCGGAGCATGCCTGGACGATCGCGGAACTCGCCCGCGTCTCCGGCATGTCCCGCGCGCGCTTCGCCAGCCGCTTCGCCGAAATGGTCGGGGTGCCGCCGATCAACTACCTGACGGCCTGGCGCCTGATGAAGGCGCGGCTGATGCTGCGCGAAACGGATTTAGGCATCGACGAGATCGCCCTGCGCTGCGGCTACGCCTCGCTCGCCTCCTTCACCCGCCGCTATGCGGCGGCCTTCGGGATCGGGCCGGGGGCGTATCGAAGGGCGGAGAAATTCCGGTAGGGGTAGGTTCTGGAGCCTAGGCGTCGTTGATTTTCTTCGCCGCTTCCACCGCGAAGTACGTCAGCACGCCATCCGCGCCCGCGCGTTTGAAGGAGGTGAGCGCCTCCATCACGCATTTGTCGCGGTCGAGCCAGCCGCGCTCGAAGGCCGCGCACAGCATCGAATATTCGCCCGACACCTGATAGGCGAAGGTCGGCATGCCGAAGCTCTCCTTCAGGCGCCCCAGGATGTCGAGATAGGGCATGCCGGGCTTGACCATGATCATGTCGGCGCCCTCGGCGATGTCGAGTTCGGCCTCGCGGATCGCCTCGTCGGTATTGCCGTAGTCCATCTGATAGGTGCGCTTGTCGCCCGTCAGCGTGCCCGACGAGCCCACGGCGTCGCGGAACGGGCCGTAGAAGGCGGACGCGTATTTGGCGGTATAGGCCATGATCTGGGTGTCGGTCAGCCCGGCGTCTTCCAGCGCCTCGCGGATGGCGGCGACGCGGCCGTCCATCATGTCGGACGGCGCGATGATATCGGAGCCGGCGCGCGCCTGGATCAGCGCCTGTTCGGCCAGGATCTCGACGGTCTCGTCGTTGAGAATGCGGCCGTCCTCGAGCAACCCGTCATGGCCGTGGCTGGTATAGGGGTCGAGCGCCACATCGGTGACGATGCCGACCTCGGGCACCGTGTCCTTGACTGCCCGGCACGCCTGGCAGACGAGGTTGCCGGAATTAAGCGCCTCCGAGCCGCGCTCGTCGCGCAGGGCCGGTTCGGTATAGGGGAAGAGAGCCACCGCGGGAATGCCGAGGCCGGCAGCTTCGGATACCGCCTTCACCGCCTCGTCGATCGAATAGCGCACCACGCCGGGCATCGAGGCGACGGGCTCGCGCACGCCTTTGCCAGCCACGACGAACAGCGGCCAGATCAGGTCGTTGGTGGAGAGCACGTTCTCGCACACCAGCCGCCGGGCCCAATCCGAGCGCCGGTTGCGCCGCGGCCGGACCGCGCGCCGCGTCGCGGATCCGCGCTGGCCGCCCGGCGATCCACTGGAACTGCCCCCCGCGATACCGATCGGGGATTCCTCGCGCTTGGCCATGGGTTCTCTCTCCGCTTCCCGGATCTGGAAAAGGTCTAGACTGGCATCTCTATCACGCGCCTTGCTTTGGCTCAAAACGCCTGTTGGGGGTCACAATGTCACGTCGCCGGGTTACGTGGCCGGCATGAACAGCTCCCGCGCGCCCTCGACCTCGGCCGTGATGAAGTCGGCGACCGCGCGCACCCGCGCCGTATCGCGCAGATCGGCGTGCAGGATCAGCCAGAATGTGCGCAGCAGATCGATTTCCGCAGGCAGCACGGGCTGAAGATCGCTGTCTTCCACAGCCATGAAGTCGGGCAAGACGCACAAGCCCGCGCCGGCGCTGGCCGCGCGCATCTGGGCGACGAGGTTGGAACTGGTCAGGCGGGGTTTGATCTGCGAAGACACCTGGGGCAGATAGTCGAGCTCGGGCGAATAGATCAGGTCCGGGATGTAGCCGATCACGACATGTCGGCTGAGATCACCGGGGCTTTCGATCGGCCCGTGGCGGCTAAGATAGGAACGGGATCCGTAAAGGTGCAGTCGGTAGTCGGTCAGCTTTCGCGATACCAGCCGCCCTTCGGTGGGGCGGGCAAGCCCGATGGCGATGTCGGCCTCGCGCTTCGACAGGGAGAAGATGCGCGGCATGGCGACGATCTGCAGGTCGAGTTCCGGATACCGGCGGCTCAGGCCCCCGATGCGCGGCGCCAGGAAGATCGTGCCGAAACCGTCCGGCGCGCCGATACGCACCGCGCCGCCGACAGCCAGGTTCTCGCCGGCGATCTCGCTTTGCATGTGCGCCGCCGAGCTCTCCATCCCTTCGGCATGGACAAGCAGCCGCTCGCCGGCGTCGGTGAGCGCATAGCCGCGCGGCGAACGCTCGAACAGCCGTGCGTCCAGCGCCCGTTCCAGCGCCTTGATCCGGCGGCTGACGGTTGCGTGGTCGGTGCCCAGCCGCCGCGACGCCTCGGTGAGGCGGCCGGTGCGGGCGACGGACAGGAAATAGCGCAGATCGTTCCAGTCGAGCGACATGGGTATGGACATAACCGCACAACCAGTGGGCAAACAAGCCGATGGTCGTGCTGATTTAATCAGATATGTTGCGAACAAACAGGGACATCAGGAGACGACCATGAGGACAATTGGCCATTTTGTCGGCGGCAAGACCGTGGACGGCACGTCGGGCCGCTTCGGCGACGTATTCGATCCGAACACCGGCGAGGTGCAGGCCAAGGTGGCGCTGGCTTCGAAGTCGGAAGTCGAGAAGATCATCGACAACGCTGCCGAAGCGCAGGTTGCCTGGGCAGCCGAGAACCCGCAGAAGCGCGCCCGGGTGCTGTTCAAGTTCCTGCAGCTTGCCCAGGCCGAGATGGAAAGCCTGGCCGAACTTCTGTCGTCCGAGCACGGCAAGACCGTTCCCGACGCCAAGGGCGACATCCAGCGCGGCCTCGAGGTCGTCGAGTTCTCCTGCGGCATCCCGCACCTGCTGAAGGGCGAGTACACCGAAGGTGCCGGCCCCGGCATCGACATGTATTCGATGCGCCAGCCGCTCGGCGTCGTTGCCGGCATCACGCCGTTCAATTTCCCGGCGATGATCCCGCTGTGGAAGTGCGCGCCGGCGATCGCCTGCGGCAACGCCTTCATCATGAAGCCGTCCGAGCGTGATCCGTCCGTCCCGATGCGCATCGCCGAGCTGTTCGCCGAAGCGGGTCTGCCCGATGGCATCCTCAACGTCGTCAACGGCGACAAGGAGGCCGTCGACGCGATCCTCCACGATGAGCGCATCATGGCGATCGGCTTCGTCGGCTCCAGTTCGATTGCCGAGTACATCTATTCCACCGGCACCGCCAACGGGAAGCGCGTCCAGTGCTTCGGCGGCGCCAAGAACCACATGATCATCATGCCCGACGCCGACATGGACCAGGCGGTCGACGCGCTGATCGGGGCGGGCTACGGCTCTGCCGGCGAGCGCTGCATGGCGATTTCGGTTGCCGTTCCCGTCGGCGAGAAGACCGCCGACGCGCTGATGGACAAGCTGATCCCGCGCGTCGAGTCGCTGAAGATCGGCCTGTCCAATGATGCCGACGCCGACTACGGCCCGCTGGTCACCAAGGCCGCGCTGGAGCGTGTCAGGGGCTACGTCGAACTCGGCGTCAAGGAGGGCGCCAAGCTCGCCGTCGACGGTCGTGGCTATTCCATGCAGGGCTACGAGAACGGCTTCTTCATGGGCGGTTGCCTGTTCGACAACGTGACGCCGGACATGACCATCTACAAAGAAGAGATCTTCGGGCCCGTCCTGTCCGTGGTGCGTGCCAAGACCTATGCCGAGGCCGCCGCCCTGCCGTCGACGCACGAGTACGGAAACGGTGTCGCGATCTACACCCGCGACGGCGATGCCGCCCGCGATTTCGCCAAGAACGTCAACGTCGGCATGGTCGGCGTCAACGTGCCGATCCCGGTGCCGCTGGCCTACTACACCTTCGGCGGCTGGAAGCGGTCGGGCTTCGGCGACCTGAACCAGCACGGTCCGGACTCGGTGCGCTTCTACACCAAGACCAAGACCGTGACGTCGCGTTGGCCCTCGGGCATCAAGGACGGCGCGGAGTTCGTCATCCCGACGATGCGGTGAGGAATACGCCCGGCCGCAATGGTCGGGCACGCTGCCCCCGGTCCTCCCTCTCCGTCGTCATCCCGGAAACCGCGTCGGCGGTTATCCGGGATCGGGGAGCACCGGAGGGTGCGGTGGCTCTCCGATCCCGGCTCGCGCTTCGCTTGGCCGGGATGACGAAGGCAAGGTTTACGGAACGGGGTGGGTCATGGACTTCACTTTAAGCGAGGAACAGGCGGCGATCCGCGACATGGCGCGCGACTTCGCGTCTGCCGAGATCGCGCCGCACGCGGTCGAGTGGGATCAGCAGAAGCATTTCCCGGTCGATACGCTTCGCGCCGCCGCGGCGCTCGGCATGGGCGGCGTCTATGTGCGCGAGGATGTCGGCGGTTCGGGCCTGACCAGGCTCGACGCGGCGCTGATCTTCGAGGCGCTGGCGACGGCCTGTCCCTCGACGTCCTCCTACATTTCGATCCACAACATGTCGGCGTGGATGATCGACACGTTCGGCAGCGACGAGCAGCGGCACAAATGGCTGCCCGGCCTGTGCTCGATGGAACTGCTGGCAAGCTACGCCCTGACCGAGCCGGGTGCCGGCTCCGATGCGGCGGCGCTGCGCACCCGGGCGGTGCGCGACGGCGATCATTATGTGCTCGACGGCCAGAAGCAGTTCATCTCCGGCGGCGGCGAGACCGACGTCTATGTCGCGATGGTCCGTACCGGCGGCGACGGGCCGAAAGGCATCTCGACCGTGGTGATCCCGGGCGACACGCCAGGCGTGACGTTCGGCGCCAACGAGATGAAGATGGGCTGGAACACCCAGCCGACCCGCGCCGTCATTTTCGAAGGCGCGCGGGTGCCGGTCGAAAACCGGATCGGCGAGGAGGGCGACGGCTTCAAGATCGCCATGGCCGGGCTCGACGGCGGCCGGCTCAACATTTCCGCCTGCTCGCTCGGCGGCGCGCAGTCAGCCCTCGACAAGACCATTGCCTACATGCAGGAGCGGGAAGCCTTCGGGAAGCAGCTCAGCCAGTTTCAGGCGCTGCAGTTTCGCGTCGCCGACATGGCGATCGAACTGGAGGCATCGCGCACCTTCCTGTGGCGGGCGGCCTCGGCGCTGGATGCCAGGGCGCCTGACGCGACGAAACTCTGCGCCATGGCCAAGCGGTTCGTCACCGATATCGGCTTCGAGGTCGCCAACGACGCGCTGCAATTGCACGGCGGCTACGGTTATCTGTCGGAATACGGGATCGAGAAGATCGTCCGCGACTTGCGCGTCCACCAGATCCTAGAAGGCACCAACGAGATCATGCGGCTGATCGTGGCCCGGGAGATCTTCGGGCGATGAGCGTAGTTGTTCTCACACCTCTCCATCGTCATCCCGGCCGCAGCGAAGCGGAGAGCCGGGATCGGAGAACCACCGCGCCCGCCATGGCTCCCCGATCCCGGATCGGCGCTGATGCGCCGTCCGGGATGACGATCGAAACGTTTTCTCCAGCAGAGCTGTTTTGATGACCGGCGAACCCGAAATCCAGTTCGAGAAACGCGGCCGTGCCGGTTTCGTCACGCTCAACCGGCCGAAGGCGCTGAACGCGCTGACGCTCGGCATGGTGCGCGCGCTGCACCCGCAGCTGATCGAATGGGCGGCGGACCCGGAAGTCGCCCATGTGGTCGTGCAGGCGGCGGGCGAAAAGGCGTTCTGCGCCGGCGGCGACGTCCGCCAGCTCTATGACTGGGGCAGGGCGGGCGATCCGCTGGCGCTGGGCTTCTACGCCGAGGAATACCGGCTCAACACCTACATCAAGCGCTACGCCAAGCCCTATTTGGCGCTGATCGACGGTATCGTCATGGGCGGCGGCGTCGGCGTCTCCGTACACGGCAGCCACCGGGTTGCCGGCGGCCGCACGATGTTCGCCATGCCTGAAACCGGTATCGGCCTGTTCCCCGATGTCGGCGGCACCTATTTCCTGCCGCGCCTGCCCGGCAAGGTCGGCACTTGGCTGGCGCTCACCGGCGCGCGGCTCGGCCAGGCCGACGCGGCCCTGAGCGGCATCGCGACCCATGCGGTCCCGTCCGAAAAGTTCGGGGACCTCGCCGAACAGCTCTGCGAAACCAGAGACTTGCCCGCGATCCTTGAATCATTTTCCGAAACGCCTGCGGACGCGACCATCCCGGCGCTGCGCGACGTCGTCGATCGCTGCTTTTCCGGATCGACCGTGGAGGAGATACTGTCCCGGCTCGACTCGGAGACCGGCGGCGACGCCGAATGGGCCGCGAAGACAGCGGCGACCATCCGCAAGAAGTCTCCGACGAGCCTGAAGATCGCGCTCCGTCAGATGCAGGTGGGCGCGACGGCTGATTTCGAGGACTGCATGCGCACCGAATTCCGCGTCGTCAATCGGGTGCTGAAGGGTCACGAATTCTTCGAGGGTGTCCGCGCGGTCATCGTCGACAAGGACAACGCGCCGAACTGGAAGCCCGACAGCCTGTCGGGCGTCAGTGATACCGATATCGATGCCTTCTTCGCGCCACTGGGTGACGGCGAGCTCGACTTGAGCGGATTGGACCGACTCTAGATGGCACTTCAGTTCGCCAAGGCGGCGCCGCTCGCCCCGATGATCCTGCTCTGGTACCTGCGGTCGCTGGCGCTGTTTTACTTCGTCAACGGGCTGATGCACTGGGCGCGCATCATCGGCGTGCTCGGCCCCGGCTTCGAGACGATGCCGGTCCATATGCAGATCGCGACGGTCTATTTCGCGCTTCTCCAGGTCGTCGCATCCGTCGGCCTGTGGTGCGGGGCGACCTGGGGCGTCGCGGCATGGCTGTTTTCCGCGGTGGCCGAACTCGTCATGCATATCGGCTTCACCGATCTGTTCGGCTCGGCCTGGCTGATCGTGATGTTCCACCTGGTGACGATCGTCGTCTACGTCGCGCTCGCCTGGTGGACGGGAACGCCGGAAAACACCGGAGAAATCCTGCGCCTGCCCGAAGAGTAGGCGCGCGAAACGCATTTTAGGGAGAACGACAATGGCGACGATAGGATTCATCGGTCTTGGCAACATGGGCGGTCCCATGGCCGCCAATCTGGTCAAGGCGGGTCATCAGGTTCAGGGCTTCGACCTGTCGGAGGACGCCAAGGGCAAGCTCGCCGAAGCCGGCGGCACGGCCTGCGGCTCCGCCGTCGAGGCGATCGCCGGTGCCGAGGTCGTCGTCACCATGCTGCCGGCCGGCCGCCATGTCGAAGGCGTCTATCTCGGTGAAGACGGCCTGATCGCGGCAGCGAAGGCGGGCACCCTGTTCATCGATTCCTCCACCATCGACGTCGCCACGGCCCGCAAGGTCGCGGTCGCCGCTGAAGCAGCCGGCATGGCGATGGTCGACGCACCGGTCTCCGGCGGCGTTGGCGGCGCGACGGCGGGCACGCTCACCTTCATGGTCGGCGGACCGGACGCAGCGTTCGCGGCGGCCCAGCCCTGTCTGGACGTAATGGGCAAGACGATCGTCCACGCCGGCGGCGCCGGTAACGGCCAGGCCGCCAAGATCTGCAACAACATGATCCTCGGCATCTCGATGATCGGCGTCTCGGAAGCCTTCGTGCTGGCCGAGAAACTCGGGCTCGACCACCAGAAGCTGTTCGACATCGCCTCGACCGCCTCCGGCCAGTGCTGGTCGCTGACCACCTATTGCCCCGTTCCGGGCCCCGTTCCGACGTCCCCGGCGAACCGTGATTACCAGGCAGGCTTCACCGCCGACATGATGCTGAAGGACCTGAAACTGGCGCAGGACGCCGCTAACGCATCGGGCGCCAATACGCCGCTCGGTGCCGAAGCGGCACAGATTTACGGCCTGTTTTCCGGCGAAGGCAGCGGAAGTGTTGATTTCTCTGGGATAGTAAGGTTCCTGAGAGGTAAAGGGTAAATCATTCGGAAACTTCAATTTTCAAGAAAATTAAGCCTGCCTTTTAAGCCCATCTTAGGCTCGCCCGTTTAGGCTGCTCGACAAGTGGGGAATAAACCACACAGACGAACAGTGAGGCAGTCAGATGAGCGCAGCAGTCGCGAAGCAGGCTTTGGCGGATACACACTCTGCTGAAGAAGAAGACATCAAGCCGCGGTATCTCGAAGCGTTAACCTTGGTTGAGCGTCTTCATCGCCGTCTTCTCGATGTTATTAAGGATGAATTCGACCGCGAGGGCCGCGCCGACGTGAATAGCGTCCAGGCTCTCCTGTTGTTCAATATCGGAGATTCGGAGTTGACTGCGGGTGAACTGCGGACGCGCGGTTACTATCTCGGCTCCAACGTCTCCTACAACCTGAAGAAGCTGGTCGAGGGCGGCTACGTCCACCACCAGCGGTCCACGGTCGACCGGCGTTCGGTGCGGATCAGCCTGACGGAGAAGGGCCACGAGGTTCACCACATCATCGCCAACCTCTATGAGCGTCATCTGAAGTCGATCGAAAAGGTCGGCGGTCTCGGCTGTGACGATTTCGACCGGCTTAACCGGTCTCTGCAGAAGCTCGAGCGCTTCTGGACCGATCAGATTCTCTACCGGCTCTGATTTCCCTTTAAAAGGGACGGCTGTTCTGACTTTGCAGGCCCCGGGCACCGCCCGGGGCTTTTGCTTTTGTCTGGAGAAATCGGAAACGGATGTCTTCGCGACAGGCTGCCGGCGGGTTTTGACTGCGCCGCCGGCCCGGATTTCCAAGTCATTACAACGGGATCGACGCAAAAATCCCTGTTGTCGTCTTCCAGGTCGCACCTGTTGCACTTGGACCACCATTGTACGAACGCCATATTCACGCCCAGATGGGTTGTTGTTCGTTAACCCACGAAGTGTTAGAGACCGGGAACAAATGGGGTTCGCACGGTGCGATTGAATCGCGCCGGTCACTGGATGCGAGCCGGGGGCCCGGAACTGTATTTCAGGCGCGGGTGCGGATGGCGATGACACTATTGAAACATACGGTTGTTCTGGCTGTGGCCGGGACGGTTCTTGCAATGCCTGTCGGCGCGTCCGCCGAAGGGAACGGTTCCTGGTTCAAGCAGCTGACGTCTCAGGGCGGCGGCAACGTGCAGCTTGCTGCAAGCGATCAGGGCGACCCGTCTCTCCCGTCCTTCGACAGCGGCAGCGCCGAGTGGAGCGACCGGTTCGATCCGTCCTCCGATACGCTGAGCTTCACATTCGATTCCCGTCAGCCGACGTTGAGTGCCGAGACCGTCAATAATATCCAGCGGGCCATCGATACGTATCTGGCCATCGCTGCGCGGGGCGGCTGGAATAATGTTCCCGACGGCCAGGTCCTGCGTGTCGGGCTGGCGCACCGCAACGTCGCATCGTTGCGCGAGCGCCTGATCGCGTCGGGCGATCTGTCGGCGTCCGCCGGCGTGTCCAATACCTTCGATACCTATGTCGAGGCCGCCGTGCGCCGCTTCCAGGCGCGCCACGGCCTGCTGCCCGACGGCATGGTGCGTGACGAAACGCTCGCCCAGATGAACGTTCCCGTCGAGGTCCGCATCAGCCAGCTGCGCACCAATCTGGTGCGGGTCAATGCGATGTCGGCCGATCTCGGCGACCGCTATGTGATGGTCAATATCCCCGCCGCCGAGGTCGAGGCGGTGGAAGGCGGCACGGTCGCGTCCCGGCACACCGCCGTCGTCGGCCGCAAGGACCGCGAATCGCCGATCCTGGCCAAGAAAATCCAGTACATCAGCTTCAATCCTTACTGGACGGTGCCGAAGAGCATCATCCGCAAGGACATCATCCCGAAGATGCGCGAGGATCCCGAATATCTGACGCGCTACAAGATCCGTATTCTCAACGGCAAGGGCGACGAACTCGATCCCTCCCAGGTGGACTGGAACACCGACGAAGCGGTCGACTACATGCTCAAGCAGGATCCGGGCGATCAGAATTCGCTGGGCTCGATCCGCATCAATTTCCCCAACGAGCACGCGGTCTACCTGCACGATACGCCGCAGCAGACCCTGTTCGGCACCAATGCGCGCTTCCATAGCTCCGGCTGCGTGCGTGTCCAGAATGTGCGGCAGTTCGTAGACTGGCTTCTGGAACCGAATGGCGACTGGTCGCGGACAAAGATCGATGCGGCGGTCCGGTCCGGCGAGCGGCTCGATGTCAGCCTCAAGAAGTCGACGCCGATCTATTTCGCCTACATCACGGCCTGGGCCACCAATGACGGCGTCATGCAATTCCGTCCCGATATCTATGGCCGGGACGGTGTCACGACTCCGCTGGCCTCCGATATCTGATGGCCGGCCGCCACGCGGGCTCCCGTAAGCGGGGGCAACGTGGCTCGGACGCTCCCGAAGGGGGCGAAATCTATCTCGAGTACACGGTGGTCGGCGCGCAGATGCGCGCCGTCGCCATCGATGCAGCCAGCGGAATCGAAGTGACGGTCTTCGGCCCGGCGAAAGTCCTTCGGGACGAGCTCGGCCGCCTGGCGGTGCGCAAGCTGCAGCGGCGATTGGCCCCGCAAGACGAGAAAAACGAAGCCGATCGCCCGGCGCCGAATGACACCGGCACGTCGCGCCTCGTCTAGTTCGCGTCCACACCCGGAACATGTCGCAGCCTCGGTTGGCCGGTCCTGCAAGCTGTGCTATTGCGCAAGCGAACCCGCTGGCCGGATCTGCTGCGGCCGGCGGCGTCTTTTTGTCCTCGAGAACCGGGAAACCTGCCATGTCGGTGACGAATCCGTCCGATATCACGTCCGCCAACCGCGCTTTCTTCGAAACCGGCGTTGGCGAATCCGATCCCGAACTGTCCGAGGCGATTCACAACGAACTCGGTCGCCAGCGCGACGAAATCGAGCTGATCGCATCGGAAAATATCGTGTCCCGCGCGGTCCTGGAGGCGCAGGGTTCGGTTCTCACCAACAAGTACGCGGAAGGCTATCCCGGCCGTCGCTACTACGGCGGTTGCCAGTTCGTCGACGTCGCCGAGAACCTGGCGATCGACCGCGCCAGGAAACTGTTCGGCTGCGATTTCGCCAACGTGCAGCCGCATTCCGGATCGCAGGCCAATCAGGCCGTGTTCATGGCGCTGGCCAAGCCTGGCGACACGGTCCTGGGGCTCAGCCTCGCAGCCGGCGGGCATCTCACGCACGGGTCGCCGGTCAATCAGTCAGGCAAGTGGTTCAACGCGGTGCACTACACCGTCGACCGCGACACCCATCAGATCGACATGGACGAGGTCGAACGGCTGGCTGTCGAGCACAAGCCGGTGATCATCATCGCCGGTGGGTCGGCCTATCCGCGCATCATCGATTTCGCGCGGTTCCGCGAGATCGCCGATTCGGTCGGCGCCCATCTGATGGTCGACATGGCGCATTTCGCCGGCCTTGTCGCAGCCGGCGTGCATCCCAGCCCGTTCCCGCATGCCCACGTCGTCACCACCACCACCCACAAGACGCTGCGCGGCCCGCGCGGCGGCATGGTGCTGACCAACGACGAGGCGATTGCCAAGAAGATCAATTCAGCCGTGTTCCCGGGGCTCCAGGGCGGCCCGTTGATGCATGTGATCGCCGCCAAGGCGGTCGCGTTCGGCGAGGCGCTTCGACCCGAGTTCAAGGCCTATGCCCAGCAGGTCGTCGACAACGCCAAGGCGCTCGCCGACACGCTGAAAGGCTCCGGCCTCGATATCGTCTCGGGCGGCACCGACACCCACCTGATGCTGGTCGACCTGCGGCCCAAGAGCCTGACCGGGAAGGTAGCCGAGGAATCGCTCGGCCGCGCCCACATCACCTGCAACAAGAACGGCATCCCCTTCGATCCCGAAAAGCCGATGATCACGTCCGGCATCCGGCTGGGCAGCCCGGCCGGCACCACGCGCGGGTTCGGCGTTTCCGAATTCCAGGAAATCGGTGCCATGATCGTCGAGGTGCTGGATGGATTGCGCAAGGCCAATGCCGAGGACGGCAACGCCTCGGTGGAAGCAGCGGTCCGCGCCAGGGCTGTGGATCTGTGCCGACGCTTTCCGATCTACGCGGATTGATACGGGCAGGATAACGGAAGCCGGAGGACAGGCATGCGCTGCCCCTATTGCGGAAGCTTGGCGACGCAGGTGAAGGATTCCCGGCCGACGGAGGATAGCGCCGCTATCCGCCGCCGCCGGGTCTGCCCCGATTGCGGCGGCCGTTTCACCACGTTCGAGCGCATCCAGCTGCGCGAACTGACGGTCGTCAAGAAAACCGGCCGCCGTGTGCCCTTCGACCGCGACAAGCTTGTCCGTTCGATTCAGATCGCGCTGCGCAAGCGCCCGGTCGAGGCTGAACGGATCGAGCGGCTGGTCAGCGGCATCGTCCGGCGGCTGGAAAGCATGGGCGAGAGCGAGATCAATTCCGACGCGATAGGCCGTCTCGTCATGGAAGGGCTGCGCTCGCTCGACGACGTCGCCTATGTCCGGTTCGCCTCGGTTTACAGAAACTTCCGCGAAGCCAAGGATTTCGAGGAGTTTCTTGACGCGCTGTCCGGGCACGGAACCGGTCACGACGAAGACCTCGAGGACGATCCCGCGGCCTGAGCCGCAGGCACCGCTCATGCCCGCCACATCCGAACCCGCCGAACGCGATGCGCGCCTCATGGCCGCGGCGATCCGGCTCGGCAGCCGCGAGCTGGGGCAGACCTGGCCCAATCCGGCGGTCGGTGCGCTGATCGTTCGCCACGAGCCGGACGGGCCGGTCGTCGTTGGTCGCGGCTGGACCCGCAAAGGCGGACGCCCTCATGCCGAAGCCGAGGCGTTGGCAGAAGCAGGCGATCGGGCGCGCGGGGCGACCTGTTACGTCTCGCTAGAGCCCTGTTCGCATCACGGCCGCACGCCACCCTGCGCCGAGGCGCTGGTCAAGGCGGGTATTTCCCGCGTGGTTTCGGCGACCGAGGATCCCGACGACCGCGTCAGCGGACGCGGACACGCCATCCTCCGCGACGCGGGCATCGAATTAGTCGTCGGTGTCGGCGCCAGCGAGGCATCAGCCGTCAACGCCGGGCACATCATGCGGGTGCGAGCGGGACGGCCCTGGGTCACGCTGAAGCTGGCAGTCAGCCGCGACGGCATGATCGCCGGTCCCGGCGGTGCTCCGGTGGCGATCACAAGGGAGCACGCCCGCGCCGCGTCACACATGCTGCGGGCGACAAACGACGCGATATTAGTCGGTATCGGTACCGCTCTCGCCGACGATCCGGACCTGACCTGCAGGCTACCCGGCATGGCCGACCGCTCGCCGGTACGCGTCGTTCTCGATACGGATTTGAGATTGCCGGGAACGGCGAGACTGCTGGCGAACACCGCCGACGTTCCGGTCTGGCTCGTTTCTGGCGGCAAGGCAAACCCGGCCCGGAAGTCAGTGCTGGAAGCACGCGGCGCGGCTGTCTTGACGGCCGATGGCGGTATCCGTGCCGTGCTGGAAACGCTGGCCGGGCAGGGCATCACCCGCGTTCTCGTCGAGGGCGGCGCGGCGGTCGCGGCAAGTCTCTCTGAAACGGGTTTGATTGACCATGCGGTGATCTTCGACGGGGCGGTCGAGATCGGCCCGCATGGCATCCCTGCGGGTTCGGCCCTTGCCGCGATCCGCTCCGGCGGGGCATACAGGCGCGTCGACGAGGCAAAGCTTGGCGACGATGTAATGTCGACCTACCTGCGGTCGCGATAATCGGGTTCTTTTGGGTAACAGATAATGTTCACGGGTATCGTCACGGATATCGGCGAGGTGGTCTCGCGGCAGGATGGCGACGGCGTCAGCCGGTTCGCGATCGCCTGCGGCTATGACGCCGCCTCGATCGCGCTCGGCGCCTCGATCGCCTGTGGCGGCCCGTGCCTGACCGCGACCTCGGTCGAAACCGGCGCCGACGGCCGAACCATGTTCACCGTCGACGTCTCCGGCGAAACGCTTGCGCGCACCACCATTGGCGACTGGCAGGCGGGAACCCGCATCAATCTGGAACGCTCGCTGCGCCAGGGCGACGAGCTTGGCGGTCACATCGTCACCGGCCATATCGACGGTGTCGCGCCGATCGTCGGGCGCGACGTGGATGGCGAGTCGACCCGTTTCACCTTCGAAGCGCCGGCGCCGCTGCATCGTTTCATCGCCGAGAAAGGCTCCGTCTGCCTCGACGGCACGTCGCTGACCGTGAACGGCGTTGACGGAAATCGCTTCTGGGTGACGCTCATTCCGCATACGTTGCAGGTCACCACATGGGGCGACCGGCGCCTGGGCGACCGGGTCAATCTCGAAGTCGACCTGATGGCGCGCTATGTCGCCCGGCTCAAGGAAACCGAAGACACATGACTCACGACGGACCGCGCATCCTGATCATCGAAGCGGTGTTCTATCCCGATATCGCCGAGGACCTGCGCGCAGGCGCGATGTCGGCACTCGAAGAAGCCGATGCCCGGGTCGACCGCATCTGGGTTCCCGGCGTCCTGGAGATTCCGGCCGCTCTGTCCCTGGCCATCGATGCCGGCGAACGCTACCACCCCGCCGCCTACGATGGCTATGTGCTGCTCGGCTGTGTCATTCGCGGCGAGACGAGCCACTACGACATCGTCGCCGGCGAGTCCGCCCGCGCCGTGATGGACCTGTCGATCAAGCACCATTTGGCACTCGGCAATGGCATCTTGACGGTCGAGAACACGCAGCAGGCGCACGCCCGCGCCTCGATGGATGGCCGCGACAAGGGCGGCTTCGCCGCGCGCGCGGCCTTGGCGATGATTGGCGTGCGCCGCAGCCTTCGTGGTGAGAAACCGTGAAGACCGCCCGCACCGAGCGACCGCAGGCAAAAGCCAACAAGCGTGGGGCGGCCCGTCTCGCCGCCGTGCAGGCGCTCTATCAGATGGATGTTGCCGAAGCCGATCTCGAATCCACGCTGGATGAGTTCGAGGCGCACCGCCTGGGCGGCGACCTCGAAGGCGATCAGCTGATCGACGCCGACGTGAAGTTTTTCCGCAACCTGGTTTCAGGCGTCGTCAAGCTCCAGCGCCGCGTCGACACCGAGATCAACACGATGCTGGAACGCGACTGGCCGCTGAAGCGCATCGACCTGACCCTGCGTGCCGTGCTGCGCGCCGGCGTCTACGAACTGATGGAGCGCCGCGACGTGCCGCCCCGCGTGGTGATCAGCGAATATGTCGATATCGCCCGCGCCTTCTTCGAGGACGGCGACGAGCCGCGCATCACCAATGCCATCCTCGACGGCATTGCCAAGCGCGAGCAGCCGAAGGAATTCCCGTCCGCCGGCGGGGCTGAAAGCGGGGCCTGATGAGCGGCTCTGAAGCGCACGGAGCGGCCCCCGGAACGTCTCTCGACGAACAGGGGCTGATCGAGCGCCATTTCCGGCCGCTGGCGACCGCGCCCGGCGCGTTCTCGCTTCTCGATGACGCGGCGTCCTATGCGCCGCCGCCGGGCGCCGATCTGGTGCTGACCAAGGACGGCATCGCCGAGGGCATCCATTTCCTGCCGGGCGAAGACGCCGGCGTGATCGCCCGCAAGGCGCTGCGGGTGAATCTGTCCGATCTCGCGGCCAAGGGCGCGACTCCGGTCGGCTACCTCGTGCTGCTGGGCCTGTCCGACGACTGGTCGGAGGACTGGGTCGCCCGCTTCGCCGACGGGCTCGCAAGCGACCAGGACCGCTATGGCGCGACGCTCTATGGCGGCGACACCATCCGCTCCGGCCGGTTCATCGTCACGATTACCGCGTTCGGCATCGCCGCGTCAGGCGGCATCGTCCGCCGCGCCGGCGCCAGGGCAGGGGACCACGTCTATGTCTCCGGCACGATCGGCGACGGCGCACTCGGTCTTCTGGTGGCTCAAAACGATCCGCGGCTTGCCAGCCTCGATGAGAGCCATCGGGCGCATCTGGCGGCGCGATACCATCTGCCGGAGCCGCGCGTGGCGCTTGCCGAATCCGTCGCCCGCTTCGCCACCGCCGCGCTCGACGTATCGGACGGTCTGGTCGGCGATCTCGACAAGTTGTGCACCGTGTCCGGCGTGACCGCCCGGGTCACGGCAGCGGACGTTCCGCTCTCGCAGGCCGCCGGCGCGGCGGTGAAAATCGATCCGGCGCTGCTGCCAATATGCCTGACAGGCGGCGACGATTACGAGATCATCTGTACGGTTCCGCCGGAAAAAGCGTCGGATTTCGAAGCGTCGGCTTCGAGCGCCGCTATCCCGGTTCGGAAAATCGCCGAAGTCACTCAGAACGGCGGTCGGGCTGAATTCGTCGACTCCGCGGGGCTGGAAATGGATTTCGGGAATCGGTCCTTCAGTCATGTCGGCAGCCATGCCCGCAGCCATGCCGCCAGCCATGACAGGGGCACATATTCGGGTCGCTGAATTGGTGGTTGACCCGGCGGCGCAGCCGTGGAGTCTTGCGGACCCTTTTCAGGTGGCCCCATGACGACCGCTCCGATCACGGAAGAATTCGACGACCGCGCGGCCCGGCGCAATGCACTTGTGCTGGCTGCCGCCCAGGCCATCGGCGGCGCCTCGGCGCCGATCGTCGTCTCGATGGCGAGCCTGGCGGGCTTCTATTTGCTCGGCGAAGACAAATCTCTGGCGACGCTGCCGGTCGCCTTCTTCATCATCGGCGTTGCGCTGGGGTCCATTCCCGCCGCCAATCTCATGCGCCTGATCGGGCGGCGTCCGGGATTCCAGATCGGCGCGCTCGGCGCCATGATCGGTGGCGCGCTGTCGTCCTATGCGGTTGTCGCCGGGGATTTCTGGCTGCTCTGCCTGGGAACCGCGGTCACTGGCGTCGGCAATTCCTTCGTCCAGCAGTATCGCTTCGCGGCCGCCGATACCGCGAGCGCGGCGTTTCGGCCCAAGGCGATCTCCTGGGTTCTGGCCGGCGGAGTCGTCACCGGCGTCATCGGGCCGCAGATCGTCATTTTCACAAAGGATTCGCTGGCGCCGATCCCCTTCGCGGGCGCCTTCCTGGCGCAGATCGCGCTTGGCGCCCTTGTCATCCTGATTCTGTCCTTCCTGCGCATCCCCAAGCCCGCGCCCGTCAAGGTCGGGCAGGGCGGGCGGCCGCTGCGCGAGATCGTCAGTCAGACGCGTTTCGTCGTCGCCGTCATCTGCGCGATTGCCAGCTACGGCCTGATGAGCCTCGTCATGACCGCCACGCCGCTGGCCATGGTCGCCTGCGACCACAGCCAGACCGACGCGACGCTCGGCATCCAGTGGCACGTCATCGCCATGTTCGCGCCGAGCTTCTTCACCGGTGCGCTGATCGCCCGGTTCGGGCATGAAAAGGTAATCGCCGCGGGGCTGGCGCTTCTGGCCGGCTGCGGCGTTGTCGCGCTGATGGGCATCACGCTCGCCCATTTCTGGGGCGCGTTGATCCTGCTCGGTATCGGCTGGAATTTCGGCTTTATCGGCGCGACCTCCATGCTGACCGAAACCTACAGGCCGGAGGAGCGCACCCGGGTCCAGGGCCTCAATGATTTCCTCGTCTTCGGTTTCCAGGCGGTCGCAGCGTTGATGTCCGGGGCAATGCTGAATGCTTACGGCTGGGAGTCGGTCAACATGGTGATATTTCCGATCGTGGCGATGTGCTTCGTGTTGCTTGCCTGGCTTTGGTTCAAGGGCGACAACGAACCTGTGGCCTGACGGACACTCTTCTTCTCATACCTTTGGGCGAAGACTGTTCGTAACAGGCCCGGATCGGTTGCGTGTTGCCCGCTTTTCTGGCAAAGCTCCGCCCGATAACCGGTCTGACGGGCGGTCATCGGGGCGGGGGCTTCGTGAATTTCGCGCGAAATTTGAAATAAGCGACGCGGCTCGCCAGAGTTCGAGAAAATAACAGTCAAACGGGGTTGGATACATGTCTATGGCTATCTGGGCGATTATCGCCTGCGGTGCCCTGTCCATCGTCTACGGCGTCTGGGCTATCCAGTCGGTCATGGCGGCGGACGCCGGCAACCAGCGTATGCAAGAGATTGCTGGTGCCATTCAGGAAGGTGCTCAGGCTTATCTCACTCGCCAGTACACGACGATCGGGATCGTCGGTATCGTCATTTTCGTTCTGGTCGCCTGGCTTCTGTCGATCCCCGTGGCGATCGGCTTCGCCATCGGCGCGATCCTTTCGGCGGCCGCCGGCTTCATCGGCATGCTGGTGTCGGTACGCGCTAACGTGCGCACCACCCAGGCATCCAGCCAGAGCCTCGCTGCCGGCCTCTCGATCGCCTTTCGCTCGGGTGCCGTCACGGGTCTGCTCGTTGCCGGCCTGGCACTGCTCGGCGTCGCCGTCTACTTCGTCGTGCTGACGCAGTTCATGGGGTATGCGATCGACGACAGGGTCGTCATCAACGCGCTCGTCGCCCTCGGCTTCGGCGCCTCGCTCATCTCGATCTTCGCCCGTCTCGGCGGTGGCATCTTCACCAAGGGTGCGGACGTCGGCGGCGATCTGGTCGGCAAGGTCGAAGCGGGCATCCCCGAGGACGATCCGCGCAATCCGGCCACCATCGCAGACAACGTCGGCGACAACGTCGGCGACTGCGCCGGCATGGCGGCCGACCTGTTCGAGACCTACGCGGTGACCATCGTCGCAACGATGGTGCTGGCGGCGATCTTCTTCGCCGGATCGGACATGCTCTCCGCCTCCATGCTCTATCCGCTGGCCATCGGCGGCGCCTGCGTGCTGACCTCCATCATCGGCACGTTCTTCGTGCGGCTCGGCTCCAACCAGTCGATCATGGGCGCGCTGTACAAGGGCTTCATCGCCACCGGCGTCCTGTCGGCAATCTTGCTCTACCCGGTCACCTCGTGGTTCTTCGGCGGCATGGACGCGGTGATGACCACCAGCCGCGGCGTGTCGTTCACCGGCATGGACCTGTACCTGTGCGGTATCGCGGGGCTGGTCGTGACGGCGCTGATCATCTTCATCACCGAGTACTACACGGGCATCAACTACCGTCCGGTGAAGTCGATCGCCAACGCCTCGGTCACCGGCCACGGCACGAACGTCATCCAGGGCCTGGCCGTTTCGATGGAAGCCACCGCTCTTCCGGCGCTGGTGATCATCGCGGGCATTATCGTCACCTACATGCTGGCCGGCCTGTTCGGCATCGCCATCGCGGTCACGACCATGCTGGCCCTGGCCGGTCTGGTGGTAGCCCTCGATGCCTTCGGTCCCGTCACCGACAATGCCGGCGGCATCGCCGAGATGGCGGACCTTCCCGCCGACGTGCGCAAGACCACCGACGCGCTCGACGCGGTCGGCAACACCACCAAGGCCGTCACCAAGGGCTATGCCATCGGTTCGGCCGGTCTCGGCGCGCTGGTTCTGTTTGCCGCCTACACCGAGGATCTGACGTTCTTCATCGCCAATCCGGCGGAGTTCCCGTACTTCCAGGGGGTCGAGCTCAACTTCTCGCTGACCAACCCCTACGTGGTCGTGGGTCTGTTCTTCGGCGGCATGCTGCCGTTCCTGTTCGGATCGATGGGGATGATGGCCGTTGGCCGCGCCGCCGCTTCGATCGTCGAGGAGGTCCGCCGCCAGTTCCGCGAGAAGCCGGGCATCATGCAGGGCACCGAGCGGCCGGACTACGGCCGGGCGGTCGATATGCTGACCCGGGCCGCGATCAAGGAGATGATCATCCCCTCGATGCTGCCGGTTCTGTCGCCGATCGTGGTCTACTTCGTGGTGGAAGCCATCGCCGGCAAGTCGGAGGCCTTCTCGGCCCTCGGCGCCATGCTGCTCGGCGTGATCGTCACCGGCCTGTTCGTCGCCATCTCGATGACGGCGGGCGGCGGTGCCTGGGACAACGCCAAGAAGTACATCGAGGACGGCCACCACGGCGGCAAGGGCTCGGAAGCCCACAAGGCCGCGGTGACGGGCGACACCGTGGGTGATCCCTACAAGGACACCGCCGGCCCGGCCGTGAACCCGATGATCAAGATCACCAACATCGTCGCGCTGCTGCTGCTCGCCATCCTGGCGCACTAGCTAAAAGCCCGACACAAAACAAAGCCCCGCGGAGGTCGCCTCCGCGGGGCTTTTTCGTGTCCGGAGGTTGCGGCTAGGCGCGGATCAGATTTCCTCGCCGACCGCCGAGGAGAAGATCTGCCGCAGCAGCGAGACTTCCGCGCCGGTCGTCGGTGTCGAGCGCGAGATGAAGTCGACGACGCGGCCGTCCTCGAGACCGTAGTTGGCGAAGCGCCCGACGCGCCGGTCCTCATCGAAGTAGACGGCAAGGATCCGCCTGTCGGTCGTTTTCGGGGCCAGGAAAGCGGTCGTTTCGGTGGTCTGGGAAATGTAGTAGTAGACCTCGTTGCCGAATGTGGCGGTCGTCGAGGGGGTTCCCAGAACGAAGTCGACCTGTTCCTTGCTCGATCCCACGGGGACCTGATCGAGCTGGTCCTGCGAGATGACGTAGCCGTGCCGCTGCACGGTGGTGAACGTATTGCACGCCGACAAGCCGGTGACGGCAACGCCCAGCGCGGCGCCGATCAGCAGCTGGCGGCGAAGCAAACCGCGGGGTGAAGGTCGTCTTGAATCAACAAAATGCATCGCGTTCTTGTTCCCAGGCACACAACCGTGCAATTTCCGCCTCTAGCTTGCGGACCCATCGATTGCAACCACGTTAATATGGCGCTCGTGGCGTGAAGGACGCCGGACATGCTTCGAAAACTGCTCAAACGCATCCGTTCCGACGACCGTCCCGACGCCATCTATTCGCAGATAGTGGCGCAGGCACGGCAGCCGGCATTTTACCAGACGATCGGCGTCGCCGACACAGCCGATGGGCGATTCGACATGCTTGTATTGCACGTCGTCCTCGTCATGCGCCGTCTGCGCGGTGAGGGCGCCGAGGGCCGGACGCTGGCGCAGGGCCTGTTCGACGTGTTTTTCAGGGACATGGATCGGAACCTGCGCGAAATGGGCGTCAGCGACATGGGCGTGCCGAAGCGGGTCCGTGGCATGGCGGAGGCCTTCTACGGGCGTGCCGGCGTTTATGACGCCGCGCTGGACGCCGGGAGCGCCGAGGGCTTGCATGCCGCACTGGAACGCAATCTTTTCGCCGGCTCCGCGACCGAAGAGGCGCTGGATCGGATGACAGCCTATATGCTGGCGTGCGAAAGCCGGCTGTCGGAAACGGCGGGCGACCGCATCGTTGCGGCCGACATCGCCTGGCCGGACCTGGACGAAACCGCAATCGATCGGGGAGAGGCCTGATGTCGGAGAATTCCTTTCCGTTGAAGCAGGTCGTGACCAGCCATGAGGTGCCCGAGGGCGGGCTGGAACTGAGGATCGAGGCGACGCCGGACGAGCGGTTTCGCCTGGCAGATTATCTCGGCATTCCCTCCGTCGAATCCATGACGGCGGCGCTGTCGGTCACCCGCTGGCGCGGGCGCGGGCTTGCGGTGCGCGGAACCGCCAGGGCCCGTGTCACGCAGTCCTGCGTCGTGACGCTCGACCCGGTCGAAGGTGTCATCGACGAAGAGGTCGAAACCTATTTCGCGCCGGACGTCGCGCCCCGGCTCTCCGGGCCGATGCCGGAAGCAGCCGAAGTGCCGGATATCGATGTCGAGCCGCTGATCAACGAACGCGTCGATATTGGCGCCCTGATATGCGAACATCTGGCAATCGGACTCGATCCCTATCCGCGAAAGCAGGGTGTCGACTTCCAGACTGGAGGCGATAACGGAGACGAAGAGGAAAAGAGCGGCGCGTTCGCCGCGCTCGCCTCGCTACGTGCCGATCGCGACAAGAACTGATCGGTATCAAAGAAACGGAAAGGGAGAAAAAGCGGTTGTTTCAATGGCCTAAATCGCTATTGTCCGGAAGCCTGATGCGCCGAGGGCCGCTGCTCCAGCGGTGGCCGGCGAATATGGTCTTCGCCGCATAAAGCCTGATGGTCTCTCCAATACGCATTTCGATTGACGCGATGGGCGGTGACTTCGGTCCGTCAGTAGTCATTCCAGGCTGTGCTCTGGCGCGCGAGCGCTATCCCGACAGCGAATTCCTGTTCTTCGGCGACGAGACGCTCATCCGTCCGATTCTCGAGGATCTTCCCGCGCTGGCGGCCGTCTCTACGGTCGAACACACCGACGTCTCCGTTCGCATGGACGACAAGCCGAGCCAGGCGTTGCGCTACGGTCGCCGCAAGTCCAGCATGTGGCTGTCGCTCGACGCGGTGAAGACCGGTCGTGCCGATATTGCCGTGTCGGCGGGCAACACCGGCGCGCTGATGGCGATGTCCAAGCTTTGCCTGAGGATGATGGCCGGGATCGAGCGGCCCGCGCTGGCAGCCATCTGGCCGACGCTGCGCGGCGAGAGCATCGTCCTCGATGTCGGTGCGACCATCGGATCGGATGCCGAGCAGCTCGTCGGTTTCTCGGTGATGGGCGAGGCGATGGCGCGCGCGCTGTTTGGAATCCCGCGCCCGTCCGTCGGCCTGCTCAACATCGGCGTCGAGGAGGTCAAGGGCCTCGAATACATCCGCGCTGCCGGCCAGATCCTCCGTGAGGGATCGCTCCCGATCAACTATGCCGGTTTCATCGAGGGCGACGACATCGGCCAGGGCACGGTCGACGTCGTGGTCTGCGAGGGCTTCACCGGCAACATCGCCTTGAAGACCGCCGAAGGCACCGCCAAGCAGATTGCCCAGTATCTGCGCCAGGGCATGCGCCGCAGCCTGCTCAGCCGGATCGGGTTCCTGTTCGCAAAGGCCGCCTTCGACACGCTGCGCGAGAAGATGGACCCGCGTAAATCGAACGGCGGGGTCTTCCTTGGCCTCAACGGCATGGTAATCAAGAGCCACGGCGGAACCGACGCGGAAGGATATTCCGCAGCAGTCGCGCTCGGCTATCACCTGTCCCGCAACGGGCTTATGAAAAAGATCGAAGACGGCGTCGGCCATTATCAAAGCAGCAAGGCCGATGTCGCACCGGAAACCGCCGAGGTAGTCGACTCGTGACAGTATTGCGTAGCGTGGTGCGCGGCACCGGGTCCTATCTTCCGGACCGGGTGCTGACCAACGATGAATTGTCCAAAATGGTCGATACCTCGGATGACTGGATCGTCCAGCGCAGCGGTATCCGCCAGCGTCATATTGCGGCCGACGGCGAGTTCACCTCCGATTTGGCGACTCGTGCCGCACGGGCAGCTCTCGAGAACGCCGGTATCGACGCCGGTGAGATCGACCTGGTCGTGCTGGCGACAGCGACGCCGGACAACACCTTTCCCGCGACTGCGGTGACGGTCCAGGCCAACCTGGGCATCGAGCAGGGGGCGGCGTTCGATATCCACGCCGTGTGTTCCGGGTTCGTCTACGCGGTCACCACAGCCGATGCGATGGTCCGGGCAGGAACCGCGCGCAAGGTGCTGGTCGTCGGCGCGGAAACGTTCTCGCGCATTCTCGACTGGGAGGACAGGACGACCTGCGTCCTGTTCGGCGACGGTGCCGGCGCCATCGTGATCGAAGGGGTCGAGCAGCCGGGCAACGCCGATGATCGCGGCGTGCTGTCGTCCAGGCTCCGCTCGGATGGTCGTCACAAGGACAAGCTCTATGTCGACGGCGGCCCCTC
The DNA here is from genome assembly GCA_905479765.1 of uncultured Tepidamorphus sp. Taxonomy (GTDB): domain Bacteria; phylum Pseudomonadota; class Alphaproteobacteria; order Rhizobiales; family Tepidamorphaceae; genus Microbaculum. The sequence continues at coordinate 10,241 of CAJQNW010000073.1, read as the reverse complement.
GACGACCGGAACCGTCGGCCATTTGCGGATGCAGGGCCGCGAGGTGTTCCGTCACGCCGTCGGGATGGTTTCGGACGTGATCGATGGAGCGCTGGCTGACGCCGGCGCCGTTGCGGACGATATCGACTGGTTCGTGCCGCATCAGGCCAACAAGCGGATCATCGACGCCACCGCGCGCAAATTCGGCTGGCCCGAGGAGAAGGTCGTCGTCACGGTCGACTTGCATGGCAATACATCCGCAGCATCGATACCGCTGGCGCTCGACGTTGCTGCGCGCGATGGACGCATAAAGCCGGGTCAACTCGTCATGCTGGAAGCAATGGGCGGCGGATTGACCTGGGGCGCGGCACTGTTGCGGTGGTGACGCAGCCCCGGACTTTGCTAACAGACTTGGTTGACCCGCGACCCTAGAGCGAATAGCGTTTTCCCTTCAGGGACGTAGCCGACGCGGCGGCGGTTATGTGGAGTAAGAGAGGCGATGGGGGAAAAGACGGTCACGAGGGCTGATCTTTGCGAGGCGGTCTACCAGACTGTGGGGCTGTCTCGTACTGAGTCCGCCGATCTGGTCGAATTGGTGCTCTCCGAGGTCGCGGATTGCCTTGAAAAAGGCGAGACGGTGAAATTGTCTTCGTTCGGCTCCTTCGTGGTGCGCGCGAAAGGCGAGCGGATCGGACGTAATCCGAAGACCGGCGAAGAGGTTCCCATCGAGCCGCGCCGGGTTCTGGTCTTCAAGCCAAGCGCCGTTCTCAAGCAGCGCATCAACAACGGCGCTGCCGACAAGACTGACTAAGGACGAAACGGACTGAGCCGGTTCCCGATATGATCGAAAAGTCGCCCGAGGCATTCCGCACGATCAGCGAAGTGGCCGAGGAGCTCGATTTGCCGCAGCACGTGCTGCGGTTCTGGGAAACCCGTTTCGCGCAGATCAAGCCGATGAAGCGCGGCGGCGGTCGCCGCTACTACCGGCCCGAAGACACCAATCTCCTCAAGGGTATCCGTTTCCTGCTCTACGGCGAGGGCTACACCATCAAGGGGGTGCAGCGCATCCTCAAGGAACAGGGCGTCCGCCACGTCGCCTCGGTGTGGCAGGAACTGGAGGCGGAGTCCGGGGAGGCACCCGTCCCGGTTCAGCAGGTAGCGCAATCTCCCGCGCAGGCGGAACCTGCCGCACAGGTGGAGACGCAATCCCCACCGCCTCGGCAGCCCGCACCAGAGATCCCTCCGCAGGTTTCCCCGCAGTTGGCGGCGCCGCCAGCAGCCGAGCCTGCGCCGGCCGCACCGGCGGTCGCCGTGCCCCAGCCCGCCGTCGCGTCGTCCCGGACGGGGTTGTCGTCGGACGACGTCCGCCAGCTCAAGGCAACCCTGTTCGAGCTCATCGAATGCAAGCGCATGCTTGATACGACGACGCAGGCCGGAGCCGCCTAACCGGTCTGGATGCGGCCATACCCGGCGGCGTTCACATATTCACCCCCCGCGTCGAAGGCGGCTTTGTTGCGCTTTGACGCGTCGTCGGCCAGGACGGCGATTTCCTTGTCGTTGTGCCCGTCAGAGGTTCGTCCCACCGCAGCCCAATATGCCTTGATCGATCCATCGAGATCGTCGATCGCCGTGGCGGGCCTTTCTATTCTTTAGCGCGGGGCTGGCTCCGCCCGCCTTCCGGGAACCGTGTATCCCGCGCGACAGGAGTTCGCTCCTCGCCCTCGAAGATGAGGCTATAATCTTCGACCTTCCTGCAATCGTTGTTCCGGCGAACCTCACCCTCCCAGCCGTCGCCGAAATTTGCACCAGGCCATGCCGCATAGTCCGTGACGTTGAATTTGATGCCGGCTTGCGTGCAGGTATCCAGCATATCGTTCCAGGCAGCGAGCGCGGCCCCGATTTTATTCAGAAGGGTGTGATTCGTCATGGTTGTCTCCGGAATAATATTCCCGTTATAAGAGTGTATCGCCGCAATGTCATCTGCCTCCGCGGAATGTGACGGTCAATGGCAGCCTCCTGGCGAAAGCCCGCTGCACCCATCGCGCGCTGTCTGATGAGGACTTCGGAAAGCATTTCGGTAATCCCAGTCCCGAAGTGTCCCGAACGTTTCCGTTTCGTACCGGATTGCGAATTTCGCCCCTTGCGCCGGCGCTCTCGAACCGATAGGAAAACCGTGCTTTTCAGCAGTCGGAGCGTGGCGCAGCCCGGTTAGCGCACTTGTCTGGGGGACAAGGGGTCGGGAGTTCAAATCTCCCCGCTCCGACCATTCGCTTTTCTCATACCCCGCAATTCGCCTTTGAACGAAGGCATCGTGGCGAGCGGTTCGGCCACGGGGCAATTAACCAAGCGTTTGCAATCTGTTAGGTGGTTTTGGTGTAGGAACCTAGGGTTCAGCCTTCTGCAGGCTCCCGAGCAAGGAACCGAACCATGACGCATGTGGAACCCATGGCCAAGTCGGCGCGGACGGAACGCGACGCCAAAAGCCGCGCCATGAGCAGCGACAGTTCGCTCGACGCCTTCTTCGCCCGCCTTGACCCGGACGTCCGCTCGCAATGGGCCTGGGACAACTACAAGCCGACCATCGAGGCGTTGTCGCGTGGTTTCGGCCTGCGCCGGCTGATCGAGATCGGCGGCGGCCGCGATCCGCTGTTCACGCCCTACGAGGCGGCCGCGCTCGATATCGAACTGACCATCAACGACATCTCCCAGGAAGAGCTGGACGCCGGCCCGGTGGAGTTCTCCAAGGCCTGCTTCGATATCTCCGGCAACCTGGCCGAGACGAAGGTCAAGCGCGGGGCGTACGACCTGGCCTTCTCGCGCATGGTCTTCGAGCACGTGAAGGACGGCCGGCGCGCCTGGCGGAACCTGAACGAGATCCTGGCGCCCGGCGGTGTCGCCATCGCCTTCGTGCCGACGCTCTACGCGCTGCCCTATCTCGCCAACATCGTGATCCCGGAGGCCGTGTCGCAGAAGATCGTCAAGATGCTTTACCCGCACCGCACCGACGATGAGGATCCGAAGTTCCCGGCCCATTACGACTGGACCTACGGCAGCGAAAAGAAGCTGAAGCCCATGCTGGAAAGCGTCGGGTTCCGCGAGGCGATCGTGGTGCCGTTCTACTATCACGACTATTTCGAGAAAATTCCGGTCGTCCGCGAGATCGACAATCTCGCCAACCGCGTCGCGGCGGCCCGCGACTGGCGGTTCCTGACCAGCTACGCCTACATCGCGGCGCGCAAGTAGCCGGGCTTCACGCGGGGTGGCACCTGGCGGCGCGACAGCGGCGGCTGATAGTGCACGGCGGCCGCCGACATGCCCCATAGAAGACCGGCAATCAGGTAGAAATGGCGCCAGTGATCAGTGTCGATGATGAAACCTTCCAGTGACAGCGGAAGGAACGTCGCCAGCGCAGCGAAGTGGTAGTTCTGCCAGGGCGTTCGCACGAACGCGAAACGGATGCCGACGATCCAGGTCAGGATCACGAAAGTGATGTAGCCGAACGCGCCGAACCAGCCGTAGGACGCGAACGCGTTCAGATAGACGTTGTGGGGATCCTGTCCGTAGCGCTTGGAATACTGCAGCGGGCCCAGTCCCAGAGGATTGTCGATGACGTCCGGCAAGGACCGCGCTTGTGTGGCGAACCGGCCGGTTTCCCCGACATCGTAGCTCTGGTTCAGGTCCGCGCGTTCCTTGAACACGTTGCCGACCTGCGGCACCGCCAGAATGGCGACGATCAGGCCTGCGAAGATCATCCCGCCCCCCAAAACCCCGATCCCCATCCGCACCCGCAGGCGCCGGCTCGGCGAGAACAGGAACATCAGCGCTGCCATGATCAGCGTCGAGATGATGAAATGCCCCCAGGCCGCGCGCGAAAACGACAGCAGCAGGCCGATCAGGATGACACCGAGCGGCAGCGCGGAGGCGATGAGCCGGGCCCCATGTCGCGTCAGAAGGTCCTGCACCAGCAGCAATCCCGGGAAAACCAGGAAGGGGCCATAGACGTTCGGATCCTTGAACGTGCCGCGTGACCGGTTGTAGAGCGTGAACAGGTCCCGCGTGCCGCCGATGTCGAAGTATCCGGCGATACCGGCCGTCGCCGCGATGACCGCGCCGACGATATAGGCGCTGCGGATGATCTTCAGGCGGTCCAGCGGGTCCTCGCTTACCAGCGTGGCAAAGACGATCGTGGTGATCGTCAGGTACATGGAGATCACCACGTACCGCACCGAGTCGGATTCCTGGGCGACCTGCAGCACGGATGAGACACCGCCGACCGTGAACATCACGGTCAGGAACAGGAATGCCGGCGCCAGGAACCGCGGAAAACTGACCCCGCGAACGAACACGCCCCAGCACAGGAACAGGAACATCAGCTCGTAGGGCGACGGTTCGAAGGTGACGAGGCAGCCCGCCATGACGGTGCCCCACAGCAGCGGACGCACCAGCCGTTTGTCGAGCCGGCTCCAGTGTTCCTCCGCCTGAGCCGACGCGACCGGCGGCATATGGCCGGCCGCGGAGGTCAATACGCCCCTTCCTTCTTGGTCAGCAGCGAGTAGGGCGTCATGAGCAGGATGTAGAGGTCGAACAGCACCGACCAGTTCTCGATGTAGTAGAGGTCGTACTCGACACGCCGCTGGATCTTTTCCGGCGTGTCGGTCTCGCCACGCCAGCCGTTGATCTGCGCCCAGCCGGTGATGCCCGGCTTCACGCGGTGGCGGGCGAAATAGCTGTCTACGACGGCATCGTAGAGCTTGTCGGCGGCCTTTGCGTGCAGGGCGTGCGGCCGGGGCCCGACGAGCGACAACTCGCTGCGCACGACATTGAAGAGCTGCGGCAGTTCGTCGAGGCTGGTCTTGCGGATGATGCGCCCGACCCGGGTGACACGCGGATCGTCCTTGCTGACGAGCTTGACGGCGCTCGGGTCGCATTGGTCGGTATACATCGAGCGGAACTTGAAGACTTCGATCAGCTCGTTGTTGAAGCCGTAGCGTTTTTGCCGGAACAGCACCGGGCCGCGGCTGTCGATCTTGATGGCGAGCGCCACGAGCGCCATGAGCGGCAGCGCTGCGATCAGCAGCAGCGCGCCGAGCACATGATCGAACAGCCATTTCAGGACGTAGTCCCAATCCGCAATCGGCTTGTCGAACACGTCAATGAACGGAACGTTGCCGATATAGGAGTAGGAGCGCGGCCTGAATCTCAGCTTGTTGGTGTGCGCGCTGAGCCGGATGTCCACCGGCAACACCCACAACGTCTTCACCATGTCGAGGACGCGAGTCTCCGCGCTGATGGGCAGTGACACGATCAACAGGTCGACACGGGTGCGCCGCGCGAAGTCGACAAGCTGGCCAACGGTGCCGAGCTTCGGGTAGCCGGCCACGATCGGCGGCGAGCGATCGTCGCTTCGGTCGTCGAAGACGCCGCAGATGCGGATGTCGGAATCCGGCGAGGCCTGCAGCGCCTCGATCAATTCGGCGGCCGGTTCGCCGCCACCGACGATCACCGCGCGCCGTTCCAGCCGTCCGGTGCGCGACCAGTGGCGAACGAGGAAGGCCAGGCCGATGCGGAACAGCACCAGCGCCAGAAGGCCGAGCGAGAACCACAGGCCCAGCCAGACCCGCGAGAAGGAATCCCCGACCTTGAAGAAAAACGCGATCAGCGACAGGAAGGCGAAAACCGCCACCCAGGCCACCAGCAGCTTGCTGTTCTGCCGAACGAAGGTCCTCAAGGCGTGCGGGGTATAGATGTCCATCGCCTGGAAACCCACGATCGACAATCCGGCACCCAGCAGAATCGCTACCGGGTAAAGCGCAGGCATGCCTTCAGCCGGATAGACGTAGATGAGCTGAGTGGCGAAGCCGACCAGCGTGATCAGGAGGAATTCAGCAAGTCGCGCGAAGCCGCCGACGACGATCGAGGAAATCGCCTTATCGGCATGCTCGTCGGCGAATCGCAACGCTTCCGGGCCAAGCGGAGCGGGAGCGGGACCGAAGTTCGGGCGTTTCATGGCGCCGGCCGATGCCACAGCGGCTGCCTTCATTCGGCTGACATCGGGCTCCGACTCCGGGCCTGCGGAGTCGCCTATCGGTGTGGGATTCGAAGAACTCATTCAAAAATGCCTGCGCCACCACGATTTCCAAGCCCCCGAAACCTGCAATAACGCAGAAAAGTCTAGGAAGATTTAATCGTTCAGGTAACCAATCGGTCGCTCAAGGCGCGGCCTTGTAGGCGTCGAGAACCGCGTCCGCCATGCCCTGAAGCGAAAACCGTTGCGCGACGTCGTCGGCCAGCGCGGCGGCCTGTTCGTGCGCTGCTTCGGGACTGGATAGGATTCGCTGCATCGCCCCGGCCAGTCCGGCGGCGTCGCCGGGCTTGACCAGCCGCCCCGCCTGCTCGCCGAATATCTCCGGAATGCCGCCGACATCGGTGGCCACGATCGGCAATCGCGCGGCTGCCGCTTCCAGGACGACATAGGGCAGCGACTCTGCCCTGGACGGCACGACGATGCAGCGGCCCAGCGCAAACGCCTCCCGCGCCGGCATCGCGCCTGGAAACCGCACGCGGCTTTCCAGCCCTAGGTCGCGTGTCATGGCGACAAGCCGGTCGCGGTCTGCCCCGGCGCCGACGATCACCGCCGACGGGCCTTCGGGGCGGGCATCGATCCGGCGGAGCGCCTCGAGCAGCGTATCGATGCCCTTCAATGACCGCAGTTCACCGACGAACAAGAAATCGGCTGCGTCTGGTAGTGGAATAGCCGCGACGAATTCTTCTTCCGCCAGTCCGTTGTGAACGACACGGACGATGCCCTTGGGGGCACAGACCTTGTCTGTGAAAGCGCGCAAGCCGAAGGCGCTTTCGAACAGGAATACGTCGGTGCGCCGGGCCAGGAACCTCTCCATGGACAGGAACAGGAAGCCCGCCGGAGACGATTTGGCATAGTGCAGGCTGCCGCCATGCGGCGTGTAGGCGCGAACCGGGACGTATCCGCTACCGCGCAGCCGCGTGCCGGCAATCCGGGCATAGGCGCCGCCCTTGGCCCCGTGGCCATGCAGGACATCGGGCTTCCAGTCGCCCGCCAGGCGGCCGATTCGCGCTGCGGCCATCAAGTCGCCCGGTCCCGGCACTCGCGACATGGCAAACCGCTCGATCCCGAGACGGCAAAGTGGCGCCAGGCGTTCCAGCCGCGCCGTCGCCGCGTCTCCGCCGGTGCTCGAATCGGCAATCAGGCCGATCAGGTGGCCCTGGTTCGCCTGCGCTTCAGCCAGGTCGCAAACATGACGAAACAGTCCGCCGACCGGGGCGCGGAGGCAATGAACGATCCTCAGCGGTTCGTTCGACATGGCGGGCCGGCTCAGAACCAGCGCTCGAGAACGTAGATGGTGTCGCCCGGCCGAATCGGATGATCGATCGGGACACGGGCCTCGACGATCGTTCCGTTGTAGTTGCGGGAAACCTGCACCATCGTCTGCGTCGCGCGTGGTGTGAAACCGCCGCCGATGGCGATGGCGTTGCGGGCCGTCAATCCGGCGACATAGGGATACTGGCCGGGCGCGCCGACTTCACCGAGGATGAAGAACGGCCGGTACGTGTCGACCTGGACGGACACCGAGGGGTTGCGGAAGAACCCCTGACTGAGTCGGTTGGTAACCGCGGCTTCCAGTTGCTGCGTTGTCAGGCCGCGGGCGGCGACGCTGCCGATCAGCGGCATGGCGATGCTGCCTGAGTCGGCAACCGAATAGGTGTTGGTCAGCGTCGGCTGGTCGAACACGACAATACGCAGTTTGTCGCCTGCATCCAGCCGGTACGGGGCATTCAGGGCCTCGACGAAGCGCTGGTCCACCTTGGGCGGACTCGCACAGCTGGCGAGGGCACTCAGACAGATGAACAGGACTGCAGTGAACGCGCGCAACATCGGCCCCGCTGACGTGAACTCAGGTTTATGGTTGCGGATTGGTAAGCGAACAGGGTTAAGAAAGCTTAACCTCGGCAGCAAAAACCCCGGTGCCGCTTGGCATCTGGCCTCGAAATTAACACAAAAGTTACCTTATCAGACCGAAGGTCGGACTCGATTGACCGGGGATTCGATCAGCGATGCCGTCGCACAGCCGCCAAACCGATTTTGCACCCACCGCAGGGGGCGAGGCGACGTCAGCCGTTTCGGCAGGCGGGCTGATGGCTGCGCTGTGGCACGCCCGCCTGTGGATCGTCCTGCCGGTCATCATCGCGACGGGACTTGCCGTCCTGTGGCTGTCGAGCGTGACGCCGCTCTACCGGTCCACCGCGAAGTTGCTCGTCGAGAACCAGGAAACCGCCTACACGCGCCCGGCCGCGAATGTGACCGAGAGGTCGCTGCTCGACCAGGAATCGATCCGCAGCCAGGTTCAGCTGATCCTGTCGGCCGACCTCAGCCGCAAGATCATTGCGCAGGAACGCCTCGACAAGCTTCCCGAATTCAATCCCGCCAGTTCCGCCTCGGCGCTGGCACGCGTCCTCTCGCTGTTCGGTGTGACGCGCGATCCCGCCCGCATGACCAACGACGAGAAGGTGCTTGCGCGCTACTACGAGAACCTCTCGGTTTTCCAGGTCGATCAGTCGCGTGTCATCGCAATCGAGTTTTCCTCCGAGAACCCCCAGGTCGCGGCGCGTGTCGCCAATGCCATCGCCGATGGCTACATCGACATGCAGAAGACCGCCAAGCGCGACGCGACGCTGGAAGCCAGCGACTGGCTGTCGAGCCAGATTGGCACGCTTCGCACCAAGGTCGACGAGGCCGAGCGCGAGGTGGAGGACTACCGGACCAAATATGGCCTGTTCTCGACGTTGCGCGGTTCCACCGAGCCGGTGACGCTGAGCTCCCAACAGCTCAGCGAACTGACGACGCAACTGGCGCTCGCCCGCGCCCAGCAGTCGGAAGCCCAGGCCAAGGCGCGCTTGATTCGCGAGATGCTCGACTCCGGCGGGCCGATTGAGTCCAGCGAAGTGCTCAATTCGCCGCTGATCCAGGGACTTGTCTCCCAGCAGGTAACCCTGCGCGCGCAGATCGCCGAACTGTCGACGACGCTCGGCCCGCGCCATCCGCGCATGCAGCAGTTGTCCGCGCAGCTCGGCGACATGCGCAAGCAGATCCGCGACGAAGCAGTGAAATACGCCCGTGCCGCCGAGAACGACGCCGCCGTCGGCGCAGAGCGCGAGCAGGACCTGCTGGCGAGCATCGATGCGCTGAAGGTTCGCGCCGCCCAGTCGAACGAAAGCGAGGTCGAACTGCGCGCGCTGGAACGCGACGCCAAGTCCGAACGCGATCTCCTGGAATCGCTGCTGGCGCGCTACCGCGATGCGACGGCGCGCGGAAACCTCGATGCACTGCCGGCCGATGCCAGGCTGATCTCACGCGCCGCGCCGGCCGTCGAGCCCTACTATCCGAAGACGCTGGCGACGCTGTTCGCCGTTCTCTTCGGCTCGATCGTCCTGAGTTGCGGCATCGTCATTACATTGGAGTTGTTCCGGTCGGTCGGCGAGTATCCCGTCAACGCGAACCTGCCGACGCCGGTCGGTGGAAAGCCCGGCACCGGTCCAGGCGCGGGCCCCGGTTCAGGCCCAGGCTCCAGGCGCCGCACCGGCCGTCGCGATTCGGACCGGGCCGCCGACGATAGGTCGTCTGACGCGGGCGAGCCATCCGGGTTTAGTCTCGAGCCCGTCAAGCTTGGACTGGACGGTATCCGCGACCGGATCCTCCTGGCGTCCTCGGGTGAGATCGCTCACACCGTTCTTGTCACCGCTGTGCGCCAGCTGGAGGACCAGCACGAAGTCGCCATGCGGATCGCGCGGATGACCGCCGCACTTGGCCGCCGCGTGGTCGTCGTCGACGCCTGTTTCGATACCGTGGATGTTTTGGCCGAGGTGGCGGAGCCTGAGGAAGAGTCGTCCGACGAGACCGAAAGGCCGCATCCGGGGCTAAGCGACCTGCTCGCGGGCGCGGCCCCGTTCGAAAAGGTCATCCAGCGGGATAGGTTCTCGCGCGTCCACACGATCACTGCGGGCGATGTATCCGACGATCCGTTGGCGTTGCTCGGCTCCGAGCGCATGGAAACCGTCCTCGAAGCGCTGCGGCTGACCTACGATGTCGTTTTCGTGCTGGCGCCTTCGGTTACGGGGCACGACGAAACGAACCTGCTGGCCGGCTTCGCCGATCAGGCGCTGCTTCTGTCCGTGTCCGAAAATGGCGAAGCCGCAGTCGGCCGGGCGTATCTCAGCCTTGAAGAGGC
>CAJQNW010000072.1 GCA_905479765.1 uncultured Tepidamorphus sp. | reverse complement strand
GCCGCGCCATGTCATGAGTTACATGAAGGACTTCCTGTTTTCGCCCGAGCAGGCGGGCTCTCCGGTCAAGGCGCTGTCTGGCGGCGAACGCGGCCGGCTGATGCTGGCGCTTGCCTTCGCGCGGCCGTCCAACATGCTGGTCCTCGACGAGCCGACCAATGATCTGGATCTCGAGACCCTCGACCTTCTGCAGGAACTGATCGCCGACTATGCGGGAACCGTCCTCCTGGTCAGCCACGACCGCGACTTCCTCGACAGGACCGTTTCCTCGGTGATTGCCTCCGAAGGCGAAGGCCACTGGCTCGAATATGCCGGTGGCTATTCCGACATGCTGGCCCAGCGCGGTGCCGGATCGGCCAGGGCGGCCGAGAAGCCCGCCGCGACGAAGGCAGGCCAGGCGGATGCGCCCGGGCCTCAGAAAGGCTCGCGCCCCCCCAAGGAGCAAAAGCGCAAGCTGTCCTTCAAGGACAAGCATGCTCTGGAGACGCTGCCGAAGCGGATGGACGAATATCAGGCGGAGATCGACGCCACCCGCAAGGCCCTGTCGGATCCCGACCTCTATGCCCGCGACCCGGCGAAATTCGCGGCCCTGAGCGACAAGCTTACCCGCGCCGAGCAGGATATCTCGGCGGCGGAAGAGCGATGGCTAGAACTCGAGATTCTGCGCGAGGAAATCGAGAGCGCCTGACCGCGAGTTCATGCATGGGAGGCATGCGTGACGGCGAACGAGACTTCCTGTAAGGGAGCGTTTCCTCCCAGGCGGCCTCAAGAGCCGGCAACGAGACTTCCGGAAACGCCCGATGCCCTCCGACGACCCCATCGCCGACAAGGATATCGCCGACCACCATATGGGCAGTGCCTTCCGGCACCGCGGCTTCACGCTTTACTGGTGCGCCCGCTTCAGTTCGATGTTCGCCATTCAGATCGTCTCGGTCTCGGTAGGCTGGCAGATCTACGACATGACCCGCGATCCCTTCGATCTCGGACTTGTCGGCCTGTTCCAGTTCCTGCCGGCCTTGCTGCTGGTCCTCGTCACCGGCGCGGTATCGGACCGCTACAATCGCCGCATGATCATGGCGGTCTGCCTGCTCGCCGAGGGTGCCTGCGCCGCGGCCATGATCGCCCTGACGGTGGCGGATTACGGCATCGTCTGGCCGATTTTCACCGTTCTCGCCTTTTTCGGCATCGCCCGCGCTTTCTTCGGACCGGCCGGTCAGTCGCTGGTCGCCAACCTGGTGCCCCCGGAAGATCTGAACAACGCGATCGCCTGGAACACCTCGTCCTGGCAGATCGGCACCATCGTCGGCCCGGTCGCCGGCGGCCTGCTCTACGGGATCGCGCCGCTTGTCGCCTACAGCACGGCGCTGGCGCTGTTTGCGGCTGGCTCGCTCTTCATGCTGCTGGTGCCGCGGCCGGTACAGAAGACCTTTGCCCAGAAGACCAGCTGGGAGACGCTCGTCGCCGGGTTCCACTACGTCTGGCACGAGAAGATCGTACTTGGCGCAATTTCGCTGGATTTGTTCGCCGTCCTGCTGGGCGGCGCGACCGCGCTCCTGCCGGTCTACGCCCGCGATATCCTCGATGTCGGCCCCTGGGGGCTCGGACTCTTGCGTGCCGGACCGGGCATCGGCGCCGTGGCCGTCGCGATTTATCTCGCCAAGAAGCCGATCCGCGACCACGCAGGGCTGGCCATGTTCTTCTTCGTCGGTGCGTTTGGCCTGTTCACCGTCGTCTTCGGCCTGTCGACCATCGTCTGGCTGTCGATCGTGGCGCTGATGCTGATGGGCGCCTGCGACATGATCAGCGTCTACATCCGCGAAACCCTGCTGCAGTTGTGGACGCCGGACGCGTTGCGCGGCCGTGTCAACGCCGTCAATCTCGTCTTTATCGGCGCCTCCAACGAGCTCGGCGAGTTCCGGGCCGGCATCTCGGCGGCATTGATCGGCACCGTCCCGGCCGTCGTGGTCGGTGGCATCGGCACCATGGCTGTGGCCGGCATCTGGGCCTACACCTTCCCCGCCCTGCGCAAGGCCCGCCATCTGACCGGCCGCGTCTGAGCTTTCGGGGCAGGATTTCCGCGGTAACATTGATGTGACGTCGCGGTCGCTTTGAATGGCATATCGGGTTCCCGCAAGGTAAAAGGCGACCATGCGGATCACCTACCGGATCTTTCTTGTCGGAGGAATTCCGATTGCCATCGCCGCGGCCATCGCCGCGGTCGCCTGGATTCTGCTCAACGAAGCCGAACGCGCCCGCTCCGGCGCCGTGATCGCCGGCGCCACCTATCGCAACCTGCTTGTCGCGATGACCGCTCGCGACGAGTACGTCAACGCCTCGCCTGAAAATCGCGAGGAAAACGCCGAACGGTTCACCACCTTCGCCACGGACGCACGCAAGAATCTGGAAGAGCTGGCCTTGGTCGCCCGCGCGCCCGCCCTGCGCGAGGCGACGACAGCAGCCGGCGACGCCTTGACCCGCTATGTGGGAAGCATGGGCGAATTCATGATCGCGACCCTCCAGAACGACCGGCTGGTAGAGGAGATGGGCGCCCGGGCGAGATTGCTGATCTCCCTGACCGACGAAGCGCGCGAGCGCCAGCGTTCGTCCAATGCGGACATTATCCAGACACTGCGCAATCGCGACGCTGCGTATCGTCGAACCCGCCAGCTTGTCGACGCCGCCGAAGAGCTGCGTATCGCCGAAACAGAAGTCGAGCTCAACACCGCGATGTTGCTTGCCGCGCCGCTGGACCAGGTCGAACGGCAGCGCCTGCTGCTCGGCTTCGACATCGGCCGGTTTCGCAATGCGGCCGACCGGTTGTCGCAAACCCTGGAGTCCGAGGACCCCTCGACCGCGATCGAACTGAAGTCGCTGTCGACAGCCTATGACAAGGCGGTCTCCGCGCTCGCGAAAGAAAACGCCGTAATTGAGGGCCCCCTGCTCGAAGAAAACGGCAAGGCCCTGGTCGACTGGTCCGACAGACTGCTGAAGGTCAAGACCACGGAGCAACGGGCGCTCTACGAGGAAATCGCCCAGCTCGTCGGTTATTCGATCGAAGCCAACGAAACCGAGCGGGCAACCCAGAACGTCGCCATCGAAGTGCTCAAGCTTGGCCAGCGAACGGCCTCGGCGCTCGACCAGCGCGACCCGGAAACCACGGCGACGATTCTCATTGAAAGCGTCAATCTATCCCAGACGGTCGCCTCGCTGCCGATCTCACCGCTGATCCAGTCCGAGATGATCGACGCGATCGATCAGTGGCGTGAGGGTCTCGGCACCGCGACAAATGTGCTGCGCCAGCAGAACGAGCGCATCGCCGACATGGACCGCGCCGCGGTCACGATGATCGACGGTGCCCGCGCCCTGAACGACCTGTTCACCGCCGATGCCGAGAAGATCGGCGACACGATCCGAAACATCCTGATCTTCGGCGCCGCCGCCGGCCTGCTGTTCGGCGCGGTAACGGCCTATTTCGTCGCTCGATCGATCACCCGCCCGCTGCTCAGGCTGCAACATGCCATGGTGGATCTCGCCGCCGACCCCCTCGCCGGCCCGGTGGCCGATGCCGCGCGTGCCGACGAGCTTGGCGAAATGGCCCGGTCGGCCAACTTCTTCGTCGACGAGATCGGCAAGCGCGAACGCGATCTGCGCCTCGCCAAGGAGCGCGCCGACGAAGCACTGGCCGAGTTGCAGCAGACCCAGGCCGAACTGATCCAGGCCGAAAAGCTCGCCTCGCTTGGCCAACTCGTCGCCGGTGTCGCGCATGAGATCAACACACCCGTCGGCATCGCGCTGACGACCGGAACGCAGCTCGGGGAAGAAGTGAAACGCTTTTCGGAGATCGCCGAAACCGGACAGATCAAGCGCTCGCAGCTCAGCCACTTCATCGAGCGGATGAAGGAAGGGGCCGGCCTGCTGTTTGCCAATCTCAACCGCGCCGCCGAGCTCGTGCACAGCTTCAAGCAGGTCGCCGCCGACCAGGCGAGCGGCGAGCGGCGCAGGTTCGATGTACGCATCTGGCTCGACGAACTGATGACCAGCCTCGGACCGGCCCTGCGCAAATCGCGGCACACCGTCGCCATCTCCTGTCGAGACGGCCTCGTCCTCGACACCTATCCCGGGACGTTTGCCCAGGTGCTGACCAATCTCGTGATGAACGCGGTTACCCATGGCTACGATGAGGGTCAGTCGGGCAGGATGACGGTCACGGTGACGGAGCCTACCGCGGGCCTGGTCCGGATCATCTTCACCGACGACGGCAAGGGAATCGCACCAAATGAAGTTGGACGGGTGTTCGACCCCTTTTTCACCACACGCAGAGGCCAGGGCAGCACCGGGCTTGGCCTGCACATTGTCTACAACCTTGTCACCGGCACCCTGCAGGGCAAGATCGATGTCGAAAGCGAGCCGAATGTCGGAACGCGCTTCATTATCGAAATTCCCGAAACGGTCGCCGAAACAACCCAGGAACACGCCGCCGTTGAGGCGTGATGGAGGATTGCGATGAAGGTCTCGATTGCAGCGACGACCCTGGTCCTTGCGCTGGTGTGGTCCGCTTCGGCGCAGGCCAAGACGCTGGTGTTCTGCTCGGAGGGCAACCCCGAAGCACTCAATCCGCAAATCGTCACGACGACGACGGGACTGAACGCGGCGCGGCCGATGTTCAACCAGCTTGTCGAGTTCGTTCCAGGCTCGACCCGGATCCGGCCCGCGCTGGCGGAGTCCTGGCAGATATCAGCCGATGGCACCGAATTCACGTTCCGCCTGCGGCCGGGCGTGAAGTTCCACACGACCGAGGATTTCGCGCCAACCCGCGAGATGAACGCCGACGATGTTCTTTTCTCGCTTAACCGCCAATTGAAACCCGACCATCCCTTCCACAACGTGTCGGACGCCGAGTATGCCTACTTCAAGGACATGGGCATGCCGGAACTATTGAAGTCGATCGAAAAGATCGACGATATGACCGTGCGCATTCAGCTGACCCGGCCCGAAGCGCCCTTCCTCGCCGACATCGCCATGCCTTTCAATACGATCCTGTCGGCCGAATACGCCGACATGCTGCTCAAGGCGGGTACGCCCGAGCTGCTCGACCAGCGCCCCGTCGGAACCGGCCCCTTCGTATTCGCCGGGTTCCAGCGCGATGTCGCCGCCCGCTACCGCGTCTTTCCCGACTACTGGGAAGGCCGGCAGCCGATCGATACGCTGGTCTTCTCGATCACGCCCAATCCCGCCGTGCGGCTAACCAAATTGAAAGCCGGCGAATGCCATGTCATGGCGTTTCCCAATCCCACCGATACCCAGCGCATCGCCGATGATCCGAATCTGAAGCTCCTGAAACAGGAAGGCTTCAATGTCGGCTACCTGGCGCTCAACACGCAGAAACCCCCGTTCGACGATGTTCAGGTGCGTCGCGCCATCAACATGGCGATAGACAAGAAGGCGATCATCGAAGGCGCCTATGACGGTGCGGGCGTCGTCGCCAGCAATCCCGTCCCGCCGACGCTGTGGTCGTACAACGAGGAGATCGCCGACTACCCCTACGATCCCGACGAGGCGCAGGTTCTGCTTGCCGGGGCCGGCTATCCGAACGGCTTCGAAACCGATCTCTGGTATATGCCGGTAAGCCGCCCCTACAGCCCCGACGCCAAGCGGATCGCCGAGATGATTCAGGCCGACCTGGCCAGAATCGGTGTGCGCGCCAACCTCGTCACGAAGGAGTGGGCCGAATACCGGACTGCCTTGCAGAACGGCGATCACTCCATGGGGCTCTACGGCTGGACCGGCGACAACGGCGATCCGGACAACTTCCTGCATGTCCTGCTTGGCTGCACGGCCGCCCGCAAAGGCGGCAACAACGTCGCGCGCTGGTGCAACGACGAATACGACGCCCTCGTTATCCGCGCCAAGCTCAGCTACGACCAGGCGGTACGCGAAAAACTCTACCGGCAGGCTCAGGAGATCTTCAAGTCGGAGGCGCCTTGGGTGCCGCTCGCCCATTCGGTGGTATTCATGGCTACGCGCAAGGAGGTCGAGGGTTTCAAGATGGACCCGCTTGGACGCCATCCCTTCGATCATGTCGATCTGAAATACTGATATTCCAGGTGAATCCTCCGGTCCCGCTGGTGCCCCCGTGCAACGGCGACTAGGGTGCGCCCGGGTACGAATAAGGGGAACAGGAACATGACCGACAAGGTTGCTCTGGTCACGGGCGCGGGGACCGGCGTCGGAAAGGCCGCCGCGTTGGGGCTCGCCAACGCCGGCTACGCGGTGGTGCTGGCTGGCCGGCGCAAGGGGCCGCTCGACGAGGCCGCAGCCCAGATCGCCGGATCCGGCGGAGTGGCCCTGACGGTGCCGACCGACGTCACGGACCCCGCATCCGTCGCCAGCCTCTTCGCA
>CAJQNW010000071.1 GCA_905479765.1 uncultured Tepidamorphus sp. | reverse complement strand
GATACGGTTGGTCGACGGCGTTCAACCGCGGCCGCTCGGAGTTCGGCAAGCTGCTTCCCGGCAAACTCGGCCGCGCCATTGCCTCCAATGTGGGTCGCTACACGCCGGTCGAATATTTCGAGGCCTATCTCGGCGAGGATCAGGGCACCGGCGACCCGGCGGTCATCGCCAAGGCTCCGCGCGACTCGATCACCTGGGTGATTCCCGACTTTTCGCCAGGTTCGGGCGGTCATACGACGATCCTGCGCATCGTCCGCGGCCTCGAACTGCTCGGCTGGTACAATCAGACCATCGTCGTCCAGGCGCCCCACCGCTGGCGCCATCCCGAAGACGCGCTCGCCTCGATCCGCGCGCACTTCTCGCCGCTGGAGCACACACGGGTGGTGCTGGGATGCGAGAACATCCCGGTTACCCGGTTCCTGCTCGCCACGGGCTGGCAGACGGCCTACTGGGTGGCGAAATTCAAGGACGCCGCGCACAGGATCTATTTCGTGCAGGACTTCGAGCCGTCCTTCTATTCCGTCGGTACCGACCACCTGTTCGCCGAGGGCACCTACAAGCTTGGCCTCGACGCCATCACCGCCGGCGACTGGCTGAAAGAAAAGCTGGCGCGCGAGTACGGCATGCGCACCCGGTCGATCTCGTTTTCCTGCGATCACGACATCTACAAACCTGCGCCGCGGCGGCCGTCCGAGTATCCCAAGCAGGTCTTCTTCTACGCCCGCCCGGCAACGCCGAGGCGTGCCTTCGAGCTCGGCGCGCTGGCGCTCAAGAAGGTCTGCGACGCGCGCGGCGACACCGCCGCCCTGCTGGCCGGCTGGGATCTTGAACTGTACGACCTGCCGTTCCCCTATGTGGACGCCAAGGTGGTCTCGCCGGCCAAGCTCGCCGACATGTTGAGCCAGTCGGATGCGGCGCTGGTGCTGTCGCTGACCAACCTGTCGCTGATGCCTCTGGAGGCGCTGTCGTCGGGCTGCCCGCTGGTCATCAACGACGGTCCCAACAACGATTGGCTGATGGACGAGAGCGTGTCGTGGTACTGCGACCTCAATGTCGACAGCATCGCCGAGACGCTGATGACGGTGCTCGATGGAGGGCCGGAGGTAGAGGCGCGGCGCCAGAAGGGACTGGATCTCGCCAAGTCGACCTCCTGGGACGAGGAATTCAAGAAATTCAGTTCCTATCTCGAGGCCTACGAATGACGGATCGTTCGTGCCGGCCGGACCGCGGGGACTGGAACCGATGAAATTCAAGATCGCCTGGCGCCGCGCCAAGAGCCTGGTTCAGCAAGACCGCCCCGATCCGCGGCGCATCAACGCGGTCAACAATCCCGCCTACAGCTCCACCGTCATCGACGCGGAGAGCGGTCGGCGTTCGGTGATGGGAACCGGCCGCAAGGATGCCTGCGCGGTACTGCGCGACAGCACCCTGAAGCCCGGCACGCCGCGTACGGCCGTCGTGCTCGGCGTGGCGCGCGGTGGAACATCGATGGTGTCGGGCGTGCTGCGCGGCCTCGATGTCTTCATGGGCGCCAACCTCGGCTTCAACCATGAAGACGCCCAGGTGCAGCGCATCGTGGCCAACAAGAATTTCGAGGATTTCGGCGATCTGGCGCGAGGACGCGACGCCGAGCATCCCCTCTGGGGCTTCAAGTTCCCTGAGGCCTCGATGATGATGGACAAGTTCCATCCAAGCCTGCGCAATCCGCACTACCTGTTCGTCATGCGCCATCCCCTGTCGCGCGGCATGAGCGTGGTGGCGCGCACCGGCGGAACGCTGACGGCGGCGATCGAGGACGCGCTGAAGAGCTACCAGTCGATCTTCGCGTTCCTTGAGAAGGTCGACGCGCCGGTCCTGCTGATCAACTACGAGCAGGCCACCGAAAACGCGCAGGCCTCCGTCGAGCAGATCGCGGGCTTCCTCGGGATGGACCAGGGTTCGGAGGCGGTCGAGCGCGCCGCCTCGATGATCCTTGGCGAGGGTGCGGGCTATCTCAACCTGCCGGAATTCTGGTTTTTCGCCGAGGAACAGGATTCGCCCGGCGCCGACCGGCTCAAGCCCCTCGCGGCGACGCCGGGCACGCTTGCCAAGAAGGAAATCCGCTACGCCCGCGAGCGCGCGTCGGTCTGGGCGGCGCCGGAAGACGGCTTCCCAAAGTCCTTCTGGCTCACGTTCAAGCTTTCAGGCGCCGGCGATGACGAACGGATCCGGCTCTACTACGACTACGACGGCCGGTTTCACCTCGGACACCGGCTGCTGCTCGGCCTTTCGACCGACACGCCCGTGCTCAAGGTTCAGACGACCGGTGCTATGAGCCGGCTGGCGATCGTCCCGCTGGCCGAGGGCGCCTCGGTTGAGGACGTCCGGATCGAAGTTGAGACTTAGGGGCGCCGGGCCGAAGGTCCCGCCGTGCTCTCAGGCACGCAGGCCGAGCCGCTCGCCGGTATAGCGGCCGCCGCGGATCGGCCCCCACCAGGCCTCGTTGTCGAGATACCAGTCGACGGTCTTGGCGAGACCGGACTTGAAATCTTCGCGCGGCCGCCAGCCAAGCTCGCGGGCGATCTTTGAGGCGTCGATCGCATAGCGCAGATCGTGGCCGGGACGGTCGGCGACGAAGGTAATCAGGTCGCGGCGCTTGCTGCCGTCATTGCGCGGGCGGCGCTCGTCGACGAGATCGCAGATCGCCTCGACCACTTCGAGATTGGTGCACTCAGCATCGCCGCCGACATTGTAGGATTCACCGGGGACGCCGGTCGTCGCCACCGTCACCAGCGCTCGGGCGTGGTCCTCGACGTAGAGCCAGTCGCGCACGTTGGTCCCGGCGCCGTAGACGGGAAGCTTCTTGTCCTCCAGCGCATTGAGGATCATCAGCGGGATCAGCTTCTCGGGAAAATGGTACGGCCCGTAGTTGTTCGAGCAGTTCGACAGCACGACCGGCAGGCCGTAGGTGTGCCACCAGGCCATCGCCAGGTGATCGGAGGCCGCCTTCGAGGCCGAATAGGGCGAGGACGGCTCGTAGGCCGTCTCCTCGGTGAAGACGCCGGAGTCCAGCGGCAGGGAACCATAGACCTCGTCGGTCGAGACGTGGTGGAAGCGGAACGCCTGCTTCCTGTCGTCGGGCAGATCCGACCAGTAGTGGCGCGCGGCCTCGAGCAGCCGGTAGGTGCCGACGATATTGGTCTGGATGAACTCGTCGGGCCCGTCGATCGAGCGGTCGACATGGCTTTCGGCGGCCAGATGCATCACCGCGTCGATCTGCTCTGAGACCATCAGCGCGTGGATCGCGTCGCGGTCGCAGATGTCGAGCTTGACGAAACGGTAGCGCGGATCTTCCGCGATTTCATCGAGCGAGGAGAGGTTCGCCGCATAGGTTAGCTTGTCGACATTGACCACGGAATGGTCGGTATCGGCGATCAGGTGGCGGCACACGGCCGATCCAATGAAGCCGGCTCCGCCGGTCACCAGGATCTTCATCAACGCTACTCCTCAGTACTCGAAATAGGCGGGCAGATCGGCCAGGCGCGGATGCTTGCGGTCCTTGTCCGACAGCACCGCATCGGCAGGCTTGACCGGCCAGGCGATCTTCAGGGCCGGGTCATCGAAGGCCAGGCCGTGATCGTTGTCGGGCGCGTAAAAGCCTGTGACCTTGTATTGGACCTCGGTGTCCGGCTCAAGCGTACAGAAACCGTGGGCGAAGCCGGGCGGCACCCAGAGCTGGCGCCAGTTCTCCACCGATAGCTCGACGCCGACGTGACGGCCGAAGGTCGGCGATCCGGTGCGTATGTCCACGGCGACGTCGAGGATCGATCCGCGCGTGACGCGCACCAGCTTGCCCTGGGCGTGCGGCGGCGACTGGAAGTGCAGACCGCGGATGACGCCGGTTTCCGCCGACAGCGAATGATTATCCTGAACGAAGTCGTCGGCGACCCCCGTCGCCTCGGCGAACGTGCGCTTGTTCCAGGTCTCGGAGAAAAATCCGCGATGATCGCCGAACTTCTTCGGGGTGACGATCAGGACCTCCGGGATTTCGCAGGGTTCAACCAGCATATGTCGGGCTCTCGGGTATGCGTGATTGCTTCAATCAGCGCGGATCGGGGACGGGAAGACTGCGCTGCAGGCGCTTGTCGCGAGACAGGGACAGCCGCACCCGGCCCGGCAGCCTGGCCGCATGGGCGCCGGTCATCTGGCCGGTGACGGTGGCCACGTTGAAAAACAGCCGCTTCAGGGTGGTGAACGGAGAGACCCGGTTGCGCCAGGCGAAGGCGAGATCGCGTTTGGTGAGATAGGCGATCGACAGGACGGCACGGGTCGGACGCGCGTTCAGCCGGTAGCCGAACAGGACGCGAAAGGCATTCGATTCGTCGAAGGCGCGCCGGAACTGGTCGAAAACGCCGTAGTCGTGCGAGTGGTAGACGACCGCATCGACCGCGTAGGCCTTGGCGTAGCCTGCCTCGATGACGCGATGCGCCCAGATCTGGTCCTCGGCGAACTCGACGTCCGGGTAGGGCATCTTTTCCCAGACGCTGCGCCGGAGGCAGGAGTTGTTGTCGGAATAGAAGTGCAGAACCTGCCGCCAGCCCTGATCGGCCTCGTAGCGCTCCGGGTCCATCTTGCGGGAAACGACGGCGGGAAGCGCCGAAAACCCGGCGAAATGGACCTCCAGGTCGCGTTTGATGAAGGGGGTCGCGTCGGGATAGGCGATATGGCGCCCAAACGCGCCGGCGATGGTGTCGTCCTGCTCGACCGCCTCGACGATCGTTCGCAGCCAGCCGGTGTCGACCGGCAGGGCGTCGTGGGTGATGAAGGCGATGAAATCGCCGGTGGCCAGCGACGCGGCGAGATTGCGGGTGCGGCCGTGGCCGAACTCCTGCGGCGCGATCTCGTGCAACCGGACACCGGACTTGGAACGGGCGTATTCCAGCGTTCCGTCCGACGAGCCGGAATCGATCACCAGTATCTCGAACGGCCAGGGACAGTCCTGCTCCAGCACGCGATCGAGTACATCCCGGAAGATCTGGCCGGGATTCTTGGTGGGGATGACGACGGACGCTTTCATTCGGTGTCTGGCGAGCCTGTTGTTCTTGCAATGCCGTGTCGGCGGCATCCGGGAGTTCCGGGAAGCATACGACCCAGTGCACGCTACCTAAAGCCTTAGCTCGGCGAATGGAACCACCGGTGCCGCGCGGGCGCCTGCGAGACCCCCGATCGAGGCGGAAACTTGACGCTCAACCGGCGATCTTCTAATCGACAGCCGCGCTCGAACGGCGGATTTGATGGCCTGATCGGCCGCGCCGGCTCCATTTCGCCCCAAGGTCCTGAACGATAATGCTATTCGGCAAGAAACCCGTTTTCATCGGATTGCATTTCGCCAAGACCGGCGGAACCAGCATCAGGGCGCATGCCGCCAAGAGCTTGCGCAAGGGCGAGTTCTTTCCCCACGGCGTCTTCGCCCACGCCAACAATTTCTTTTCCGGCCGGCCGATGCTGGCGGAAATGTCGCCGCGCCAGAAGGCGAAATTCCGTTTCGTCTACGGTCACGGGGTGAGCACCGAGGTGCTGCACCATTTCGCCGACCGGGAGATCGCGCTGTTCGTGGTGTGTCGCGATCCCTACAAGCGCTTCCTGTCGAGCCTCAAGCATGTCGTGCGTACACAGCGGCAATTCGGCGAAACGGTCGATCCGCGCGAGGTCTACGAGAGCCAGCCGGCCAATCCGTTCACCAACAGCGTGATGAAGCACTTCGGCCATCTGGCGCCGGACGGCGTCACCGATCCGAAGGAAAAGCTCCTCGCGGTGCTGCGCTGCTTCCGGTTCGTGATGTCGACCGACGATCTCAACGAACAGACGAAGCCGTTCTTCGCAGCCATCGGTCTGCCGGAGATGACCGAAGCGAAGCGGGTTTACAGGGAAGACGCCGATATCGGCTCCTTGAGCGAACAGGAAATCCGCGCGCGCGACGATCTCGACGCCTTCGTCAACGAGACGGTCAACGACTATTTCGCCTCCGGAACCGCTGCCAGGCATCCGAAAGGGCCGATCAATCCCTTCGGGTTCGACAAAACGCTGCTCAACGCACGCATGAAGGCCCTGAGGGCGGCGGCCCCGCCGATCGAGGACGAGATCGAGACGGCCTACACGAACCTGTTCGGTTTCCTGGACCGGCACGGCCGGCTGGAAGCGGCCAAAGTGCTGATCGACGCGGGACGGCAGAGCAAGCGTATCGCTGACATCTTCGACAGGTTCTGCCGCGATACGGGCCGCAGCTTCGAAAACGAAAACCTGCCCTCACGAAACCTGTGCTACCAGGCGGAAGTGTTCCTGCAGCTCAAGCAGTCCGCAAAGGCGCGCGACAGCGCGCGGCGTGCGATCGAGACGGATTCGAAGAATCCGATGGCGTACTACCTGGCCGGCCGTGCGGCGATCGAGGAAAAGCGCTTCGCCGACGGCGCGGCCGATCTGGAACGGGCCACCGAACTCAATCCAACGCATATCGCAAGCTTCCGGTACCTGGCCATCGCCTACCAGAAACTCGGCAGGAGCGATGATGCCGACAAGGCGCTGGAGGCGGCCAAGGGCGCCTGAGGCGACCCTTAAGCCGGGTTTGCCTCTTCATCGGCGGCGGTATCGTCGCCGTCATCGTCGGCCGGCCAGGTCCGCTTTTTCAGGTGCTTGGGCGTCTGCGGGCTGTGATCGATCTTCAGGACGGCGCGGATCTTCTCGGAATCGTAGGTCAGTCCGGCGGCGGCAAACAGCGCGCGCAGCCTGTCGCCATCGGCGAGATCCCTGTAGGTGATCTCGAAGGAATTCTTCTTGTTTGCCGCGACCTTCTCGAAGATCTGGTCGCACTCCTTCAGCTGCTCGGCGATCTTGTCCTTGTTTTTCTTCCGCTGATAGAAGCCGCTGGACAGAACCTGATCGTGATCGCGCGTCAGGAAGACGAACAGCGGATCGGGGAAAATCATGTCCAGGAAATCGAGATACTCGGAAAGATCGCTCTCGGGCATGTTGAGATAGCGGATTTCCTTGAAGCCGATCGTGGAGGGACCGGCGCGCCAACGCGAGCCGCCCGGCGCGAGAACCTTGGTGACGGACTGCCGGCACAGGTCGAGAAACCCGTCGACGTCGGCTTCCTTGATGCCGAAGAACGGATGATTTGGCGTCGTGCCGCCGCGCCGCCTCGTCTGGATCAGCGTGTCGTAGGCCTTGAACAGATTGAAGAAGAAATTGCCGTTCTCCCCGCGAATCAGCGTCTTCTCGGCCGTATTCAGCAGGCCGACGAGAAGCGTCGAGCCGGTGCGACCGTAGGTGATGACAATGACCGATCGTTTGGCACTCATTCGCCGCTCTTAATGTCCATTGTTGATTTATCAGCGCGTCTCTCGGCGACCGCGATACGAACGCCGTGGCGCCATACCCGGCAAAGCCCGCAAGCCTCGAATATCCGGGATTTCTATTGCGCACAGGCGCGCGCGACAAGCCAAACCTGAAATCCGGTGATATATAAGCTCGCGCCCGCCCGGTTCTCCAGAAGCCGGGTACGGCGAGAATTGCGCGGCGCCAACGGTTTAAATAAACCCTGTCGTCGAGTAATCCGGACCTCCGAAAGGGCTGTCGCGGCGCAATTCGCGGTTCGAAACAGTGATCGCATCGGAATATCCGCCAAGAAATGTCAGAAAAACCCGCTGCCAATAACGGTCTGACCGGGCACCGATTGGTGGCGCGGCGAACCCTGCGCTACTACGAGGCGCTGCGCTGGATGATTTTCGCGCTGGTGCGGTTCAGCCCGTTCCGGGTCGCCACGATCATCGGCCTGATCACCGCAGGCCGGGCGATGCAGGCGGCCGCCTTCGCCGGTGTGATCTGGTACTTCTCGGCGGTCGAGACGAACGAGCCCGTCCTAATCCTCGGGCAATCCATCGATCCGCGCGATGGCATGTGGATGGCGGTGGTCATCGCCGGCGTCGCCGGTGCGCTGATTGCCGCGACCTTCCTCATCTACATCAGCGCCCGGATGGGCTTCTACCTGTCCATGTCGTTCGCCGAACTCATCATCCGTACCATGCTGGACGAGGACCGCGCCTTTCCCGCGCAAATGGCGCTGGCGCGCAACGGCGCGACGTCGCTGCAGGCGCTGGAGGTTGCCAGCGCCAAGCTGATGCTGTTCAGGCCCGTCAACGTGCTGATGTCGATGCCGCGCTATCTGCTGCTGGCGGTCCCGGCAATCGCCGGCATGATCTGGATCGCCGGCGAGGTGGTCGCATTCCTGCTGGTGATCGCGATCCCGGCCATCGCGATGAATTATTTCATCAGCCACCGTGTGGTCGTCGCGCAGCGCAATCGCAAGGTCGCCCAGAAAGCCTACCGGAACGCGATGCGCGACACGCTTGACGGGATCGCCGACGAAAGCGCGCCCAACCCCGACCGCCCGACGCTCAGCGCCAGCCTGATGGCCAGCGAAGCCAATCACGTGAGCCTCGCGATCTTCGCGACCCGCATCCTTTCGCCGAAACAATCGGAGTTCGCCTCCAACGTCACCGCGGCAGTCGCCATCGCGGCCATCGGCTTCTATCTCGGCTACGAAGCGCTGTCCGGCGCCATACCGCTGGCGATGGTGATCGGGTTCTTCGTGCTGTTGCGGCTGGCCATCACCGGTTTGACCAGCATCGCGGTGTCGCTGACGACCTATGCCCGGTTCTACTCCGTCATCCGCGCGGCCTATGAATATCTGACAAGCCCGATCAGAGACCCGAAGCCGTTCACCGGCAAGCTGGCCCTGAATGCGGCGAAACAGGACGAACCGGCGCCCGGCAGCCTCGAGGAGGAGGTCAAGGTCGAGCGCGGCAAGCCGGTCGCGATCATCGCACCCGCCGAAATCAACCGCTACACGCAGTATTTCTTCGCCTTCGCGCTGACCCAGCGCTCGCGCCAGTCGACGCGGGAAAACCTCAACGCGGCGACGTTGCGCTGTACCGCGGCGCTCGCGGACCCCGCCGTCCTGGAGGCCAATGGTCTCCTGGCGCTGACCGAGGAAACACTGGCCGAGCGGCTCAAGGGCCGGAGTATCGCCGACATCGCGCCGACACCCGACACGATCCGCAAGGCAGGGGAAGGCGCGGAGGCCCTCAAACGCACAGAGCTCGCCCGCGTCGCGCTTTTGACAGCCGTCCTGTCGAGCGCCGATTTCATCCTTATCGAACCGCGGC
>CAJQNW010000070.1 GCA_905479765.1 uncultured Tepidamorphus sp. | reverse complement strand
TATCCCGTGGCTCTAGGAGGGATCACGAGGGGAGTAGCCATGGTCAAGCCGTTGATAGCGCCGTCGATCCTGTCGGCCGATTTCGCCCGCCTGGGCGCAGAGGTGGAGGCCGTCGTCGCCGCCGGCGCCGACTGGATCCACGTCGACGTCATGGACGGCCATTTCGTGCCGAACATCACGATCGGCCCGATGATCGTCAAAGCACTCAGGCCCGTAACGGACAAGATTCTCGATACGCACCTGATGATTGCGCCGGCGGATCCCTATCTGGAGGCGTTCGCCGAAGCCGGGTCCGATATCATCACAATCCATGCCGAAGCCGGGCCGCATCTTGATCGCTCGCTGCGCGCCATCCGTGCGTTCGGCAAGAAGGCCGGCGTGTCGCTGACGCCTTCGACACCGGAAAACGCCATTGAATACGTGCTCGATACGGTCGACCTGATCCTGGTGATGACCGTCAATCCGGGCTTCGGGGGGCAGTCCTTCCTGTCATCACAACTGCCCAAGATCCGCCGGATCCGCGAGATGATCGGCGGCCGCGATATCTGGCTCCAAGTCGATGGCGGGGTATCTCCAGCGACCGCCAATGGCGTTGTTTCCGCAGGGGCGGACGTTCTTGTCGCGGGATCGGCGGTTTTCGCGGGCGGAACAGAAGATGCGTACCGGAAAAACATCAACTCTATTCAATCGGCCATTGGTCGGTCTTGAACCGGCCAACAAACAACGGCATTGTTCCTTCCAAGCCAAACGGCATTTTCAACCGGCCCTGAAGAGCCGGTCTCAAGACACCCAAGGGAGGAACTGCAATGCGAATCACTCGCACACTTGTGCTTGCCGCAGCCGGCGCCGTTGCGTTTGGCGGAGCGGCGCTTGCCGAGGACACCGTCACGCTCGGTTCGGCAATTTCATTGACGGGCAATTATTCCACGAACGGCGAGCATACCCAGCGCGGCTACGATTTAGCGGTGGAGAAGATCAACGAAGCCGGTGGCGTCAAGATCGGCGACAAGACCTACCAGATCGAGGTCAAGTATTACGACGACGAGTCCACTCCTGCCCGCGGCGCCGAACTCGTCGAGCGCCTCGTCAAGCAGGATGGCATTGAGCTGATCCTGGGGCCCTATGGCTCGGGCCTGACGAAGGCCGTAGCCCCCGTCACCGAGGAGCTTCAGGTTCCGATGGTCGAGGCAAACGGCGCGTCCCGCTCGCTGTTCACCAACGGCTGGAAGTACATCTTCGCTACACTTTCCACGTCGGAGCAGTACCTCGCCAGCGCCATCGATCTGGCCGCCGAAAATGCCGAGGCGCTCGGCAAGAAGCCCGACGAGATCAAGGTCGCCGTCGTCGTCGAGAACGATCCGTTCAGCGCCGACGTGCGCGCCGGTGTTGTGGAGGACATGGAAAAATACGGCATGAAGCTCGTCATCGACGATCAGTTCCCGCGCGAACTCAACGACATGTCGGCAACGCTGACCAAGATCAAGGCGCTCAAGCCAGACGTCCTGATCGTCTCCGGCCATTCTAAGGGGGCTACCACGGCGATCCGCCAGCTCAGTGAGCAGAAGGTCTCCGTGCCGGTCGTCGCCATGACCCATTGCGACTCCGCCGACATCATCGGCAATTTCGGAGCGGCGTCCGAATACACCCTGTGTGCCACCCAGTGGGCACCGTCGCTGGCGTACAAGGACGACCTGTTCGGCTCGGCCGCCGACTATGCCAAGACCTTCGAGGCCAAGTACGGCTACGCGCCGCCCTACCAGGCAGCAGAATCCTCGGCCGCCGTGCAGGTCTTCGCCGATGCGCTGGAGCGGGCGGGAACGACCGACAAGACCGCCGTGCGCGACGCGCTTGCCGCCACCGACATGGAAACGTTCTACGGCAAGATCAAATTCGACGAGACCGGCAAGAACATCGCCAAGCCGATGGCGCTCTACCAGGTGCTCGACGGCGAGTTCAAGATCGTTGCACCCAGCGCCGTCGCCGAGACCAAGGCTGTGATTCCACGCCCGGCAATGAACTGATTCGACATTATAAGCGCGGCTCCGGGGCAGGGGGGAACCAGCTCCGGGGCCGTGCCACTCGCCTTAAACAAGAAACTTCCAGGACGGGGCGGCGTCGTGTTCGACAATCTGATGATATTGATCCAGGCCCCGGTTATTACCGTCGACCTGGTCCTCAACGGGCTGCTGCTGGGTGCGATATTCGCGCTGGCGGCTTACGGAATGGCGCTCGTGTGGGGGGTGATGAGCATCATCAACATCGCCCAGGGCGAGTTCGTTATGCTCGGCGGCTACGTCGCGGTAATGATGTACTGGGGCGGAATACATCCCTTGCTGGCCGTGCCGGTCGCGGCGCTGGTGATGTTCATCGTCGGCTGGGCGCTCTATCGGGCGGTGATTTTCCGCATCGTCGACCGCGACCTGTTCGTGTCGCTGCTGGCGACCTTCGGTCTGTCGATCCTGCTGCAGCAGCTGATGAACACCGCCTTCAGCGGCAACGTTCAGATCGCCGAGGCAGGCCTTGGAACGATGTTCCTGTTCGACGGCCTCGTCACGCTGTCGCAGATCAAGGTCGTCGCCTTCGTCCTCGCCATCGTGGTCGGCGGCTGCATGGTTGTCTTCCTTAAGCGCTCGCGCATGGGCCAGGCGATCCGCGCCACCGCCCAGAATGCCCGTGCCGCCCGCGTGATGGGCATCGATACCGACCGGGTCTATGCCGTCACCTACGGTTTGAATGCCGCGCTTTGCGGATCCTGCGGCGCGCTGGTGGCAATGGCCTACTCGATCCACCCCTACATCGGGCTGCCATATACGATCCGTTCCTTCATGATCGTCGTCGTCGCCGGGCTCGGTAATTTCGCCGGCGTCATCGTCGCGGGGCTCGGTCTCGGCGCGGCCGAAAACCTCGCCGGTTTCATCCTCGGTGCGCAGTATCAGCTCGCCTTCGTCTTCGGGCTGCTTGTGGTCGTTCTCGTCTGGCGCAACTGGCGGCTGGCGGCGAAGCGCCAGTACCTGAAATGAGTGCGGGCATGTCGAGACTGATCGGCTACGCGGCAATCCTCGCAATAGGGATCGCTGCGCCGTACCTGTTTCCCAATTACCAGTCTCAGATGGCCGAACTCTGGCTGTTCATCGTCTTCGCCCTGACCTGGGACCTGGTCGGCGGGCAGATGGGCTACAACTCGTTTGGCAACGTCGTCTTCATTGGCGTCGGCATGTACACCTGCGCGATCGTCCAGGTCGGACTGTTCTATTCGGTCACCGACTACAACGCCGCCAAGGGAGGCGGCCAAACCGTCTTCACCTTCGACGTTGTGCAATATCTCGAGGGTCTAGCGGTCGGCTTGCCGCTGGCCGCGGTCGCCGCCGGCATCGTCGCCGCCATCCTCGGTTCCGCGGTGCTCGGCATGCGCGGCCACTATTTTGCGATCTGCACGCTTGGCCTGGGCGTCGCCGCCGGTCAGATCGCCAATGGTTGGGACTGGATCGGCGCGGGGTCGGGTATGGTCGTGCCGCACGCGCCATCCGGCCTCGGCGAGACCAGCCGGTTCTACTACTACCTGGCTTTCGTACTCGCCGTGCTTACCTTCATCGTCGTGAGCTGGCTCTACTCGACCCGCTTCGGCCTCGCCATCAACGCCATCCGCGACGACGAGGACAAGGCCGAGGCGATGGGCCTGCCGACAACCCGCATCAAGGTCACCGCCTGGGTCATCTCGGCACTGTTCCTGGGGGTCGCCGGCGGGCTCCTGGGCAACCTGAAGCGCTTCATCGATCCGATCGAAGTCGCCTTCGCCGGCGCCTCGTTTGGTGTCTGGATGGTGTTGATGGTCATCCTCGGCGGCAAGGGCACGCTGTGGGGCCCGGTGATCGGGGCTATCGTCTTTCAGCTCCTGAAGGAATTCTTCTGGACCTACCTGCTCGGCTGGCAGCGCGTTGCGCTCGGATTGATGATCGTGCTGATCGTCGTGTTCTTCCCGCAAGGCATCCTGGGTTTCCTGCGCGAGCGCTTTCCCGAGCGCTTCGGACACAAGGTCGATCCGGCGCTTGCCCGAGGCGCGGCGGGGGAGGCGGCGAAATGAATACGCTCCTCGAAGTCAGCGGCGTCTCGAAGGCCTTCGGCGGCGTCCAGGCGAACAGCGATATCTCGCTGAAGGTGCCCGAAGGCAAGATCATCGGCCTGATCGGTCCCAACGGCTCCGGAAAGACGACGCTGTTCTCCTCCATCGTCGGCTATCACCCGATCGATAGCGGCTCGATCAAATTCGAGGACAAGGAGATCTCGAAGCTGCGCGTGCGCCAGATCGCCCGGCGCGGAATGCTCCGCACCTTCCAGCAGACCCGCATCTACGGCGGCATGACGTGTGTGCAGAACATGCTGATTTCCACCTCGATGCGCAGCCACAACTTGACCAGTCTGTTCGTCAGCCAGAAGTCCGGCGAGCACGGCCGGGCCGAGGAACTGCTCGAATTCGTCGGGCTTTATCAGAAGCGCTACCTGCTCGCCGGCGACCTGTCGTTCGGACAGCAGAAGCTGCTCGAATTCGCCATGGCGCTGATGAACGAGCCGAAGCTGCTGATGCTCGACGAGCCGACGGCCGGGATCAATCCGACCCTCATCAACGGCCTGATCGACCGCCTCAAGCACGCCAATCAGGCGTTTGGCATCACGCTGTTCGTGATCGAGCACAACATGCGGGTGATCATGAACCTGGCCGAACACATCTATTGCCTCGCGCACGGCCAGATGCTCGCCGAAGGTGCGCCGGAGGAAATTCAGAACGACCAGCGCGTCATAGACGCCTACCTGGGGGCGCACTGATGGCCGGCGAAGGAAAAGACGGCAAGCGCATCAGCGGCTACGGCCTCGGCGACATCTCGACCGTCATGTCGGTCGAGGACGTCCAGAAGGAAGCCGAGAAGATCGCCTCGGAGTCGCCGAAGGTCGGGTATCTCGAAGATCTCGCCGGCGATACCTTCCTGTCGATCGACACGCTGCGCGCCGGCTACGGGCGTATGGAAATCCTGCACGGCTTCTCGCTCAGGGTCGCCAAGGGCCAGTCGCTTTGCCTGATCGGACCGAACGGCGCGGGCAAATCCACGGTGCTCCATTCGATCTTCGGCTTCACCAACATCATGGGCGGCACGATCTCGGTCGGCGGCAAGGACATCACCAAGCTCAGCGCCAACGAGAAGCTGCGCGACGCCGGCATCGCCTACATCCTGCAGGACAATTCCGTGTTCCCGCAGATGACGGTGGAGGAAAACCTCTGGATGGGCGGCTTTCTCAAGGGCCGCCCGGTCGAGGCGCGCGAGGCGGCCGAGAAGGTGTTCGACAAATATTCCCGCCTTGCCGAACGCCGTAAGCAGCCCGCCAATGTCCTGTCGGGCGGAGAACGGCGGCTGCTGGAGATTTCCCGCGCGCTGGTGATGAACCCTGAAGTGTTGCTGGTCGATGAGCCCTCGATCGGCCTGGAGCCACGCTTCATTGATATGGTCTTCGAGATTCTCGACGACCTCCAGCGCGTCGAGGGCAAGACCATCATCATGGTCGAGCAGAACGCCAAGAAGGGGCTGGAGTTCGCCGATATCGGCTACGTGCTGGTCTCCGGCCAGCTCGCCAAGGCGGGCAAGGGCGACGACCTGCTCGCCGACCCGGAAGTCGGCCGCCTGTTCCTCGGCGGGTAGCGCCCGCGGTTCGCTCACCACGGAGCCGCATCTTGACGCCGCGCCGCGCCGGTCCATTTGGCCGTGGCATCAACGCGACGTAACCGGAGACGCCGCCCTTGGGACTGATGATCGACGGCCTCTGGCACACCGACGAGGCGGTTAGCACGCGCCAGGACGGCAGCTGGCAGCGTACGCCGAGCGTCCTGCTCAACTGGGTCACGCCGGACGGCGCGCCCGGACCGACGGGCCGCGGCGGATTTCCCGCAGCGGCAAACCGCTACCACCTCTATGTCGCCTGGAACTGCCCCTGGGCCCATCGCGCCTTGCTGACGCGCACCCTGAAAGGTCTCGAACAGGCAATCGCGATATCGGTTGTCGCCCCCCGACGCACCGGCGATGGCTGGGTATACGCGCCCGCCGACGGGTATACCGATGACCTGTTCGGCGCGTCCGCCCTCACGGAAATCTACGCCCGCAGCGAGCCCGACTACACCGGCCGGGTAACGGTCCCGGTGCTTTGGGACACCGAGCAGGGCCGCATCGTCAGCAATGAATCCGCCGATATCGTGCGTATGCTCGGCAGTGCGTTTGACGGCGTAGGGGCGAACGACCGCGACTTCTACCCGCTCGCGCTTCGCCCCGTTATCGATATGTGGAACGAGCGCATCCACCGCGATCTGAACAACGGAGTCTACCGTGCCGGTTTCGCCGAGAGTCAGGTGGCCTATGACGAAGCCGTCGCGGGCGTGTTCGAAACACTCGACGCCATCGAGGAGCAGTTGGGATCGTCGCGCTACCTGGCCGGCGACCGGCTGAGCGAAGCGGACATCCGGCTGTTTCCGACGCTGGCGCGCTTCGATGTCGGCTACTGGAGCGCTTTCAAGTGCAACCTGCGCCGCCTGATCGACTATCCGCGCCTTTGGGATTACGCGCGTACAATCTATCGGCTGCCGGGCGTCGCCGAGACGGTCCACTTCGATATCTACAGGCGCGGATATCATTCGCCGAGCCCGAAGCGCAATCCACACGGCATCGTTCCACTTGGGCCTGAGGTAAACTGGAGTATCGACGAACCGGCCCGCTTGCCGGCGTTTCCCTAGGCCACGACACCGGGGTAGGACGTCGGTTCGGCGCTTGGCCTGCCTCAGGCCGGCTTGGCCGCCGCGGCACGCCGTCCGAATTGCGCCGTCGCCAGGATCACGCCGAGGCTGACGAGCACGAAGCCGACCGCGTGGTAGGCGTGGAATTCCTCTCCGAGGAACAGGATCGCCATCACCACGCCGTAGGCCGGCAGCAGGTACAGGAACACCGAGGTGATCGACGGGCCGACGACCTTCACGCCGTACTGATAGGCGCTGAACGGCAGCACGGACGAAAAGATGGCCAGGCCGACAAGGCTCGCCCACGCGGCGCCCTCGGTCGGTAGCGGGGCGACGGTGAGCGTCTCCCACACCATGAAGGGGATCAGCAGGACCGCGCCGGCCGCGGCGATCACCGTGAACAGCGGCATGGTCGGAAGCCCCTGCAGCGACGGGCGCCGCAGCAAGACGGAGTAGACCGCCCAGGAGAATGCCGCGACGGCGATACCCAGGTCGCCCCAGTTGAGATCGAGCCGCATCAGCCGGTCCAGCTCGCCGTGCATGACGATGACGGCGACGCCGATGAATGAGAGAATAATTCCGGCGACCTGCCGCAGCCTGACCGTCTGACCGCGGAACAGAACCTCGAGGATCAGCACGAAGACCGGCGAGTTCGTATAGATCAGTGTCGCGTTCGTCGCGGTCGTGTATTGCAGCGACATGTAGACGAAGCCGCCGCAGATCACCATGCCGAAGAAGCCGAGCAGAACGATCAGGCGCCACTCCCCACGCAGCGCCGTTCGGTTGCGGCTGATGCCGGCCCAGGCGAACGGCACCATGATCAGGCAGGCCAGTCCCCACCGGAAGAACGCCTGCGTCCACGGCTCGACGAAATCCAGCGCCGCCCGGCCGAGCACCAGGTTCGACGAAAAGAACAGCGGCATGAAGACGAGGATAATATAGGCGCGGGTCTTTTCGCTCATGGGCGTGACGGGCCGGACCCTCTGGGAACTGTGAACTATACGGAGTACCGGGAGTACAAGGCCGCGCCGCGACCAGCAAGGCACACGCCCGGCTGGCCCCTATGAGCTCATCGCATGACGAGCTTCTGGCCCTCGTTGCGAACGGCCCGGCAATCGACACCGCGCTCGATGAGCATGGTACAGAGCTGGATCGCGTCGGCGGCATCGTTGAATGGACCCGCCAGCAGCCGCACCCGGATCTTGTTCTTTTCCTCGGCGATGGCGACGGCCGGCTCAAGCCGTCCGACAAGCAGATCGTGCTCGTTCGATATCGACGTCCACATTGCCCGGACGTCCGTCATGGTGTCGGCGACGCCGAGTTGGATGGCGAAATGCGTCTGGGCTACCGAAGAGGGAATGACACGCGCCATCGGGCTGGCCAGGTCCGTCAGTGCGATCTCGGCCTCGTCCGTGGTGCCGGCCAACGTGTCGGGTGAACCGCCTTGTTCGCTGTCCGCCGGCGCCGCAGGCGTGGCAATCGGATCGATCGCCGGTGCTTCCGGCGCTCCCGCCTCCGGAGAGATGGCGCTCTTGCGATCCTTGGGCAGCGGCACGAAGCCGACATCGATCGTCCGCACCGATCTCGGCTCAAGCGGCCCGGTGGCGACTGCCGGCTCCGGTGAAACCTCTTCGGTCTCCACGACCGCATCGAGTTCGGCCTCATCTTCGATCTCGGCGGAAGCCGGGATCGAACCGGTGATCGGACCGAATTCGGATTCCAGCGTCGCGATCTTGATCGCCATTGCTTCGCGCTCGAGCGCGAGAAGCCGGGTCTCCGAACGAAGTCTGGTGATCTCGGCGGACAGATCGGCGAACTCGGACTGGGTCGCGAAATCGCCGGCGACCTGCATCTCGTCGGTTACGAACAATGCCGCAATGCGCTGCTGGCCGGTATCGTCGACCGATGCGACGACAACCACGCCCAGTGACAGGGCTGCCATCAGACCCCATACGCTGCGCATCCGCCTTTCACGGATGGGTCTACGCCGTTTTTCGGCTGCGAGTTTCCTTGCCACGGATATCTATCGTTTTTCGAAGTTCGAGGTATTAATCAGAACTAACCGATTCTCTCCCAAATCTCGCGGGATTCCGGTAATTAGTCCGGCATCCATATAGTTGCGGAGCCGCCTATGACCGATCGATCCTGCCTCTATGTCGTCCTTGCCGCGGGCGAGGGCACGCGGATGCGCTCGGCCTTGCCCAAGGTGATGCATCCGGTTGCTGGCGAACCGATGCTCGGTCATGTGCTGGAAACGATCGGCGAAACGACAGGCGAGGCATCGATAGCCGCGGTGATCGGCCCGGGAATGGACGGCGTTCGGCAATTCCTCGGCCGGAAGTCGCCGTCGGCTTCCGTCCATGTGCAGACGGAGCGGCTGGGGACCGCGCACGCGGTTCTGGCCGCGCGCGCGGCACTGGCGGCGGACCGCGACACGATCGTGCTCTACGGCGATACGCCACTCGTCACGGCGGAAACGATCGACCGTCTGCGCCGCGCGCTTGCCGATGGGGCGGACGTTGCGGTGCTTGGATTCGACGCTGCGGATCCAAGCGGTTACGGCCGTTTGATCATGGAGGGAAATCGGCTTCTGGCCATCCGTGAAGAACGTGACGCATCAGGTGAGGAAAAGCAGATAACATTCTGTAATTCCGGGGTTATCGCATTTAAAAAAGGATTGATCGCCGAGCTTCTCGATGCGATCGGCAACGACAACGCCAAGGGCGAATACTACCTCACCGACGCCATTGAAATCGCGGTAGCGCGCGGCCTGAAGACCGCTGCCGTAGCGTGCCCTGAAGCGGAAGTGCAGGGTGTCAACACGCGCGCCCAGCTTGCCAGCGCCGAGGCCGCGATGCAGGCCCGGTTGCGCGCCGCAGCCCTGGAGGGTGGCGCGACGCTGGTCGCACCCGAAACCGTTTTCCTCAGCCGTGACACGCGGATAGGCCAGGATGTTCTCATCGAGCCGAACGTCTTCTTCGGACCCAAGTCCACCGTCGCGGACGGCGCGACGGTTCGCGCCTTCTCGCATATCGAAGGCGCCACTGTCGCATCAGGCGCCGTGGTCGGCCCCTATGCCCGCCTGCGCCCCGGCGCGGCGATCGGCGAGGGCGCGAAGATCGGGAACTTCGTCGAGGTGAAGGCCGCCACCGTTGAGGACGGCGCCAAGATCAACCACCTGTCCTATGTGGGCGACGCCCGGGTCGGCGCCGGCGCCAACGTCGGGGCAGGGACCATCACCTGCAATTACGACGGCCACAACAAGCACCACACCGACATCGGCGCGGGCGCCTTCATCGGCTCCAACAGCGCGCTGGTCGCCCCGGTCTCGATCGGCGAGGGCGCCTATGTCGCCTCCGGCAGCGTCATCACCAAGGACGTGGCTCCCGGGGCGCTGGCGTTTGGCCGGGCGAGACAGACCGAGAAACCGGGCGGCGCCGAAGCGGTTTCCGGGAAACCGAATTCTAAGGACTCCCAAGGATAATCGCCGAAAGAGTTAGAGTCGGTCACAAAGATTGAATTTTACAGAACGGCAAGAGCCGGTATCCGACTGGCCATGTCCGACTTAGGCAGCCCGGCTGACGTTGGCCGGTGACCGGGAGACGATGGCTATATGTGCGGAATAGTAGGAATCATCGGCAACGAGCCGGTTGCCGACGGTATTTTCGAAGCGCTCAAGCGGCTCGAGTACCGCGGCTACGACTCGGCCGGCATCGCCACGCTCGAGGACCATCACCTGGCGCGGCGCCGCGCCGAGGGCAAGCTGCGCAATCTCGAAACACGTCTGCGCGATGCCCCGCTCATGGGTCATATCGGCATCGGCCACACCCGCTGGGCGACCCATGGCGCGCCGACCGAAACGAATGCCCATCCCCACGCCACCGACCGTGTCGCCGTCGTCCATAACGGCATCATCGAGAACTTCCGGGCGTTGCGGAACGAACTCGAAGCCGGTGGCGCCAAATTCCAGACCGAGACCGACACCGAAACCATCGCGCACCTGATCACGCGCGAACTCGAGGCGGGCAAGACGCCGGTCGAAGCCGTGCGGGACACGCTTTCCCGTCTCGAAGGTGCATTCGCGCTTGCGATCATGTTCGACGGCGAGGAAGACCTGATGATCGGGGCGCGCAGCGGCAGCCCCTTGGCGATCGGCCACGGCGACGGCGAGATGTTCCTGGGCTCCGACGCCATCGCGCTGGCCTCGTTCACCGATCGCGTCACCTATCTGGAAGATGGCGACTGGGCCGTGCTCACCCGCGCCGGCGTCCAGATCTACGATGCGGACGGCAATCCGGCGACACGTCCGATGAGTCGGTCGCTGGCAACCGCGCTCCTCGTCGACAAGGGAAACTTCCGCCACTTCATGGCCAAGGAGATCCACGAGCAGCCGGAAGTCATCAGCCACACGCTTGCCAACTACATCGACATGGCGACCGAGTTGGTTCGCATCCCTGCCGACATGCCGTGCGATTTCGCCGAGCTCAAGCGCATCACCATCTGCGCGTGCGGCACCGCCTACTACGCCGGCCTCGTCGCCAAGTACTGGTTTGAGAAATACGCCCGCATCCCCGTCGACATCGACGTGGCCTCGGAGTTCCGCTACCGCGAAGTGCCGCTCGATCCCGGCGGACTGGCGATCTTCATTTCCCAGTCCGGGGAAACGGCCGACACGCTCGCCTCGCTGCGCTATTGCGACGCCCAGGGCCAGCACATCCTGTCCGTCGTCAACGTCCGCGAATCCACCATCGCCCGGGAATCCGAGATCGTCTTCCCGACGCTTGCCGGCCCCGAGATCGGCGTTGCCTCGACAAAGGCCTTCACCTGCCAGCTGGCCGTTCTCGCCTGCCTGGCGATCGCCGCCGGCCGCCAGCGCGGCTTCCTGTCGGAAGGCGACGAGCGCAAGCTGGTCCGCGCGCTGATCGAGGTGCCGCGTCTGGCCGCCCAGGCACTGAAGCTCGAGCCGCAGATCGAGGCGCTCGCCAAGGACCTGTCGCACGCCCGCGACGTTCTCTACCTGGGCCGCGGCCTGAACTACCCCGTGGCGCTCGAAGGGGCGCTGAAGCTCAAGGAAATCTCCTATATCCACGCCGAGGGCTACGCGGCCGGCGAACTGAAGCACGGCCCGATCGCCCTGATCGACGAGGGTGTCCCGGTGATCGTCGTCTCGCCGTCCGATCAGCTGTTCGACAAGACCATATCGAACATGGAAGAGGTCGCGGCGCGTGGCGGCGCCATCGTGCTGCTGACCGATCAGGCAGGCGCGGAAGCCGCCGGCGACAAGCCGCAAACGACGCTGGCTCTGCCGAAAATGTATCCGTTCGTGCAACCGCTGATTTACGCGATCCCTGTACAGTTGATCGCCTATCACACGGCGGTCTTCATGGGCACCGATGTCGATCAGCCGCGTAATCTCGCGAAATCGGTGACTGTCGAATAATTCGCCGCCGCCGATTTCGCCGGAACCCGCCCGATCCGGCAGCGTTTCTCTTGAAATTCGCTCCCGCGAATTCGAAATGGGTTATATGATGCGCTTCTGCGGGCCGACAGCCACAATGAAGCCGGCGCGCGTGCGGCGAACGGATCTGAGATGACGAACCACCAGGAAGGTGAAGGCGGACTGGGGCCGATGATGCAGCCTGAGCCGCCGCACAAGCGGCGGATTGGCTTCGGCATGCGCCTGCGCAACTATTTCCTGACCGGCCTCGTCATCGCGGCGCCGCTGTCGATCACCATCTACATCACCTGGACCTTCATCGGCTGGGTCGACGCCTGGGTGAAACCGTGGATCCCCGCGCGCTACAACCCCGACCACTACCTTCCGTTCACGGTGCCGGGTTTCGGGCTGATCGTCGCGATCTTCCTGTTGATCTTCCTGGGTGCGACGACCGCCAACCTGTTCGGCCGCACCATCATCGCCTATGGCGAAATGCTGCTCGACCGCATGCCGCTGGTCCGCACCATCTATCGCGCGCTCAAGCAGATCTTCGAGACGGTGCTCTCGCAAACTCAGCAGTCGTTCCAGGATGTCGGGCTGATCGAGTACCCCCGCACCGGCCTGTGGGCGATCGTCTTCGTGGCCACCGAAACGAAGGGCGAGTTGAAGGCGAAGGCGGGCGGCGAGGACGACGACCTGCTCAGCGTGTTCCTGCCGACGACCCCGAACCCGACCTCCGGCTTCCTGTTGTTCGTTCCGCGCAAGGACGTGATCATCCTCGACATGAGCGTCGAGGATGCCGCCAAGGTGGTCATCTCCGGCGGTCTGGTGACACCGTCGAATGGAGACAAGACACCGGCCGGTAAAGACGGGCACGAGGTCTTGCCATCCGAACCGGAAGCGCCGAAGAACGCCGCGGAGTAGGGTGATCTGAGGCCCGCCCTGGCGGACCGTTCTTCACCCGGCCTCGATCAGCCGCATCGCGGCATCCTTGCGGAACAGATAGAGCAAGGTGCGCAACGCAGCCCCGCGCGGGCTGTTGAGCTGCGGGTCCTTGTCGAGAGCCAGCCGCGCGTCGTCGCGGGCGGCCTCCAGCATGTCGAGATGCACGCCGGTACGCACCACCCGGAACTCCGGCATGCCGCTCTGGCGCGTGCCGAGCACCTCGCCACCGCCTCTGAGACGCAGGTCCTCCTCGGCGATCCGGAATCCGTCATCGGTCTCGCGCATGATTTCCAGCCGCGCATGGCTGGTTTCTCCAAGCGGCCCCTTGTAGAGCAGCACGCAGCTGGACTCCGCCCGTCCACGCCCGACCCGGCCGCGCAGCTGGTGTAGCTGGGCCAGGCCGAAGCGTTCGGCATGCTCGATGATCATGACGCTGGCTTCGGGCACGTCGACGCCGACCTCGATGACCGTGGTGGCGACCAGAAGGCGCGTGCTCCCGTCTATGAAGCCGCGCATGATCTTGTCCTTCTCCGCCCCGCTCATGCGCCCGTGGATGATGGCCACCTGGTCGCCGAACACGGACTTGAGCGCGGCAAAGCGCTCTTCTGCGGACGCAACCTCAAGGACTTCGGATTCATCGACCAGCGGACAGACCCAATAGACCTGCGCCCCGTCGCCGACCGCCCGCTGCACACCGGCGACGACGTCGCTCAGCCTCTCCAGCGGCACCACCCGCGTCGAGATCGGCTTTCGCCCGGCCGGTTTCTCGGTCAGCTTGGTCACGTCCATGTCGCCATAGTGGGTGAGCAGCAGCGTGCGCGGGATCGGCGTCGCCGTCATTACCAGCATGTCGACGGCGTCTCCCTTGGCCGCCAGCGCCAGGCGCTGATGCACCCCGAACCGGTGTTGTTCGTCGACGACCGCCAGTCCGAGATTGGCAAAGCCGACACCCGTCTGGAACAGTGCGTGTGTGCCGACCAGGATGTCGATCGACCCCTCCGCCGCGCCCTTGAGGATCGGCTCGCGTTCCTTGCCCTTTTCCCGGCCCGTCAGGATCGCGACCGTGAGGCCGGCGGCCTCGGCCAGCGGCGCGATCGTCCGGAAGTGCTGGCGGGCCAGCAGCTCCGTCGGGGCCATGAAGGCCGACTGCGCGCCGGCTTCGGCGACCGCCGCCATCGCCAGCACGCCGACCACAGTCTTGCCGCTGCCGACATCTCCCTGCAGGAGCCGCAGCATCCGGTTTGGCTCGGCGAGATCGGCAAGGACATCCTTCACGGCCTCGCTCTGCGATCCGGTCAGGCTGAATGGCAGGGCGGCGAGGATTTTCTCTTGCAGGTGACCATCGCCCTGACGTGCCTTGCCGCCGGCCTTCTTCATCCGGCTGCGAACGATATGGAGCGCAAGCTGGCCGGCCAGAAGCTCGTCATAGGCAAGCCGTTTCCATGGCGCGCCGTCCTCGGCGGCATCAGCGGGCTCCCTTGGATGGTGCACATGCTCCAGCGCCGCCCGGAAGGCGGGAAACCGTTGCTGCTTGAGCCAGGCCGCGTCCTGCCACTCGGTGAGGTCCGGGACCGCTTCGACAGCCACGGCCGCGGCC
>CAJQNW010000069.1 GCA_905479765.1 uncultured Tepidamorphus sp. | reverse complement strand
TGCCCAAGGCGCCGAACAACTACCATCCCTTCCGTCACCCGGAGCGTGCCATCGAGCGGCGCAACTGGGTGATCGACCGGATGCAGGACAACGGTTTCATTACGGCTGACGAAGGCGACGCCGCGCGCA
Source organism: uncultured Tepidamorphus sp. (assembly GCA_905479765.1). Taxonomy (GTDB): domain Bacteria; phylum Pseudomonadota; class Alphaproteobacteria; order Rhizobiales; family Tepidamorphaceae; genus Microbaculum. The sequence goes on along the minus strand of CAJQNW010000069.1, from coordinate 5,409 downwards.
AGAGCCCGCTGGAAGTGACGCTGCGCCCGTCCGGCGCGCGCCTGCAGGCGGCTGACTATTTCGCCGAGGAAGTGCGCCGCAAGCTCTATGAGCTCTATGGCGAGGACGGCCTCTACAAGGGCGGCCTGTCGGTCCGCTCGACCCTGGATCCCAAGCTTCAGGTGCTGGCGCGCCGCGTGCTCGTGAAGGGCTTTGTCGGCTACGACCGCACGAGGGGCTGGCGCGGACCGATCGAGACGGTCGACATCTCCGGCGACTGGGGCCCTGCTGTCGGCGCGGTCGACCCGCTCGGCGACATTGAGCCCTGGCGGCTCGCCGTCGCGCTGAAGGTCGAGGAAGACGGCGCGGTTATCGGGCTGCGGCCGACCAAGCTGCCGTCCGGCCAGTTCAGCGAAAAGCGCGACGTCGGCCGAATTCCGCTCGCCCAGATGAAATGGGCCGGCAAGAAGGCCGCCGACATTCTCAAGCCCGGCGACGTGTTCTATGTCTCTCCGGCGGTGAAGGAGCCACCCGAGGACGACCCCGAGGCCGTCGCCGAGGTGATCGAGGGCGTTTACGAGCTGCAGCAGATTCCGAAGGTTTCCGGCGCGCTGGTCGCGATGGATCCGCATACTGGCCGCGTCCTGGCACTGGTTGGCGGCTTTTCCTTTGCCGAAAGCGAGTTCAACCGCGCCACGCAGGCCATGCGTCAGCCCGGCTCGTCCTTCAAGCCGTTCGTCTACGCCTCGGCCCTCGACAACGGCTACTCGCCATCCAGCGTCGTCATCGACGCACCGATCGAGATCGTTTCCGGCGGCAAGATCTGGCGGCCGCAGAATTATGGCGGCAAGTTCGCCGGCCCCTCGACGCTGCGCCGTGGCATCGAGAAGTCGCGTAACGTGATGACCGTCCGACTGGCTCAGGACATGGGCATGCCGCTGATCCGCGAATACTCCAAGCGGTTCGGCATCTACGACGACCTGGCGCCCTATCTGCCGATGTCGCTGGGCGCCGGCGAGACGACGGTGCTGCGGATGGCCGGTGCCTATTCGACGCTTGCCAACGGCGGCCGCAAGATCACGCCGACGCTGATCGACCGTATCCAGAACCGGTACGGCGAAACCATTTACAAGCACGATGAACGCGTCTGCGAAACATGCGACGCCCAGGACTGGAACGGTCAGGACGAACCGGAGCTGATCGACAATCGCGAGCAGGTCCTCGATCCCTACACCGACTACCAGATCATCTCGATGCTCGAAGGCGTCGTCCAGCGCGGCACCGCGACTATCATGAAATCCGTCGGCAAGCCGATCGCCGGCAAGACCGGCACGACCAACGACGAAAAGGACGCCTGGTTCATGGGCTTTTCGCCGGATCTCGCCGTCGGTGTCTATATCGGTTACGACCAGCCCAAGCCGCTTGGCCGCGGCATGACCGGTGGCCGTCTCGCCGCGCCTGTGGTGCGCGACTTCATGATGGAGGCGCTCGCGGACAAGCCGGCGATTCCCTTCCGTGTGCCGCCGGGCATCCAGCTGGTGCGCATCAACGCCACCACAGGGCTGCGCGCCGGGCCGAACGACTCCAACGTGATCCTGGAGGCCTTCAAGCCGGGCCAGGCGCCGCCTGAGAGCTATTCGGTAATCGGCTACCAGGACCAGTTCGGCAAGCCGCTGACGGTCAGTCCGGAAGCCGATCGCGCCGTCAGGTCCGGAACCGGCGGGCTATACTGACCACCCAGGCTCCGGACATCAGCCAGACCTCAACTTAACAGAACGAGAAATCCGCCTATGCGCGCCGAACACTTGCAGATGGTCGACGAGATTCGTCAGTCGATCTCCCTGCTGAGGAGGCATCTTTGACTGGGACAACGCGCTTGCCCGTCTGGATGACCTGAACCACTTTGCCGAAGACCCCGACTTCTGGAACGATGCCGAGAAGGCGCAGGGGCTCATGCGCGAGCGCCAGCAGCTCGAGGAATCGATCGCGGCGGTGACGCGGCTCGAAGGCGAGCTTGCCGACACGGTCGAGCTGATCGAGATGGCCGAGGAGGAGGGCGACAAGGGCGTCGTCGAAGACCTCGACGCCACCTTGCGGGAGCTGCACGCCGACGCGATGAAGCGCCAGGTCGGAACGCTGCTGTCGGGCGAGGCCGACTCCAACGACACCTATGTGGAAATCCACGCGGGCGCCGGCGGCACCGAAAGCCAGGACTGGGCCGAGATGCTGCTGCGCATGTACTCGCGCTGGGCAAATGCGCACGGCTACAAGGTCGAGGAAATCGGCTACAGCGGCGGCGACGAAGCCGGTATTCGCAGCGCCACGATCGTCGTCAAAGGTCCCGACGCATATGGCTGGCTGAAAACCGAATCCGGCGTCCACCGGCTTGTGCGGATCTCGCCTTACGATTCCGCCGCGCGCCGTCACACCAGCTTCGCGTCCGTCTGGATCTTTCCGGTCGTCGACGATTCAATCCAGATCGACATCAACGAATCCGATGTCCGTGTCGATACCTACCGCGCCAGCGGCGCCGGCGGTCAGCATGTCAACACGACAGATTCCGCCGTCCGCCTGACCCACGTGCCGACCGGTATCGTGGTGGCCTGCCAGAACGAGCGGTCCCAACACAAGAACCGCGCGACGGCCTGGAGCATGCTGCGGTCCCGCCTCTATGAGGCCGAGTTGCAGAAGCGCGAGGAAAAGGCGATGGCGGAGGCCGCTTCGAAAACCGACATCGGCTGGGGCCACCAGATCCGCTCTTATGTCCTGCAGCCGTATCAGCTCGTCAAGGATCTCAGGACCGGTGTGGAGAGTACCAATCCGCAAGCGGTTCTGGACGGCGATCTGGATGCGTTCATGGAAGCCTCACTCGCCCATCGCGTCGATGCGGAAGCCGCCGAAAAGGCAGAAGCGCGAGCTTGACAGGCAGCGTCAATACCCGTCGGGAAGCAGTTCTGCAGCCTGCACGAACGGCAGTGGGTTCTTTACTGTTCCGCGCACCCGGGTTTCGTAGTGAAGATGCGGTCCCGTGCTGCGGCCGCTGCTGCCGACATGGCCGACGACCTGGCCGGCGTCGACATGCTCTCCGGCCTTGACGACGATGCGGCTGAGATGCCCGTAGCGGGTCACGAAACCGTCGCCATGATCGATCTCCACCAGCCGGCCATATCCGCCTGAGTATTTCGCCGTGATAACGCGGCCACCGGCCGTCGCATGAACCGGAGTGCCGGACCTGGCGCGGAAATCGAGCCCGGTATGGAGCGCGGGGCGTTTCAGGAACGGGTCGAGACGCGTCCCGAAGCCGCTGGTGTATTCGATCTTGCCCGTCAGGGGTAGGCGCACCGGTAGATGGCCGACGTGCGCGCGAAGCAGGTCGAAACGCTCCATGCCGTCCTGGATGCGGGCGATTTGGCGATCCGGCACGGAGGACGTGTTCAACCGGCGCAGCTCGATAAGCGGTCCGCCGACACCCGTCTCCGCTGCGGCGTCCGGGATATCCACCCCGACGGCTTCGCTGACCTCGATCAGCTTTTCGGAAAGACCGCCGACGGTGGTCTCGATCGCATTCAGCATCGTGCTCTGGAGTGTCTCGACGCGCTCGATCGAAGCCTGGATACGCTCGATCGGCGGCAATTTGGCATCCGGCAACAAGGCGGCGGTCTTTCGCACCGGGTCAAGCGGGGCAGGGCGCGAGGGATCGAACCCCGCCTGCGCCGTGCTGGCGAACGTCAGGCCGTAGCTGCGTCCGCCCGCGTCCGCGGTTTGCCGGTCGGGTTCGGTTTGAAGGTTGATCGTCAGCTTGCGGGCCTTGGCTTCGTCGACCAGTCCGGCAATTTCCTGATGCCGCTGCTCCAGCGCTGACTGTTTTTGCACCAGGGTTTCCAGGCGCGTCTCGAACGCTTGCTGGTCGAGGAATTGTCGTGTGTTGATTTCGTCGATCTGTCGCCTCAGCGTGGCGATGCGATCCTCGTAGGCGCGTTCGACGGTGATGCGGTGGGTCTTCGCCGCGTCGTATATGTCGTCATGGAAGGCAATGTAGACCGTCGATCCGACCAGCCATGTCACAGCCGCGACGCAACAGGCTGCCGTAACCCAGACGGCCCACGACGGTAGCGATATCGAACGGAACTTTTCACCGCGTGCGACGATGAACTGGTGAGGCTGTGAGCGGCGGCCGAAATCTGGATTGGGCGTATGCATGAGAGAGGTACACGATTCTGTTGTTGCCCGATCTCTCGATTATCCAAGTATTAAGGTTAAGAAAGTCCAAAGTCGGCTCGGAAATGGCCAGATTACGGCCCCGATACAGTAAAAACGGACGTTACCCTTCGTCACCGATCGGCCGCGGTATCCGCCGATGAATCACCAGGTGTCGCGGGGCTTGAAGCCGGTCAGAGCGCCTGAACGGCGGCGAGCACCTCTTTGGCATGGCCGGCGACCCGGACCTTGCGCCATACCTTTCGAACCGTGCCTGTTCCATCGATCAGGAAGGTCGAGCGCTCGACACCCATGTACGTGCGCCCGTACATGCTTTTTTCCGTCCACACGCCATAGGCTTGCAGCGTCGACTTGTCTTCGTCGGAGGCCAGGCGCACCGCCAGGTCGTACTTGGCTTTGAACTTGTCGTGCCTGGTCGCCGGGTCGGGCGACACGCCGATGACGATGGCGCCGGCTTTTTTGAAATCCGCGGCCAGGTCGGTGAATTCGATCGCCTCCTTGGTGCAGCCGCTCGTGTCGTCCTTTGGATAGAAGTAGAGGACCACCGTCTTGCCGCGCAATTCGGACAACCGAATCGACTCTCCGCCGTCGCCGGGGAGGTCGAATTCAGGCGCCTGAGTACCTTCGCTCACTTCCGAAACCATGTTCGCCTTCCTTTGGTCTTGATTTAGGTAGCAAAAACGCGGTCGCACTGGAAACCGCCATCCCGCCGCGCGATAGTGTACGCGATCGGCCGGCCGCTGGATCGGTGTTCCAAAGTCCGCGATCACCCGCGGTTGTAGCCGGCTGGCCTCGGTGCTGTCAGTCGTCGATTAAGGTTTCGCGCATCCGATGACGTCGAATTCCAATCCCGGCCCCCGCCGCCGCCGCAGATTGAGGCGCGCCGCAGCTGCTGGCCTGGGGCCGCTGCGCGGTCCGCTGAAGCGGCTCGCGGCCCGTCGCCGGATGTGGAAGCGCGTCGCGCAGGTGCTTGCGGGCATCGCCATCGTCGTGGCCGTTCTGCTTGGCGGCGCGGTTTACCGGCTGTCGCAGGGACCGGTCTCTGTCGAATTCCTGACCCCGCGTATTATCGAGGCGGTCCAGAAACAGTTGCCGCCGGGCTTCACGGCGCGCATTGCCGATACGGTGATCGAACAGGAGAGCGAATCCGGCAACGTGTTGTTGCGGCTTCGCGATGTCGAGGTGCTCGGGCCAGGCGGCGCCCCGGTATTC
>CAJQNW010000068.1 GCA_905479765.1 uncultured Tepidamorphus sp. | reverse complement strand
CTCGCCGATCGAGGATGATATCGGGCTCATCGAGATCTGCCATGCGCTTGGCGCCCGTTTCATGCAGCTCACCTACAACAACCAGTCGCTGCTGGCGTCGGGTTGCTATGAAGACGAGGATACCGGGATCACGCGGTTCGGCCGCCAGGCGATCGCCGAGATGAACCGTGTCGGGCTGGTCGTCGACATGAGCCATTCCGGCGAGCGCTCGACGCTGGAAGCAATCGAGATGTCATCCCGGCCGATCGCCATAACCCACGCCAATCCCGCCTGGTGGCATCCTGCCCTCCGGAACAAGTCCGACGCCGTGCTCAGGGCGCTGACAGACGCCGGCGGCATGCTCGGATTTTCGCTCTATCCCCATCATTTGAAGGACGGGTCGGCGTGCATGCTCAAAGATTTTTGCGCAATGATCGCGCAGACGGCGGAGCGCTACGGTGTCGAGCATCTCGGGATCGGCTCGGATCTGTGCCAGGATCAGCCAGACAGCGTGGTGACCTGGATGCGCAACGGCCGCTGGTCGAAGGAAACCGACTACGGCGAAGGCTCATCGTCTGCTCCCGGTTTTCCGGATCAGCAGGACTGGTTCAAGGACAACCGGGATTTCGGGAACCTTGCCGTGGGCCTGAAGCATGCCGGCTTTTCCGACGATGAAACCGCGGCGATCATGGGCGGAAACTGGCTTCGTTTCTACGACGCATCGTTTGGACCGGTTCAAGCATGATCGAGGCGCCCAACCCGGATACCCTGCCTGCGGAGACGGCGCTGCGCGACCCCGGCGAGGTCATGCGGCTGTCCAGGATGGGCTCCTTCTTCCCGACGCGGCTGAGTTTCATGCGCACCTTGATCCGGCGCCTTTCGCGCGAAACCGCGACGGTGACGCGGCCGGTCTGGGATATCGACGAGAGCGGGTTCGGGCGCGCGGTCTATTCGCTGACGGTTGGCGGACACGTCTATTCGCTCGTCGCCTTCTCGGCCCCGCTCGATCCGGAGCGACGCACGGACAGAGTCATCGCGGAAGCCTGGGACACAAGCTATGTCCTCTACGACGGCACACCCTCGACCGCGGAGATCGATCGTCTGGAGGAAAACGCCCCGAAACAGGAAGCCGGACGTTTCGGGGCGAGCGATCTGGTGCTGTGCCGGGCCAACAAGTCGGTGCGGGTCTTCGAGCACGTCGTCGACTGCCTGGCGCGCGGCACCCAGCCCTGCTCCGACCTGATCAATGCGACGGGCTATCTGATGCGGACCACCGCGGTCTACGGCAACGGCAAGTTCGGGATCGCCGACCGCGCCCGCATCGAACAGCGTTCGGGACTGTCCGGCCCCTTCGCGGCCGAAATGCTCGCCGTGTGGCTTGTCCGGGGATTCACCCTCGATCTGGTGGAGCACATCGCCCGCTGCCGCGCGCCGGCGACATTCGTCGCGCTGGACCGCAAGTTCAAACGGCATCTGGGCATCGGCAACGCCACGGGACTCGGCATGGCGCCGTTTCTGGTCAGCCACCCGATCCTGCTCAATAACTGGATGATGGCCCGGGAAACCGCACTGGCCCGGGTTCGGGCGGTATCGAAGACCTCGCCAGAGATCATCGAAAGTTTTCTGCACCTGATCGCCCGTGCGCGGCGGCACCTCGGCCAGTGGACTGTCGATGACGGGCGGCAATCCGAGCGAATAGCCACGCTCCGTGGCGAACTAGCCGAACTTGAGGCACTGGCGACACCGCAGTGGCTGAGCGAACCGTATCCCTGGGACCGTTTGATCGAAGCGACCGGTCGATGCTCACTGGAATGCCAGGAACTCGTCGTGGCGCTTGTGCTCGAGCCGCACGGCGACCTCGTCGACGGTCTGGTCGATTGCATGGCCAGCGACGAGCGTCCGCGCCTACAGCCCGCAACGACTGCCGGCGACCTGAAGCGCCTGATCGCCGAGCACTGCGGCTGGGCCACATCCATAGATTTTGAATATCGGAGAGCCACGAAACAGTTCTGGTACGTTTCCGAGGAGAAGCTCGAGCCGCGGCTCGGCGACCGTTACGACGAGCCCGGTGCCGATCTGGAAATGCCGCTCGATATCGCGCGGCGGGTTCAGGCACTACGCCGCGATCTTGACGGCCTGCCCGATGAGCAGACCGTCGCCGAATTCCTGCTGTCCCGCCCGGAGCACCGCTACGTGGTACGCCGGGTGCAGACCCTGGCCGCACACCCCTATGCCGAAATTCGCGATAACCTCATCGGCGCCGACTGCCTGCCAATCGACATGCTGCGCTGCAAGCTGTCGTTTTTCGGGGCTTCGAAGTTCGATCCAAAATCAGACCGCTGGACACGCATTACCCTCTACCAGGGCGCGCCGCTGTTCGACGAGATCGGAGGCGCCGACGCCGACGACTGGTGGCTGCCGGTCCTTGAGGGCGCCTCGTGAGACACTCGCTCAACGAGATCGAGGTTCTGCTTAGAAAAGCCGCTACCGGCGCTGGATACCCCTATGGCGTCGCCGAAGACATCGGGCAGGCGGGCGCGTGGCTTTGCGCACAAGGGCAGGATGGCGTGGCGGCGTGCCTGGCCGGCATCGACACTGGTCCGGACGCACCACCGCCAACACTCCGCAATACCGGCACGCTTTCCTTCGTCGATGCGCATATCGCCCATTGCGGTCCCTCGGCGTTCGATTTCCTCTTGAGCAACGATACGGCCGGTGAAGTCCGGCTCGCCAATGCAGACGCGCCGCTTCTGCTGGTCGGTCTGGCCGGCGCCGCCGCCGAGGCCTGGGAGACGGATTTCGCCCTGCAGTATTCCCACGGATGCACGGTCCGTGTCGGCCCATCCGGTCTCGACATGTCCGCGCCGCCACCTGTCGCCGGCATCGACGTGATTCTGACCCGGACGGAGAAAATCGACGCGCCGTCCGATCGCAAGTCTCCATCCGACGGGATCGACGTTGACGAGGTCCTGTGGGCCAAAGCCCTTGCGCTGGCGGCAAGAACCTACGTCCCAGCCAGCGAAGCATCCCGCGCCAGGGGGGCGGGCGCCGGCGAAATCGACAACGACTGACGGGCTGAACCGGGCGAGAAACCATGACCGAAACGACGATGACGCTTGCCGATATCGAGGATCTTGCGCGCAGCGCGCTCGAAGGAGCAGGTGCCAGCGCAAAAAACGCCGCCTCCGTGGCGCGCTCGACAAGACTTGCCGAACGCGACGGGATCCGCAGCCACGGGCTACTCTATGTCCCGATCTACGCCGAGCACGTCGCCTGCGGCAAGGTCGACGGACTGGCAGAACCGGCAGTGGAGCAAACCCGACCCGGTGCGATCCGTGTCGACGCCGGGAATGGTTTCGCTCATCCGGCGATCGATGCTGGATGGGACGCGTTCACCGGGGCCGTGCGCGACTGCGGAGCCGCGGCCATGACCGTCCACAACTCCTATAATTGCGGCGTGCTCGGCCATCATGCGGAACGGCTCGCGGAAGAAGGGCTGCTCGGCATGTGCTTCACGCACGCGCCGGCCTCGATCGCGCCGGTGGGCGGCTCCAGGCCGGTGATCGGAACCAACCCGTTTGCCGTCGCCGTGCCGGATGGAGACGGCGGCGCGGCGATCGTGATCGACCAGTCCGCAAGCGTCGTCGCGAAATCGGAAATCATGATGCGGGCGCGGGCCGGAGACCCTATCGAGCCGCATTGGGCTCTGGACGACAAGGGCCGCCCTACCACCGACGCGGAACTCGCACTTAAGGGCTCAATGGCGCCTTCGGGCGGCTACAAGGGGTTCGGTGTCGGCCTTATGGTCGAAATCATGGCGTCCTGTCTGGCAGGGGCGGTATCGAGCCGGGACGCCAGCCCGTTCTCCGGGACAGCAGGTGGTCCGCCGGGGACTGGCCAGTGCTTCATCGGGTTCGATCCCGGAGCGTTCGCCGGAGCCGGTTTTGCCGGTAACATCAATGCACTCGTTAACGCGATTACAGCGCAGCACGATGCCCGGCTGCCAGGGGCGCGCCGCAAGGCCAATCGGGACCGCATTGAGCGGGACGGCACAGTGGTCGATGTGACCCTGATCGAGCAAATTCAGGCGCTCTCAAATGGAGCCGGTTCAGGAAAATTGAAATAAAGCTAAAATGTTTCGGTTTGCCTGAAATTTGCGCTTACCCCACTCTGCACGTTAGGAAAGCAGGCCGGTTCATCGAACCGGTGCCTTTTGTGCCCAATTTCAGGGAGTTTCACTATGAGAGTTTTTAAACCGACCTTCTTCGCGGTGGCTTCGGTCGTATTGTCGATGGGGATGTCGGCTCCGGCATCGGCCACCGAATGCGGAACCAGCGACAAGCTTACGATCGCCGAGATGACCTGGCTGTCCGCCAGCACACTCGCGCATATCACCCAGAAGATTCTGGCTGACGGCTATGGTTGCGACGCGGAACTGGTGCCCGGTGACACGGTGCCGACCGCGACATCCATGCTAACCAAGAGCGAGCCCGACATCGCACCGGAACTGTGGGTTTCGACCGCCCAGTCGATCTGGGACGACATGATGGAGAAGGGCAACGTCTATAAAGCCGGCGACATCTTCGCCAGCGGCGGTGAAGAAGGCTGGTGGATCCCGGACTATGTCGCCAAGGAGCATCCGGAGATCAAGTCGATCACGGATCTGAAGGACAATGCGAAAGTCTTCGCCGATATCTCGGACCCCGACATGGGACGGCTGTACGGCTGCCCTCCCGGCTGGGGCTGCGAGATTATCACCAACAATCTGTTCAAAGCGCTTGGCCTTGGTGAAACCTTCGATCTCTTCTCGCCAGGATCGGGCGAGAATCTGAAGGCCTCCATCGCCCGCCAGGTGACGCGCAAGAAGCCGATCGTCGGCTACTACTGGGGCCCGACCGCTGTGATCGGCAAGTTCAATCTGGTCCGGCTCGACATGCCCGCGTTCGATGCGGAGAAGTTCAAGTGCCTGACCGACAAGAACTGCGAAGACCCGCAGGTGACCGGCTGGGCCGTCGGCGAAGTCGCGGTGGCCGCGGTCAGCGATATCAAGGACAGGGCGCCGAATGTCGCCGAGTTCCTGTCGAAGATGCAGGTCCCGAATGCCGATATCAGCGCGGTGCTGGCCTGGGGTGACGAAAACAAGGCCGACCCCGAAGAAGTCGCCGAGTACTTCCTCAAGAACCATGAGGCGATCTGGACCCAGTGGGTGCCGGAAGACGTGGCCGGCAAGGTGAAGGCCTCGCTCTGACATCCCGGGACTTTCGTCTTACGGTGTGAAATCGGAGGGGCGGGCGCCAGGTGTGCCCGTCCCTTGCCGCGGCCACGGATTTCCTTGTCGGTTGCGGTTTATGATCGCCGGAGCGCCGGCTTTGACGCGGATATGGGTAGCTTGCGATGTCTGATCCCTTTCCCGAACTGATCGATACGCGGTCGCTGCGTATCGCCATCGACGACGGATTCAACTGGATCGTCGCGCACTATGGCGAACCCCTGGAGATCGCCTTCTTGCCGATACTGCGGATGCTGATCGCCACGGAGGATTTCCTGCAGTGGCTGCCCTGGTATGTCGTGCTGATCGCGCTTTCCGCGCTGACCTACCTTGCCTCGCGGAGCTGGAAGACAGCGGCCGGCACGGCGGTCATGCTGTTTGTGATCGGCGTCATCGGCATCTGGGAACCGGCCATGGCGACGGTCGCGCTGATGCTGATTTCCACATTGCTGGCCGTCGTGATCGGTATTCCCATCGGCGTGACGATGTCGCGCTCCAACACGATGCAGTCGGTGGCACTGCCCGTTCTCGACATCATGCAGACGATGCCGATCTTCGTGTACCTGATCCCGTTCGTCATGCTGTTCGGACCGGGCAAGATCCCGGCGCTGCTGGCGACGATCGTCTTCGCGATCCCGCCGGTCATCCGTCTCACCAATCTGGGCATCAGGCACGTCGACGCGGAAGTGACCGAGGCGGTCACGGCGTTTGGCGCCACGCCCCGCCAGCGCCTGTTCACAGCCCAGATACCGCTGGCCATGCCCACCATCATGGCCGGGATCAACCAGACCACGATGATGGCGCTGTCGATGGTGGTGATTGCCTCGATGATCGGCGCGGGCGGCCTCGGCTATCAGGTGCTCCAGGGCATCCAGCGCCTGGAGGTGAGCCGCGGACTGTTCGCCGGCCTCGGCATCGTCTTCCTCGCCATCATCTTCGACCGCATCGCCCAGTCCTACGGACGCCGGATGCAACAGCATCTCAATATCGAGTCCTAGACGATGGCCAACGGCGAAACCAAGATTGCGGTTCGCAACATCTACAAGGTGTTCGGCCCGGACCCGCGCGCGGTGATGGATCAGGTCCGTGCCGGCGTTTCGAAGACAGAACTGCTGGAGAAGACGGGCCACGTCATCGGCATTCGCGATGTCAGCCTCGACATCAAGGCCGGTGAGACCTTCGTCGTCATGGGCCTGTCAGGCTCAGGGAAATCGACGCTGATCCGCCATTTCAACCGTCTGATCGAGCCGACCGCCGGCCAGATCCTGGTCGACGGGTCCGACGTCCTGGAACTGAGTGCCGGCGCATTGCGCGATTTCCGCCGCCACAAGGTCTCCATGGTCTTCCAGCGGTTTGCCCTGCTGCCGCACAAGACCGTCCTGGAGAACGTGATCTACGGCCTGGCCATCGGCGGCACCGGCAAGGCTCAGGCCAGAGACAAGGGGATGGAACAGATCGAACTCGTCGGGCTCGCCGGCTTCGAGAACCAGTATCCCAAGCAGCTGTCCGGCGGCATGCAGCAGCGCGTCGGGCTTGCCCGGGCGCTGGCGACGGAATCGGAAATCCTGCTGATGGACGAGGCCTTCAGCGCGCTCGACCCGCTGATCCGCAACGACATGCAGGACCAGCTCAAGGACCTGCAGGCGCGCCTGCACAAGACGATCGTGTTCATCACGCACGACCTCGACGAGGCGCTGCGCCTCGGCGATCACATCGCCATCCTGAAAGACGGTGAGCTGCGCCAGGTCGGAACGGGACCCGAGATCTTGCTCGATCCGGCCGACGACTACGTCGACCGCTTCGTCCGCGATGTGAACAGGGCCCGTGTCGTGACGGTCGGTTCGATCGCGCAGCCGGTTTCGTCAATCGCCGCCGGCGAGGCTTCGGTCGAAACCTTGCGGCCCCTCCTGGAAGAGAGTGCAGCCGTCGTGCTGATGGAGGAAGGGCGGCCACGTTTCGTCATAACGCGCGAGATGGCTGCGGACGGCAGGCTGGGTGGTCTTCTGGACAACACCGTCACGCTGCCTGGGGTGGTCTGCGTCGATGAGCTTGCGATGCTTGAGGAGAGCTTTCCGTCGCTGACGGGCAGCAATGATGCGATCGTCGTCACGAAGGCGGACTCGATCCCGGTCGGTGTCGTCGCCAGGAAGACGATCTTGAACGCCATGATCCGCCACCGCGCCTGACCGCGTTTGGCCCGGGTTCGTATAAATCAGGCCCAGCCGAGCCAGTACCTCAGTCCGCGAATCCGAACAGCTCGGCTGGATTGTCGACGAGGACGCGCTGGCGTTGCTGCGGATCGGGGACAGCGCGAAACAGGAACTCGACGAGGTCCGCGTCGTTCGGGGGCTGCCTGACGGAAATCGGGTGCGGCCAGTCGCTTGCCCAGACGCAGCGATCGGGCGCCGTCTCCAGATAGGCGCGCGCAACCGGAATGACGTCGTCCCAAGGCGGACCGGCCATCGAGGTCTTCTCGGTGAGCGACAGCATGACCCAGAAGTTCCCCTTCTTCATCAGTTCGACCATCTTGCGCAGATTGGGATCGTCGGCACCGGCTTCAGGATCGGGGCGCGCCATGTGGTCGATCAGCACCGGGACGTCGAGGTGCTCGTAATAGGAGGCGCTTCCAACGATACCGTCCTTCTCGGGCTGGATCTTCACGTACCAGCCGAGTTCGCGGATGCGGGCGATGGCGCGATCGAATTGCGTCTGGTCGAGGACGACGCCGAGTTCCTTGCGGAAGCTGAACCGCGCCCCGCGCACGCCGGCTGCATGCAGGGTGTCGATGTAGGCATCGTCGCGTTCGACGAAGACGATCGCGTTGGCGCAGCCGCGATAGGTCGGGCCGGCGATCGCGAGCGTATCGAGCATTGCCGAGTGGTCGGCTCCGTAGGTGGTGGTCTGTACGATCACGCCGCGTTCGATGCCAAGCGTGTCATGCATCCGCTTGGCCGCCTCCCAAGTCGCCGTCGGCATCTGGTAGGCCGCGCCGGGCCGAACGGGATATTTTTCCGCGCTGCCGAATACGTGGAACTGGCTATCACAGGTCTTCGGCGGCAGCGGTGCGTTCGGGGTGCGCGGGTTCGGATCGAAGGGGAGGTAGGTGGGCATGATTGCGCTTGTCTTTTCTATCTCGGTATTCAGGCCTAATCCCGGTAGCCGGGGATAGGCGTTCAGTCGTCTATAAGCCAGGTGTCGATCACGGCGACGAAATCGAGCTGGACGAGCATTCCCTTGGACAGATTGGCCTGCATCGCTTGACGGGCGGGCCGGTTCTGCGGGTCGGGAAACATTGCCAGCCACTCGCGGTTGATCGGGTCTCGCTGGGACCGATCGAGCAGCCAGACATTGACCTTGA
>CAJQNW010000067.1 GCA_905479765.1 uncultured Tepidamorphus sp. | reverse complement strand
CCACGGTGGAAGCGGCCCGCGCGGCGCACACCGCCGGTCTGGCGGTCCTGATGGGCGCGCCCAACGTCGTGCGCGGCGCGTCGCATTCGGGAAACGTATCGGCGATCGATCTGGCTCGGAACGGGCTGCTCGACGTGCTGTCGTCGGACTATATCCCCTTCAGTCTGCTTCATGCCGCCTTCGTTCTGCCGCAGCGCGTCGACTCGATCACGCTGCCGCAGGCGATCCGTCTCGTGACGTCAAATCCTGCGCGTGCCGTGGGTCTTAACGATCGCGGCGAGATCGCCGAGGGGCTGTCCGCCGACCTCGTCCGTGTCCGCTTCGAGGACGACGTCCCGGTGGTTCGCGGCGTCTGGCGCAGAGGAAAGAGGGTCGCATGAACGGCAGGCGCGCAAGCCGTATCGTCGACGAGATCTTCGACAATCTTGCCGGTCGCGGGCATGAGATGTATGGCGGCGAGGCGGTGACGCAGCTCCAGCACGCGCTGCAGTGCGCGACGATGGCGCGCCGCGCCGGTGCGACGGCAAGTCTCGTGACGGCGGCGCTTCTGCACGACTATGGTCATCTCGTCGTCGATGACGGCGCTGGCGACGATGGCGCCGCCGAACGGGGGATAGACATGCTGCACGAGGAAGTCGCTGCCGCTCACCTAGCGCGCTGGTTCGGGCCGGCCGTGACCGAGCCGATCCGTATGCATGTCGCCGCCAAACGCTATCTCTGCGCAACCAATACCGACTACTTCGCCGACCTCTCGCCGGCCTCCGTCGCCTCGCTGAAGGTGCAGGGCGGCCGCTTCTCCGTAGCCGAAGCAGCCGAGTTCATCGCCGCGCCGTTTGCCCGCGACGCGGTGCGGCTGCGCGTCTGGGACGATCTGGCCAAGGACACCGAGGCGCGGACGCCGGCTCTCGACGATTTCCGCGTCGACGCGGACGCCGCGCTGTCCGAGAGCCCGGCGTGAATGGCGACCGCGCACGAATTGGACCGGGCACCTTCGTGCCAGTCGTTGGCCCGTCCGGCGCCGGCAAGGACACGCTGATAAGGCTTGCCGCCGAAGCCGTCACAACCGACCCCCGCATCCGGTTTCCGCGCCGACTGATCACCCGCACGGCCGATACGAAGTCGGAAGATCACGACACGCTTGACGAAGCCTCTTTCGATCGGCTGGTCGATAGCGATGGCGTCGCCCTGCATTGGCGCGCCCACGGGCTCGGCTACGCGGTTCCGCTGATCGTCGACGAGTGGATCGCGGCGGGATCGGTCGTCGTCGCCAATCTATCCCGGAAGGCCGTTGGCGCGGCGGCACAGCGATATCGTCACGTCACCGTGGTTCACGTGACCGCGCCGCCCGATATCCTGCGCGCCCGGATCGAAGGCCGGGGACGCGAGAGCGGCGCGGATATCGACGAACGCCTGACGCCTGTTCCTGTTACGGTTCCCGACGGTGTAACGCTGGTCGAGATCGTCAACGACCGTGAGCCCCGACAATCAGCGCAGCGTTTGCGAAACGTCATTGAAGGGTTGGTCGCGGGGAGGCTAGATGGAGAGGATCTACGCCAGCTAGCGGAGTAGCCGGGATCGTCGACGTGCGCGTACGAGTACACCATCACCTTCCCGGACGGACCCGGCTCCGGATCGACGGGCGCTGGCCGGATTCCTGGACACCGATCAGCGCGCACCTGTCGGCTCAGGGATTGGAACTGCTCTCCGCAGACAAATGGGCCAGGGGCGTCCTTGTCCGGCATCCGAAATCGCTGGACCGGGCAGCCGTTGCCACCCTCATAGCCGACGCGATCGCCAATCCCGCTCCATGCGAACAGACGGGTATCGACGAACCGGAGCTGGCTGCCCCCGCAAACAGATCGCCGGCGCCAAGACCGCGCTATCCGAAACTCGATGAATTCGCCCTGAGCGACGTCCGTGCCGCGCTGGCCCGGTGCGAGAGCCCGAAGGGCGGTCTATCCGCCGACGAGGTCGTCGAGCGCCGCCGGACCCACGGTCCCAATGCCACGCCTGTCGAAAGCGGCCGTGCCCGCCGCGACATGCTGCTCGAACAGGTCACCACGATGCCGGTCGGCATGCTGCTCGGCTCGGCGGTCTTGTCGCTTGCCACCGGGGGCGTTCTCGATGCCGTCGTCACGCTGGGTGTCGTCGCCGCCAACTCCGCCATCGGCTTTTCCACCGAGAACGCCACGGAACGGCTGATCCGGCGGTTATCGAAACCCGTCGAGCACGAGGCGGCTGTCTATCGCGACGGCAAGCCCCTGCTGATCCCTGCCCAGGATGTCGTGCCCGGCGATATCCTGGTTCTCGCGCAGGGCATGCAGATCGCAGCCGACGCGCGCCTGATCGAGGTCGACGACCTGAGCGTCGATGAATCTGCGCTGACCGGCGAAAGCCTGCCAGTCGAAAAGACGGCCGATCCGCTCAAGCGCGCCCCCGCGGCCGTGTCGGATCGTTTCAACATCGTCCATGCCGGAACGGT
Organism: uncultured Tepidamorphus sp.; assembly: GCA_905479765.1. Lineage (GTDB taxonomy): Bacteria > Pseudomonadota > Alphaproteobacteria > Rhizobiales > Tepidamorphaceae > Microbaculum. The sequence continues at coordinate 34,092 of CAJQNW010000067.1, read as the reverse complement.
GGTGACCGGCGGCAATGGCCGCGCCGTCGTTTTCGCCACAGGCACATCCACCGAGATGGCGCATACCCGCGGGCTCATCAACTCGGCCCGCCCGCCCCGCCCGGCAATCGAGGACAAGCTCGACCGGCTCGGCCAGCAACTCGCCGCCGTCTGCCTCGGCGTCTCCGGTCTGGTGCTCGGCATCGGCCTGCTGCGCGGCGAACGGCCGGTCCTGATAGTCAAGAGTGCCATCGCGCTTGCCGTCGCCGCCATTCCCGAGGGGCTGCCGGCGGTCGCCACGACCACCATGGCGCTGAGCGCGCGGACGCTGGAAAAGCAGGGCGCCTATGTCCGAGCGCTGCCGGCGATCGAGTCGATCGGCACCGTCGACACGATCTGCTTCGACAAGACCGGCACCCTGACCGAAAACCGCATGGCCGTCGTCGCCGCGATTGCCGGCGACACGGTTCTGGATATCTCGCAGGATGAGCACCACGTTGGTCCGGAGGATCTGCAGCGCGACGGCAGCAACGACCTGTTCGCGCTGGCCCAGACCGTATCTCTGTGCAACGAGGCCCGCGAGGGACAGGGCTCCGGCACCGAGCAGGCGCTGCTCGAATTCGCCGTAAAAGCCGGTGTCCCCGTGAACGATCTGCGCGGCGAGCGGCCGATGCGCGATGTCCGCAGCCGCAATCATCGCCGCCGCTGGATGGCGAGCGAGCATGTTCGCAAGGGCAGTCCCAGGCTCTACGTGAAGGGCGCGCCGGACGAACTGCTGAGCTTTGCCGTCGAGGAACGCGTCGACGGTCGGACATTGCCACTGAACGAGGAGCGCCGCGCGGAAATCCTCAAAGCCAACGAGGCGATGGCCGCCCGGGGCCTGCGCGTCCTCGGCGTCGGCTATGCGGACGCAACGCTCCACGAGAAGCCCTCGGGCAAGTTCGTCTGGCAGGGTCTCGTCGGTCTTGCCGATCCGCTGCGGTTTGAAGCCCGCGAGGCCATCGAACAGCTGCACGGCGCCGGCATCCGCACCGTCATGATCACCGGCGACCAGCCGGCCACCGCGCTCGCCGTCGGCCAGGCGCTCGGCCTGTCACGATCCGCGATATTCGATGTCGCCGACGGCCCGAGCCTGGCTACGCTCAGCCGCGAGGAGATCGGTCGTCTCGCCGACCACACCTCGATCTTCGCCCGCGTCAGCCCCGCCGACAAACTGCGTATCGTCGAAGCCATGCAGGCGGCCGGGCACCGGGTGGCGATGATCGGCGACGGCGTCAACGACGGCCCGGCGCTACGCGCGGCCTCCGTCGGCATCGCGATGGGACAACGCGGTACGGCGGTCGCCCGCGAAGTCGCCGACCTCGTCATCGCCGACGACGACCTGCGCGAACTGGCCCGCGCCATCGCGCGCGGCCGCGCGACAGAGGACAACATCCGCAACGCGGTTCGCTACCTGCTGTCGACCAACCTGTCGGAAATCATGGTGATGGTCATCGAGGAACTGCACGGGCGCGGCGAGATGGAAACGCCGATGGAACTGTTCTGGCTCAACCTCGTCACCGACATCATGCCGGCGCTCGGTCTGGCGCTGGCCGAACCCGGCGAGGTAATGGCGCGCCCGCCCGCCGACGCTGAACGGGATCTGTTCAGCCGCGGCGATGCCGCCAGTATGCTGTTCGACGGTGCCGGCATCGCGGCCGCCGCGCTGATCGGCCATTTCATCAGCCTGCGCCGCGAAGGCGTCGGCCCGCCGACCCGCACCGTGACCTTCCTGACGCTGGCGATGGCGCAGATCCTCCAGGGCTGGGTGCTGCGCGACCGCACCGGTCGCAACAAGCGGCGCTCCGAACGCCGGCTGGAGGCAACGCTGCTGGGCGCCGGAGGCATGCTGGCGCTGCCGTTCATGGTTCCGCGCCTGCGCAACCTGCTCGGCGTCGGCCCGGTCCATTGGTCGGAATTCGCCCTGTCGGCGACGCTGGCGGGCAGCTTCTTCGCGCTTGCCAAAGGCCGGCGGCTCATTTCCGTTTCGAAGGACGGAACGGACGCGCCATCGCAATTGTCGCCGCCTGGCCTAGAACGGTAAGCGCCGGACCCGCGACCCGGCCACGGCCGAGCTGCCAAAGGCCGATGCCGAGGACGCCCAGAAACGCCGCGCTCCAGAAATCGATCTTGCCGCCGGTCAGCTTGTCGAAGGCCGCGTTGAGTTCGCCGAGTTCGCGCCCGGTGTCGCCGATCGGATCCACAACGTCCTCGAGGACAGCGGGCAACAGCGCAAGCCCGACAGCCTCTAAGCCTTCGGAAACCGTCTCGAATGCGCCGGTGTGCCGAATAAGGATGCTGCCGGTGTCGGCGCGGATATCGACACGGCGCACGCCGGGCATCGCGGCGATGGACTCAGCCAGCCGCTCGAGTTCGGCTTGGTCCGCCGCCTCGCCTTCAAGCCGCAGGCGGGTGCGGCCGGGGATCTGGTGTGCCAGCCTTGCCCGAAGATCAGGCACGAGCGGCCTTCCGCTTAGGGGCGGCCCTGGTTGCCTTCTTGGCAGTGGATTTCGGGGCGGCGGATTTCGCGCGGGTTTTCTTCGGCTCCGGCGCCACGGGCGCTTCTTCGGTCATGCCCTCGGATTCCTCGGCCTCGTAGACGACCTCCGCGACCAGATCCTCGACTTCTTCGCCCGCCCGCGCCGCCGCCGTGCGCGCCGCGCCATAGCCCGCGATACCGGCGCGCAGGGCCGACTTCGCCGCCGGCCGCATCACGCGCCACACCGTCGGCGCGACGATCGCCGCACCGATACCGACCGCGACGCCCAGGAATAGGCCTCCGCGAATGACCTTGCCGACAGCCATGCCAACTCCTTGTCCGCGCCCGTTTTCTGGGCAAAGGATACGTCGCCATTGTGACGCGCCGATGCACGGACGGCAACCGTAAGCCTGCGTAACCGAACGGGAATCCCGCGCCGAGAGACGATGCATTTCGACGCCGCGTGCACCGGTGCGAAAGACAGGCTATACCCACGCAACCGCCGAAAGCCATACGCCAGGGGAGCCGTCCATGAGCATCGCACCGACCCGCATCCTGCACACCATGCTGCGGGTGAAGGACCTCGACAAATCGGTCGATTTCTACACCCGCCTGCTCGGCATGAAGGAGCTGCGCCGCAACGAATTTCCCGGCGGCAAGTTCACGCTCGTCTTCCTAGGCTACGGCGACGAGGACACCGACGCGGTGCTCGAACTGACCTATAACTGGGACCAGGAACAGCCATACGATCTAGGCTCCGGTTACGGCCACATCGCACTGGCCGCGCCGGACATCTACGAGACCTGCAAGGCGCTCGAGGCGGACGGCTACAAGATCGAGCTGGTGCAGCGCGACTGAGCTAGTCCGCCGTGGCCCCGCCATCGATCGGAATGGTGATGCCGGTCATGAAGCTCGACGCCGGCGAGGCCAGCAGCAGCGCGAGACCTTTCAACTCGTCGACATGGGCGATGCGCTTCAGCGGCACGATCGCCTCGAAGGCCTTGGCGACATCCGGATCGTTGATGCGCCCGCCGCCGATGTTGGTGCGGAACGGCCCCGGCGCGATGCCGGTCACCAGCACGTTGTGCTCGGCAAGCTCCATCGCCGCCTGCCGCACCAGGTTGACGACGCCGGCCTTGGTCACCGCATAGGCGTAGCCGACCATTTCTTCGGCCATCAGACCGGCAATCGACGACACCGCGATGATACGCCCCTCGCGGCGCGGGATCATGTGGCGCGCCGCCGCGCGGACCGTCTCGAAGGTGCCCGTCAGATTGATGTCGAGCACGCGGTTCCAGCGCTCGCGGTCGACGGCGTTCATGCGGCCTTCGGCAACCTTGAAACCTGGTCCTGCGCTCATGCCGGCATTGGCGACGGCGATATCGAGCCTGCCGTGTTTCTCCGCGATGGCGTCGATTACCGCGTTGAGCCGGTCGAAATCGCCGACGTCGACGACATGGGTCTCCGCCGTGCCACCCGCCGCGGTGATTTTGTCTTCCGCCGCGCTCAGGCCCGCCTCGTCCACGTCGAGCAGCGCCACGCTCGCCCCGTTGGCAGCCAGCACCTCCGCCATCGACAGCCCAAGCCCGCTCGCGGCACCCGTCACGAATGCCACCCGGCCGCTCAGGTCAAAGAGTGTCTCGGCCTTCATGTCAGTCCCCCCAGGTTCCCGCCACTCCCGGCGGCTTGTTCGAAATGGTATGCAATTCCAGCTAGTTCATTCGGCTCCCAGCCGCCAAAAACGCAAAGATGCCCCGCAATTCCGGACGATATCAACAATTTTCCCGGCGCCGCTATTCTCCGGCTGGATTGTCGCGCCTCATTTGGTATACCATTCGTCAAAACCGATAACAGGGCCGCGCCGTTGCGGACCGAAAAAGCCAAGAGGAGAGACGCCCGATGCCGTTTCGGGAATTCACCGAGATCATAGCCGGATGCAACACGCGTTTCATGCGTGGCGGTTCCGGCCAGCCGCTGCTGTTCCTGCACGGCGCAAACGGCGCCGCGACCTGGCTGCCCTTCATGGAAGCCCTGTCCGGGCGCTATGACGTGATCGTGCCGGAGCATCCCGGCTTCGGCGCCTCCGACATGCCCGAATGGCTCGACAACATCGGCGACCTCGCCTTCTTCTATCTCGATGTGATCGACCACTTCGGGCTGAGCGACGTCAATCTGGTCGGCCAGTCGATCGGTGGCTGGGTCGCCATGGAGCTTGCTGTCCGCAACGACACGAGCCTGGCTTCGTTGATCCTCAATGCGCCGCCCGGCATCCGCATCCCCGGCCTCCGCAAGCCCGACATCTTCCTGTGGTCGCCGGAAGAGACGGTCCGCAACCTGTTCCACGATCAGTCCTTCGCCGAGCACGTTCTGGCCCAGCCGATCGACGACGCGCAGCAGATGGTCATCCTGAAGAACCGGCTGACCACCGCCAAGCTCGCCTGGCAGCCGCGCCTCTACGATCCCGATCTGGAAAAATGGCTGCATCGCATCGCCACCCCGACTCTGATTCTCTGGGGCGAGCAGGACAAGGTGATCCAGCCCGGGTACGGACCCAAACTCGCCGGGCTCATACCAGGCGCGATTTCGGAAACCTTCGCCGATTGCGGGCACCTGCCCCAGGTCGAAAAGGCCGACGAGTATGTCGCCCGCGTGTCCCGCTTCATCGAGGAGGTAGCCCGATGAAATTCTACTTCATGCACCTGATGCCGTATGCCGATCTCGATCTCGACTACGACAAGGACTACAACTCGGCCTGGATCACGCTGCCCAATAGCTACTACGATCCCAAGAAGGGCCACGTCCTCTACAACCGCTATCTCGACGAACTCGAATACGCCGACCAGCTCGGCTTCGACGGCGTCTGCGTCAACGAGCATCACCAGAACGCCTACGGCCTGATGCCGATCCCGGCGGTCACCGCGGGCGCGCTGTCGCGGCGCACCAAGAACGTCAAGATCGCAGTCCTAGGCCGCGCCCTGCCGCTGCTCAACAATCCGCTTGTCGTGGCCGAAGAGTTCACGATGCTCGACAATATCACCGGCGGTCGCCTGATTGCCGGTTTCGTGCGCGGCATCGGCGCGGAGTATCACGCCTGGGGTGTCAATCCGGCGGAATCGCACGGCCGCTTCCATGAGGCGCACGACCTGATCACGCGCGCCTGGACTGAGACGGGGCCGTTCCACTTCGAGGGCAAGTACTACGACTTCGAATACGTGAACACCTGGCCGCGCCCCTACCAGCAGCCGCGCCCGCCGATCTGGATCCCCTCGCAAGGCTCCAGCGAGACCATCGAGTGGGCCGCCGAGCCAAGCCGCAAGTACACCTATTTGCAGACCTTCACGCCGGTCGCGATGCTGGCCAAGTACATGCAGATGTACAAGGACGTGGCCGAAGGCTACGGCTATGAAGCTAGCGAGGATCAGCTCGGCTGGTCGGTGCCGGTCTATGTGGCCGAGACCGACGAGATCGCCCGGCGCGAGGCGAAGCCGCACATCGAGAACTTCCTCAACAAGTTCCTGCGCATGCCCAAGGAAATGCTGCTGCCGCCCGGCTACCTGTCGCTCAAATCGATGATGGGCGTCATGAAGGCGAAGAGCTCGATCGGTTCCCAGCAGACCATCGACAGCGTTATGGAGAAGGGCATGTTCATCTGCGGCAGCCCGGCCACCGTGCGCGAGAAGCTGGAGCAGTACCAGACGGAGATCGGTTTCGGTCACCTGCTGACGCTGTTGCAGTTCGGCACCCTGCCCGCCGAACTGACCCGCAAGAACATGGAGATCTACGCCAAGGAAGTGATCCCCTACCTGCGCGAGGGCGCTGGGGCGAAGATAGCGGCGGGGGCTTAAGCCCCTCCGGGTTCACGTCGCCGGGACGAGGCCTCACGCCTCGTCGGCGGCAACCAGCAGCGAGAACAGATGCCCGCTCATCGCAGCCTCGGCCCAATACGGATTGCGCATCTTCAGCGCCGAGATGATCTCGCGGTGCTGGGCATGCGTACGCCTGGTGCGCTCGTCGACGGGTTCGGCGTAGGAGTTGAAGATCGAGGCCGGCAGTTCCAGCGACGAGGCAAGAATGCGCTCCAGCCGCGGGCTGTCGGCGGCGTGCGCGATGATCGCGTGGAATTCCGTATTGAGGTCGTCGAAGCCTTCCAGATGGGCGTTCCAGCCGAGCCGCTCGAACAGCTCTTCCATGCGCTGTTCCAGATCTTCAAGCCGGGCGATGTCGGCGTCGCTGATCCGGGTTGCGGCGCGGCCGGCCGCGTGGCCCTCGAAGACCCCGCGCAGCCGGAACACCTCGGAAACGTCCTTCGAGGAGAAGTGCGAGACATATCCGCGCTTGTAGCGCTGCAGCACGACGAGACCTTCGGCGCTCAGCCTGCTCAGCGCCTCGCGGATGGGCGTGCGGCTGACGCCGATGCGGGTGGCGAGCTTGGCCTCCTGCAACGTATCGCCGGACCGAAGCTCGCCGATGATGATGGCGCGGCGGATCTCGCGGTAGGCGGTCTCCACCGCGCGGCTCATGCCGTCTTCTCGGTCGGTGCCCTGTTCCTCAACCGGGATGTCCGCAATGTCGTTCAACGGTCCGCTCTCCGCTTCAATTGTCCGCGCGCCCGTTCGCCGGTTCGCACACGCACTGTGCTACAGCCTCCTCGCTTGGTCCACCGGCGCGTCGCGGCCAGCAGGTCATTGCCCGCAACTTGTATACGAAAACGCGAACAAGCGCCCACAATTGCCGTAAATCACGTTGACACTCGTCTGTCTGGTATACAAGATCGCATCATAACAAAACCCGGCAAAAGGCGGGTCATCCGGGCGACCGGGAAGACCGAACGCCACACCGAAGCGGGACATCTAGGCAGGAGAGCGCATGCTTGATCCATCAGGCAAGGCGGCATTCGTGACAGGCGCCGCATCGGGTATCGGCCTCGGCATTGCCTGTCGGCTCGCCGAAGCAGGCGCCCGTGTCGTGCTTGCCGACATCCGCGCCGAACCGCTCGAAGCCGCCCGTGCCGAGGTCGCGAAGTTCGGCGGCGAAACCCTCGCGATCATCACCGACGTGTCCGACCAGGCGTCGGTGGATGCCGCCGCCGATCAAATCGAGCGCGAATGGGGCGACGTGCAGATCGTCTGCAACAACGCCGGCGTCGCCATGCATGGCGAACCGTTGGAGAAGGTTCAGGATCCCGACTGGAACTGGGTGATCGGCGTCAACGTCTACGGTATTATTCACGGCATCCGGACCTTCGTTCCGCGCCTGCGCGCCCACGGCAAGGCAAGCCATATCGTCAACACCGCCTCGATCGGCGGCCTCCAGGTCAATCCGACCTTCCTGACCGGCCCCTACTCGATGACGAAATTCGCCGTCGTCGCGCTGTCGGAAGCCTTGGAGAACGAGCTGAAGGAGACCGATATCGGCGTCTCCGTGCTGTGCCCCATGTCGGTGGCGACCGACATCCACCTGTCCGAACGCAGCCGGCCCGACCGGCTCGGCGGCCCGACCGAGCGGCCCGAGAACCACTTCATGGGCGATCTGATCAAGCAGGGCCTGTCACCGGATTTCGTCGGCCAGTACGTGGTCGAGGCGATCCGCTCCGGCCAGTTTTTCATCCTCACTCACCCCGAGACGCGCGAGTGGATTGAACGGCGTCACAGCCGCATCCTCCAGGGCTACGACTGGGCCGATGGTATCGGCGCGAAGATCGGTGCCTGGCCGGTCGCCGCGGCGAAAAAGGAACGCGCATGAACAGCCTCGGCATCAGGCGCCCCTTCATTGTCGGCATCGGCGGCACGCCGCGCCTTGGCTCGACCTCCGAGATGGCGCTGCGCCATTGCCTGAAGGCGGCCGAAGCCGCCGGCGCCGAGGTCGAGCTGATCGCCGGCCCGGCGATCGAGCTGCCGCTCTACGATCCCGTCGATCCCCACCGCCCGCCAGCCGCGCGGCGCCTTGTCCAGGCGATCCGCCGCGCCGACGGCGTCATCCTGTCGACGCCTGCCTATCACGGCACGCTGTCGGGCATGCTCAAGAACGCGCTCGACTACGTGGAAGATCTGCGTGACGATCCCCGCGCGTATTTCGACGGCCGCGCCGTCGGTTGCATCGTCTGCGCCGACGGAATGCAGTCGATGGGTACCGCACTCGTCACGCTGCGCTCCATCATTCACACGCTTCGCGGCTGGCCGACACCGTTTGCCGCCGCGCTGAACTCGGCCGCCAAGCCGTTTGCCGGCGGTGGCCCCCTTGACGAGGACGTTGCCCGCCAGCTCGCGATGGTCGCCGAACAGGTCGTGGACTTCGCCGAAACCCGGCTTATCCGGGAAATGGTCGAGCAGGAAAGGGGCGAGCACCAACGCATGCGCGCGCCCGCCATGTAACGGCCAGCAGTTTCGCAATTCGCCCGGACGTCCAATCCGGGTTAGGGTTTATCCAAGGCATAAAACAAAAGCCAAACCGGGAGGAAAGAATGAACAGGACTGGAACACGATTGATATCCGCACTGGCCGCGGGTCTCGCCTCGGCCGCGCTGCTGGCCTCGGCCGCACACGCCGCGCCGGTGGCCATCTCGACCCTGCCGCCGGGCGCCATCAACAATGTTCAGGCGCAGGCCGTCGCCAAGGTGGTGCAGGAGAATTCAGACCTGCAGATGCGGGTCGTCACCTTCAACTCGCCGGCCGCCATCATGGGCGCTGCCCAGAACAAACAGGCCGAATTCGCCTTCACCTCGAACGACGAGGCCGGCGTCGCGCTGCGCGGCCAGGACGAGCACGAGGGCAAGCCGATGTCCGACCTGCGTGTCGCCGCTTCGATCTTCCCCTTCAAGGTGGGCATCGCGGTGCGGGCCGATTCCGACATCAAGACCGTCGCCGACCTCAAGGGCAAGCGGCTGGCGACCGGCTGGCAGGGCTTCAAGCAGGGCATCCCGCTGTTCAACGCCATGCTGGCGACCGAAGGCCTGAGCCTCGATGACGCGGAGGCCGTGCCGGCGACCAACCTGCTGCGCGCCGCCGACGACTTCAAGGCCGGCAAGTCCGACGCCTTCATGTTCGCGGTCGGCGCCCCGAAGGTTGCGGAAATCGACTCCTCCGTCGGCGGCATCCGCTTCCTGCCGCTGAACGATTCCGCCGAGTCCCAGGCCCGCATGGGCGCCGTTCGCCCCGAGTATCACGTCAAGGAGCAGAAGCCCCTGCCCCATCTGGTCGGCGTCGACGGCCCGACCAACCTGATGGAGTACTACATCGTGCTCCTGACCAATAAGGACGTCGACGACGAGGTGGTCTACAAGGCGGTCAAGGCACTCTACGAAAACAAGGACGGGCTGGTCGCCGGTCACCCCTCGTTCAATGCCTTCACGCAAGGCGGCATGGCCGACCAGCACGAGGACATGGAGTACCACCCGGGCGCCGTCCAGTTCTTCAAGGAAGTCGGCATCTGGAAGGACTAGAGCGCCCTTTCGGCCCCTGATCCGAGAATCGATCGCCACGTATGAGCGAAACTTCAGCCAAATCCGACGCACCGCCGGTCTCGCCGGCGGTGCGCATAACCGAGCGCACGTTGGGAGCCATCCTGGCATTGCTCGCGATCGGCTGGGCTGCCGATCTGTACCGGATGCTCGGCCTGTATTTTCTGGCCGAGCAGTTCCTGGCGGTCATACTCGGATTCGCGCTCGCCGCCGTTTTCGTCCGCTACCCCGTTCGCCGCGACGCGCCTCGGCTGACCTTGCCCTGGTACGACGCGGTGGCGGCCATTGTCGGGCTTGCCACCTGCCTCTATGTCGCCTGGAACTATCCCACCATCATCGAATTTTTCTTCGACGTGCCGATCGATGGGCTGGTCTGCTCGTGGATCCTGTTCGTCCTGTGCATCGAAGGGCTGCGCCGCGCCGTCGGCATGCCCCTCGTCGTCATCGTGGTAGTCTTCAGCGCCTACGCGCTGGTAGGCCATTTCGTGCCCGGCGCGCTGCAAACGCGCGAAATCGAGGTCAACCGGATGGTGCTCTACCTCGGCATGGACACCAGCGGCCTGTTCGGACTCGTCATGCTGGTCGGCGTGACCATCGTCATCCCCTTCATCCTGTTCGGTCAGCTTCTGTTCAATTCCGGCGGCTCGGCCTTCTTCAACGACCTGTCGCTGGCGCTGATGGGCCGCTATCGCGGCGGCGCGGCGAAGATTTCGGTCACCGCGTCGAGCCTGTTCGGCTCGATCTCAGGCATTGTCGTCTCCAACATCCTGGCGACCGGTGTCATCACGATTCCCCTGATGAAGAAGGCCGGCTTCACGCCGCGCCAGGCCGCCGCCATCGAGGCGACGGCGTCGACGGGCGGCCAGCTGATGCCGCCGGTGATGGGCGCCGTCGCCTTCCTGATGGCCGACTTTCTGCAGCGCCCATACAAGGACATCGTCATCGCGGCGTTGGTGCCCTCGCTGCTCTACTACATCGCGATCTTCATCCAGGCCGACCTGGAAGCCGCCAAGCTCGGCATCAAGCGTGTCGAGGAATCGCTGATCCCGCGCCTCGGCGGCGTGCTCAAAAAGGGCTGGCCGTTCATCCTCCCCTTCGTGGCGCTCGTCTACGTGCTGTTCTGGAAGAACGAAGCAGCCGAACTCGCCGCGCTCTATGCCTGTCTCGTCGTGGTCGTTCTGGGTCTGGTGCTCGGCTACGACGGCCAACGGATGAAACTGCGGGCGGTCTGGGAATGCATCATCGCAACCGGCATCGGATCGCTCGACATCCTGATGATCGCTGCGGCCGCCGGCTTCATCATGGGCATCCTGCAGACGACCGGCCTGGGCTTCGCGCTGACCCTGTTCCTGGTCCAGCTCGGGGCGGGAAGCATCCTCGCGCTGCTGGTACTCTCGGCCCTTCTGTGCATCGTGCTCGGCATGGGCATGCCGACGCTGGGCGTCTACGTGCTGCTGGCCGTCCTGATCGCACCCTCGCTGGTCGAGGTCGGCATATCGCCGCTCGCCGCCCACATGTTCATCCTCTACCTCGGCATGATGTCGATGATCACGCCGCCGGTCGCGATCGCTGCCTTTTTTGCCGCCAGCCTCGCGGGCTCGGAACCGATGCGCACCGGTTTCACCGCCATGCGGTTCGGCTGGACGGCCTATATCGTGCCGTTCCTGTTTGTGTTCTCGCCGAGCCTGCTGCTCGACACGACGGACCCGGTCCAGACCGCGATCGCCATTTCCTCTGCCATGGCCGGCGTATGGATCGTCTCGGCCGGATTCATCGGCTACGCGTTCCGCCCGTTGAGCCTGCCGATCCGCATCGGCATCATCATCGGCGGCTTTGCGCTGTTGATGCCGGCCGAAATCGGCGCGTGGGCAGCCTGGACCGATATCGCCGGCCTGATCCTCTCGGTGGCATTGCTGACGTTCGAATTCCTCGGCGCGCGCCGCGAGCGGACCGCGGCCGTCCCGCAACCAGTGCCCGGCGAGCAAGGCTAGGCGGAACCCTCGGGAGACCGGAGCCGAAATGGCAGACATCGTTCTCGTTCACGGAGCCTGGCACGGCGGCTGGAGCTGGAACCCGGTCGCCCGCCGTCTGCGGGCGTCGGGTCACGAGGTGCATGCGCCGACGCTGACCGGCGTCTGCGAGCGCATCCATCTGGCGACGCCGGAGACCGGTGTCTCTGTTCATGTCGCCGACATCGTCAATCACATCCGCTTCAACGAGCTGTCCGATATCGTGCTGGTCGGCCATTCCTACGGCGGCGCGGTGATCACCGGCGTCGCATCTGAAGTCGCCGATCGCATCGCCGCGCTGGTCTATCTCGACGCCTTCAATATCGAGGAGAGCGGCACGTCGCTGTTCGACAACTCGCCCGAGTGGCGCGTCAGGCAGCTCCGCGACGCCGCCGAAGCCTACAACGGCTGGCAGATCCCGTCCGATCCCCTGGTGCCGATCTGGGCGAGCAGTCCGGAATCACAAGAAATACTGGCGCGGTTGACGACGCCGCACACGCTCGCCTGCTTTACCGAACCGATCGTGCTTTCGGGTGCAGAAAAGACAATCGCGGACCGGACCTACATCCTGTGCGAGGATTACGATCCCTCGCCGTTCCAGCCGTTCTACGCGCGGTACCGCGACGACCCCGTCTGGCACACGGCCCGCATCCCGGGTAAGCATGACGCACCCATCGCAACGCCCGACAGGGTCGCCCAGGAGATCAATACGGTCGCCGAACGGGTGAGCTGAAGGCCAATGAAAACCGAGCTTGAGGAAATGCCATGCCCGAGACGAACACGCTGCTGCCGACCTCGCTTGTCGGCTCCTACGCCCAGCCCGACTGGCTGATCGACAAGGACAACCTGCGCGGCCGCTTTCCCCCGCGGGTGCGCGCCCTTGAGATCTGGCGTGTCGCGCCGGAGTTCCTCGAGGAAGCCCAGGACGACGCGACACTGCTGGCGATCCGCGACCAGGAGCGCGCCGGCCTCGATATCATCACCGACGGCGAGACACGCCGCGAAAGCTACTCGAACCGCTTTGCCACCGCGCTTGAAGGCGTCGACATCGACAATCCGGGTTCCGCGCTCGACCGGTCCGGCCATCCCAACCCGGTGCCCCGGGTAACGGGCAAGATCCGCCGCAAGTACCCCGTCGAAGTACGCGACACCGAATTCCTGCGCGCCAACACGGACCGGCGCATCAAGATGACGGTCCCCGGCCCCTTCACCATGTCGCAGCAGGCCCAGAACGACCACTACGACAGCCTTGCCGATATGGCGATGGACTACGCCAAGGCCGTCAGCGAGGAGATCCGCGACCTGTTCGCAGCCGGCGCCGATATCGTCCAGATCGACGAGCCCTACATGCAGGCCCGCTCCGAGACCGCCCGCGAATACGGCCTCGACGCGCTGAATGCCGCGCTCGACGGGATTACCGGCGAGACGGCGGTCCATATCTGCTTCGGTTATGCGGCGATCATCCACGAGCGCCCCGAGGGCTATTCGTTCCTGCCGGAATTCGCCAACTGCCCCGTCCACGACGTGTCGATCGAGACGGCCCAGTCGGGCCTCGACTGCAAGATCCTCGAGACGCTTCCCGACAAGCGCATCATTCTCGGCGTGCTGGACCTGTCCACCAACGAGATCGAGACGCCCGAGGAGGTCGCAGCCCGCATCCGCCGCGCCCTGCCCCATGCCTCCGCCGACCGCATTGTCGTGGCGCCGGACTGCGGCCTGAAATACCTGGCGCGCGACGTCGCCTACAACAAGATGGTGGCGATGGTGGAAGGCGCGAAGATCGTGCGGGCCGAGCTGGCCGGGTAGCCGCGAAGGCGTCCCAGGCTGAACGGCTGCATGGGTCCCGGATCAAGTCCGGGACACAAGGTTTTCTGAATGGCACGGCCTTGCGACATTTTCAACGCCGTGCCCTGGACTTGATCCAGGGCCCAGACAGCGGTTACAGCAACCACGCAGGCGATGCCGCGGATATGCGCGGCCAGTTTGGCTCAGCCGTCCCCCAGACTTCCCTCGCCACTCGCCAGGGCCTTGTCGAGGAGCCGCAGCAGATCGGCGCGCTCCTTGTCCGACAGCCCGGCGAGAAGGTCCGCCTCGTGCCTGCGGCTTTCCTCGGCGATGACACCGGCGATGTCCGCGCCTGTATCGGTGAGGTTGAGAGCGAACGCGCGCCCGTCCCGCTCCGAGCGCGAGCGCGCCACATAGCCGGCCTCGACCAGCGGAGTCAGCGACTGCAGCAGCGTCGGCGGCTCGACCTTCAACAGCCGCGCCAGCGCAATCTGGGTGAGCCCCGCATTCTCGCCGATCAGCAGCAGGATGCCGCCCTGCACCGGCGTTATGGCGATGTCGCGCTCACGGTACCAGCGCCCCCAGTGCGTGACGAACAGCCCCTGCAGCCGCCGCAGGCGATAGCCGGTAAAGGGCGCCAGCGCGGCCGGCGTTTCTCCGGCCGTGCGGTCTTCCCCGGTCTCCGATGGTTCCGCACGGCTCAAGAGCCGCGCACCATGACCTGCATCGGCCCGATTTCCTCGATCCAGGCATCGATCCTGTCGCCGGGAACGACCGGGGCGACGCCTTCCGGGGTACCGGTCAGGATCACGTCGCCGGGATACAGCGTATAGGCCTTGGAGGCATAGGCGATGAGCTTGGCGATGCCGAAGATCAGCATCGAGGTGTTGGATTTCTGCCGCGGCTCGCCGTTGATCGTCAGCCAGAAGTCGAGCTTGCCCGGGTTTGCGATCTCATCGGCGGTGACCACATGCGGGCCAAGCACGGTGAAAGTATCGAGCGACTTGCGATAGCTCCGGTCCTCGGTGCCGCGGATCGTCATGTCGAGGCCGATCGTGTAGCCGGCGACGTAATCCATCGCATCGGCCTCGTCGATACGGAAGCCCTGCTTGCCAATAACAAAGGCCAGCTCCACCTCGTGGTCGATGCGCCGGTCGGCCCAGTCGGCGACGACGCCCTCGCTCGGGCCGATGAGCGAGCTGGTCGCCTTCAGGAACACCCCGTACTCGTCGATCGTCTTCACGTGACCGCCGAAATTGATCTGGGTGTCCTCGCGCGATTCATCGAGATGCAGCTGGTAGTTCACCGGCGCGGCGATGATCTTGCCGGGATTGGCGATCGGGCTGAGCAGCTTCACCTCGGAAAGCAGTTTTGCCGGCGCCTCCTTGGCAAGCTTCTCCATCTCCGGCCGGAGCTTGTCGAAGTTGAGCATGAACTGGTCGCCCTGCGGCAGCGGCCAGCGCACGGCGGGAAGCAGGTCGAGGGCGGCGGTGACGTCGCGGACGGTCTCGCCGTCGACCACGCCAAGCCGGTTGTCGTCGAAGCGACAGAAGCGCATGAGGGATTCCTTATTCTATCTATCGTGATACGCGGTGTTCAAAGCTGTCCTCACGGAGGTCCATCGATATTCCGCTCATTCCCGCAAAGGCGGGAATGAGCGGGACACAGAAGGTGCTGTTCAGTTCGCCGCCCGGCGATCCTCGCGGAAGAAGCCGAGCTTCTCGTGCACGACCCGGTCGGAGAAGTGGAACAGGAAGCAGTCCTCGCTCGCCTTCAAGCTCCGCCACGACCATGCGGGAATGGCGATGATGTCGCGCGGCGCGAACTGGAAGGTCTTGTCGCCGATCGTCGCGGTGCCGCTGCCTTCGCCGACGCACATCACGATGCCGTCGGTGGAGCGCATCGGCGCGGTCTCGAAGCCCTTCTGCAGATGCGTCATCCAGGTCGCCATGGTCGGCATCGCCCAACCGCCGTCGATCGGGTTGGCATAGCGCAGCGTCGTAGCCGTGTGCGGGTCCGGCGCCTCGCCCTTGGCCGCCGTCACCAGCGCCTCGCGGGTGCGCTCGTAAGGGTAGTTGAAGATCGGCGAGGTCAGTCCGTAGCGGCTCTCGGCGTTGACCGGCAGCATCCCGTCGCCGAAGCGCGCAAGCGAGTCGCCCTCCGGCCGCGTCAGCGTCTGGCGCTTGTCGTTGTAGCCTTCCGAGAACCCGGTCTCGAAGAAGGAGACCATCGGCAGGTCGAGCCCGTCGAGCCAGGCACACGGCTCGGAACTCTCGTTGCCGTGATCGTGATAGGCCCAGGCCGGCGTGATGACGAAGTCACCGAAGCGCATGGTGGTGCGTTCGCCACCGACGGCTGTGAACGCGCCCTCGCCCTCCAGCATGAAGCGCAGCGCCGAGGCGGTGTGACGATGCGCCGGCGCGGTCTCGCCGGGCATGATCAGCTGCACCCCCGAATACAGCGTAGAGGTTGTCCGCGACTGGCCGACGAAGGACGGATTCTCGAGCACCAGCACGCGGCGCTCGGCCTCTTCAGCCGTCAGCAGCGTGCCGGATTCCATCAGCAACGGCCGGATATCGGCATAGCTCCAGTGAAACGGCACCGCCTTCGAGGTCGGCTCGTTCGGCATCAGCCCTTTCAGCACCTCCCACAGGGGCGCGAGATTCTTCGGGCCGAGCTTGTCGTAGAAATCCTGCCGCTTGGCTTGGGTGGCGTCGTCGACGACCTGATCCATGGTATCCTCCACACGTGTTCGAACGGCCGTTCTGGCCTTGCTTTCCGCCCGAAACCGGCCTTGCCGTGGACCATCCGTTTCGGGTAAATATGATAAGGTACACTAACTAAAATCGACACACCCGGCAAGCTGATACGATCGGGCCAAATTCGCGGGAGGAGACAAAGTGAAATTCGAAATACATCCCGGGCACGCCGATGGCTGAACGGCTACCGATCGTCGTCGCCGGTGGTGGTCCCGGCGGCATGTCCGTCGCCGTGGCGCTGGCGCTTCAGGATATCCCGATCATCGTCGTCGAGCGCGAACCGGATTTCCCCATCGATCTTAGGGCCGGCTCCTTCCACCCCCCGACGGTCGAGATGTTCGACAGGCTGGGCGTCGGCGACCAGATGCGCGCCAACGGCATCCGGGTACCGGTCTGGCAGATCCGCGAGCGGCGCGGCGGCGTCATCGCCGAGTTCAGGCTGGAGATGCTGGCCGGCGACACGCCCTACCCCTTCCGCCTGCACATCGAGCAGCACAAGCTCAGCCGCTTTCTTGGGCAACGCATCAAGGACTTCCCGCACGCGGACCTGCGCTTCTCGACCGAGTTCGTCTCCTATGAGCAGTACGACGACCGGGTGCGGGGCGAAATCGAAGGACCGGAAGGCCGCGAGACGATCGAGGCAAGCTATCTGATCGGCGCCGACGGCGGCCGTTCGACCGTCCGCAAGCAGATGGGCGTCGCGTTCGAAGGCTTCACCTGGCCGGAGCGCTATCTGGTCGCCTCGACCACCTATGATCTGGCCACGCACGGCTTTGCCATGAACGCCTATATCGCCGATCCGGTCGAATGGGCGGCGGTCTTCAAGGTGCCGCACGACGGCCCGCCCGGCCTGTGGCGCGTGGTCTTCCCGATCCAGCCGGAGGTATCCGACGAACAGGCACTCGACCTGCCCTTCGTGCGCGACAAGCTCGGCGGCTTCCTCGCCGAACTCGCCGACGTCGACATCCCCTATCACTCGATCTACCGGGTGCATCAGCGCGTCGCCGAGACATTCCGCGACGGCCGCGTGCTGTTGATGGGCGACGCGGCGCACGCCAACAATCCGCTGGGCGGCATGGGCCTCAATTCCGCCGTGCACGACGCCATGAACCTCGCCGGCAAGCTTGACAGCATCTGGCACCGCAAGGGAGACGCCGACGTCTTGCTCGAACGCTACGTGCGCCAGCGTCGCGGCGTCACCATCGAGTTCGTGCAGGCAATGTCGATCCGCAACAAGCGGCTTCTCGAGGAGCAGGATCCGGAGGTCCGCCGCCAGCGCCTGGAGGAACTCCGCCAGACCGCCGCCGACTCGGACGCCGCCTACAAGCACCTGCTGAATACGTCGATGATCGCCAGCGTGCGCCGGGCCGAGGCGATCGAATGACCTCCAGGCCGGTATAAGAAGGATTGACGCCGGCATCCGACAGGCGTCTCCTGCTTCCGGCTGTATTAGAGAGCCGTCGCTTGCGAGGGTCCGGCGGCGATGCCCGCGACCGATCACATCACGACACGCACCGCGCTCCTGACCGGCGCGGCGATGTTGGCTTTCGCGGCCAACTCGTTGCTATGCCGTCTCGCGCTTGCACCAACCCTGATCGATGCGGCGAGCTTCACGAGCGTCCGCCTGATCTCGGGAGCGATTACGCTTGCCGCGATCCTGGCCCTGCGTAAGGGATTGCGGATCCGCCCCACGGCGAACTGGCGTTCGGTCGCTGCCCTCTACGCCTACATGGCCTTCTTCTCGTTCGCCTACCTGTCGTTGAGCGCAGGCACCGGCGCTCTGATCCTGTTCGGCGCGGTACAGCTCACCATGTTCATCGTCGCGCTGCGGTCCGGCGAGCACTTTTCGCTCTTGTCATGGGGAGGGCTCGCGGTGGCCGTTTTCGGGCTCGTCTATCTAGTCTCCTCCGGCGTGACCGCGCCAGACCCGCTGGGAGCCGTCGCGATGGCGGTCGCCGGCATTTCCTGGGGCTTCTATTCCCTGCTCGGCCGTGGCGCCACGGATCCGCTGGCGGCGACCGCCGGGAACTTCATCTACGCCGTGCCGCTGACCGTGATCCTGAGCCTCGTCTTTATAAGCCACATTCACCTGACAGCGAATGGTTTCGCGCTCGCCGTTATCTCGGGGTCTGTCGCCTCCGCATGCGGCTACGTCATCTGGTACGCCGCCCTCCCCGGCCTTACCGCGACCCGCGCCGCGACGGTTCAGCTGTCCGTCCCGGTGATCGCCGCATTCGGCGGCATTGCCCTGATTTCGGAAGCGCTGACGCTCCGCCTCATTGTGGCGTCAATCGCCACGCTTGGCGGCGTGGCGGTCGTGCTCGCACAGCGAAGCACAAAGACACCCGCCCCGCGGCGTTAGTCCGCCCAGTACAGCCGCGTTGGATTGTCTATGAGCAGTGCCCGCATCAGGGCGTCGTCCGGCGCCATCAGCGGCAACAGATCGACCAGCGCGCCATCGTCCGGCATGTTCTTCTTGATGTTCGGATGCGGCCAGTCGGTGCCCCACAGCACCCGGTCCGGAAACGTTTCGACCAGCGTCCGCGCGAACGGCACGGCGTCGTGGAACGGTGGTCCGGCACGGGAAATCCGCTCTGAGCCGCACACCTTCACCCAGAACCGCTCGTCCTCCATGAGATCGAGCAGCAGCCGGAAAGGCTCCTGATCGAGCCCGGCGCTGGCATCGACCCGGCCCATGTGGTCGATCACCATCGGCACCGGAAGCTCGCGCAGGAACGGCGCAAGCTCCGGCAGCTTGGCCGCGTCGAAATGCACGACCGCGTGCCAGCCTAGATCGGCGATCTTCGCAGCGGTCGTCCGCACCGCGTCGAGATCGGCGTCCTTGCCCAGGTGCGCGACAAAATTGAATCGCACCCCGCGCACGCCGCCCTTGTGCAGGGCGCAAAGTTCGTCAGGCGTGATCTCGGGCCTCACCATCGCGATGCCGCGCACCCGCTCCGGGTCGGCCGCGATCATGTCGAGCATCGCCGCATTGTCGGTGCCATGACAGCTCGCCTGCACCAGAACGGTGCGGGAGATACCGAGGTGCCGGTGCAGCGCGAACAGTGTCTGCTTTGGCGCGTCGACGGGCGTGTAGGTGCGTTCGGGCGCGAAGGCAAACCGCGCCGCCGGCCCGAACACATGGCAATGCGCGTCACAAGCATCCGCCGGCAGAGCGACGTCGGGCTTTTTCGGATTGGGATGAAACGGCAGGTTCTCGGCGGTCATGACGGCTCCCTAAGACTTACCGAACCTATAGACGCCGAACAGGCCCGATGCCATTTAGATTGCAGGGATTAGACGGGAGACGACGCTCATGCACATCGGGTTCATCGGCTTCGGCGAGGCGGCCCGCGCCTTTGCCGACACGCTGAAAGACAAGGGCGTGGAGCATTTCGCGACCTACGACATCCTGTTCGACAGCGAAGGGATGGACGGACCGACCGCGAACAATGCCCGCCAGCGCAATGTCCACCCGCTCGCCCACCCTTCGGATCTCGCAGCCGAATCCGACTGGGTCATCTCTGCCGTCACCGCTGCTTCGAGCCTGGAGGCGGCGCAGGAAATCGCGCCTCATCTGGAAAGCCGGCAGGTTTTCATCGACATCAACTCGGTTTCGCCGGGACGCAAGCGCAAGTCGGCCGATCTGGTTGCCACGAGCGGCGCAAAATACGTCGACATGGCGGTGATGGCGCCGGTGCATCCGCGCGGCCACCGCACGCCTGTGCTGCTCGCAGGCACCGCCGCCGGGACGATCGAGCCGGATCTCGCCCGCCTTGCCTTCGACTTCGAGATCATCGGCGACGACGTCGGCGAGGCCACCGCGATCAAGATGGTGCGCAGCTCGTTCGTGAAGGGGTTGGAGGCCATCACCGTGGAGATGCTGCTGGCCGCCCGCGCCTCTGGCTGCTTCGAACGGGTCGTCTCGTCGCTCGCCGACAGCTATCCCGGCCTGAAGTGGGAGCGCTTCGCCGACTACGAGATCGACCGGGTCTCCCACCACGGCGTGCGCCGTGGCGCGGAGATGCAGGAGGTCGCGGTCACGCTCCGCGAGTTGGGCCTGAACGGTGACATTGCCTCGGCCGTCGCTGCCACGCAGACCCGTATCGGTTCGCTCGGAGTCAAGCCGAAGGGCAAGACCGGCCGGGATGTCGATGCGCTGATCAAGGCGCTGGGGCTGGATCCCGCCACAAGGGATTGACCGGCCGACTCCTGGAACGGCGCGTTCGTCCCGGCCAGCTAATACCTTCTATCAGCACTGCAATCGCCGCGCTTTCTTCCCTAGGGTTATGTATCGGGGAATACTGATCTAAAGTATCGGCTCGATTTTCCGGGGGGAACGAACATGGCCGCGACGTTCAGTCCACGAATGATGATCTTCTTCATCCTGATGATCGGCGTGCTCGCTCCGATTCCTGTTGACGAATACGCTCCCTCCCTTCCCGCGATGGTGCGTTATTTCGACAGTTCGGTGTCGGCCATGCAGCTGTCGATCAGCGTCTTTCTTCTGACGCTCGGGATCGGCCAGGTGGTGATGGGGCCGCTGTCCGACCGCTACGGCCGGCGCATCATCCTCATCATTGGTATTGCGCTTTACCTGGTCGGCACGGCGGCCTGCATCGTCGCGGATTCCGTCTGGCTGCTGATGGCAGGGCGCGCCGTGCAGGGGCTTGGCATCGCAAGCTGCGCGATGACGGCCACGACGCTGATCGGCGACAGTTTCAAGGGCGACGAGATCGGCCGGGTCACGTCGTATTTCAGCCTGACCTACGGTCTTGTCCCGATCCTGTCTCCGGTCGTCGGCGGTCATATTCAGGACCTTTGGGGCTGGCAGGCCAATTTCGGTTTCATGTTCGTCGTCGCCGCGCTGGCGCTCATCCTGATCATCGCCAAATTGCCGGAGACGCACCCCCCATCACCCGACAGCCGGATCGAGCCGGAACGGCTGTTGCGGAACTACGCCACGATCCTGCGCGCGCCCCGCTACACCAGCGCGGTTTTCGGCATCGCGGTGTCCTGGTCGATGATCATCTCGTTCAGCGTGCTCGGTCCGTTCCTGCTTCAGGACGCGCTCGGCTATTCAGCCAAGGTCTATGGCTGGTCGGCGCTTCTCGTCGGCCTCGGTTTCTTTGTCGGCAACCTGCTGAACACGGCGCTCCTGAAGAACCACAAGCCGAACGAGATCCTGAAGCTGGGCCTGGGCATCTCGCTTGCCGGCGGGCTGGTCATGGTCGCCCTGATGCTGGCCCAGATCGTCAATCTGGCAACGGTCATGGCGCCGACATTCGTGATCATGGTCGGCATCGGCTTTACCTTCCCGAACTATTACGGGATCGCGGTCGGCGTATTCACCGACGAAGTAACCGGGGTCGCCAACGCGCTGATCGGCGCGCTGGTTTTGTTCGGCACGGTCGTCTACACCGCCGCCCTGACCGCCTTTCATGCCCATTCGCCGTTGACCCTAGCATCGGCCTATGTGGTCCTCGGACTTCTGTCGGTCGCAGCCTTCATCGTGAACTCAAGACAGCCCGCACCCGCGGCTGCGAAGCCCGCGCCGGGCGCCTGAAGCCTTGATCGCCGCGCGGGGCAATATTTCAAAGCCTGCAATGTAATTTTGCAAAGCATGCTTCTTTGATAAGCTGGCCCGATGGAATTCGACCGCACCCAGTCCGCCGGCTATCTCGGCAATGTGATGGCCCGCCTTTTGACCCGCGCCCTGAACATGGAAATCGAGCCCTACGGCCTCGCCCCGGCGCAATTCATGACCATGGTCGAGATCTGGCGCGATCCCGGCGTCACGCAGCGGCTGCTGGTCGAGCGGCTCGGGGTCGAACAGGGCACGATGACCAACACGCTGGCGCGCATGGAGCGGGACGGATTCATCATCCGGCGGCCGCACGAAACCGACGGCCGCGCCCAGACCGTGCATCTGACCGACAAGGCAAGGGAGATCCTGGAGCCGACGATCCTCGGCGCCATCCGGTCCAACGAGGCCGCGCTCGGCTGCCTCACCGACGCCGAGCGCGAGCAGTTCCTCGACCTGATGCAGAAGGTCATCGAATGCCTGCGCACCCACGTGAACGGCGCACACAATTCTCCAGGCGAATCCTAGCCGCAAAAATCCGGTAAGCCCGCGACCCGCCGCAGCCATATCGAATTATCGTTGACATTGACAACGATCCTGCTGACGATGGCGTGACTCAACCAGATACAGACGGGCACGGTATGTCATCAGCCACCGCCACGGTCGGTCATGCGCCTTTACCTGCCCGGCATCCCGGCATTGGCGACATCCGTGATCTGCTGACGTTCCGGATCGCAATGCTGGCCGCCGCGAACGACCGGATGGGCCAGAGCTGGCTCAAATCCCGTTTCGGTCTTCGCGTGCTGGAATGGCGGCTTCTGGGTCTTACCGCGGCGATGGAACCGGTGCGCTTCGGCGCCGTCGCCCGAAAGCTGTTGATCGACAAGGGCCAGCTCAGCCGGCTGGTCAAGGCACTTGTCGAGCGCGGCCTGATCGAAACCGTCCCCGACGAAAACGATCAACGCAGAATCCGCCTGACGACGACGGAGAAGGGGCGCACTCTGCACGACAGGGCATTGGTAATGGCCTACGCGCGCAACGACGTCATCGTCTCGGCGCTGACCGTAGAGGAGACCGGGACCTTGTTCCGGCTACTCGACAAGCTGCAGCCCTTCATGGACGACCGTGTCGACGAGGTCGAAGGCATCGACGGCACCTGACAACGACAAAAAAACAATAGCAAACACAACGGAGGAACGGACAATGATGATACGCAGACTTCTGACGGCAGCGCTGGCACTGGCCATGATGGCCGGCACGGCCTGTGCCGAATGGCCCGACAAGCCGATCCAGATCATGATCCCCTGGCCGGCGCCCAACGACCCGTCGACCTTGGTCGCCAACGCCATCGCCCCGGTCATGTCGGCCGATCTTGGCGTCCCGGTGAAGGTCGTCAACAAGCCCGGCGGCGGTGCCGTGCTGGCCACCGCCGAACTCGCCAAGTCGCGGCCCGACGGCTACACGATCGGCCTCATCTCGATCGGCCCGATGATCACCCAGGTGCTGCGCGGCAAGACGCCCTACAAGAACCAGGACCTGCAGCCGCTCGGCCTGGTCTGGTCGAGCCCGTTCACGCTCGCAGCCCGCGCCGATGCGCCCTACAACAATCTTGAGGAGCTCGCCGCCTATGGCAAGGAAAACGACCTCAAGCTCGCTCACTGGGGCCTCGGCGCCGTGCCAACGCTGATCGCCATGAAGGTCGCCGACGTCGGCGGCTTCGAGTGGAAGGAAACGGCCTATTCAAAGCTGAACCCGATCCTCGTCGTGCAGGGCGACGCAGACGTCATCACCTTCTCGACGCCCGGCCTCAGGGATTACGTCGAGTCCGGCAAGATGAAGCTGCTGGCCGCCATGCTGCCGAACCGCGTGCCGGCCTATCCCGACGTCCCGACCGTCGCCGAACAGGGCTACGGCGATGCCTACTCGATCTGGTTCGGCGCCTTCGTGCCGAAGGAAACCGACCCGGCGATCGTCGCCAGGCTTTCGGAAGCTTTCTTCAAGGCGATGGAGGATCCATCAGTCCAGAAGGTTGTCGAGAATGCCGGCGTCGTTGCCCACCCGACTGGGCCGGAGGAAGCCCGCAAGCGCATGGACGGCGAACTCGAGCAGTTCGGTGCGATCATGAAGGACCTGGGTATCACGCAATAATATCGCTGACATCGGGATCTCGCTGTCCTTGTGACGACTCTGGACACGCCGTCGAAACAGTCGGCCACGGCCAGCTCCGATCCCCGCTCCCGCGCGCATGACACGCTGGGAGCGGGGATCGGAGCGGTTGCGCTTGGTCTTTTGATCGGGGCGCCCTGGCTGGTCGATCAATCCGGACCCGACCCCTTCTACAAGGGCCCGCTGATCTTCCCGCTGATTGCGCTGGCGCTGACCGTGCTCGGCGCCGTGCCCTCCGCGGTCCGCCTTGTCCGCGATCGCCGCACGAAGTCCTGTTTCGTCGACGGGCGCGGCGTGCCGCGGCTGGCCATCGGGCTGTTCGCGCTGATGGCCTTCTTTCCATCCGCGATCCGGTTCGCGGGCCTTGGACCCGCGTCCTTCGCCTTCGTCTTCGCCGGCCTGATGATCGTCGGCTATCGCAGGCCCTTGCGTGCCCTGGCGATTGCGGCCGGTGTCGCGCTCTGCCTGCACCTCGCCTTCATTTCATTCCTCGACATCTGGTTTCCGACGCCGCTGCTCGTCGAATTGTTCGAGGGCTAGGCGATGGAGTTCCTGTTCGACGGTTTCGTCAACGCCTTCGCTCCCGCCAACCTGATCGCGCTGGTCATCGGCACCTGGGTCGGCATCGTCGTCGGCGTGCTGCCGGGCCTGGGGCCGATGGTCGGCATGGTGGTGCTGCTGCCGTTCACCTTCGCGCTCACCGCCGACGTCGCGCTGTCGCTTCTGCTCGGCGTTTTCTGCGGCGGCTATTTCGGCGGCGCGGTTCCGGCGATCCTGTTGCGCACTCCCGGTGTCCCCTCCTCCATCGTCACCTCGTTCGACGGGTTTCCGCTCACCGAGCGCGGCGAGGCCCAGACCGCCCTGTCGGCGGCGCTGGTCGGCTCGCTCGGCGGCGGCATCATCTCGGTCGTCATCCTGGTGATGCTGGCGCCGCTGCTCTCAAAGGTCGCGGCGAACTTCGGCCCGCCGGAATATCTCGTTGCCGCCCTGTTCGGTGTCTTCCTGGTCGTCATCTCGTTTCGCCGGCAGTTGGCCCAGGGCGTCATGCTGATCGGTCTCGGCTTCTGGCTGTCGACGGTCGGCATCGACGGTCCGACGCTCAGCCCGCGCTTCAACTTCGGCACCTGGGAGATGCAGAACGGCCTCGATCTGGTCGCCCTCGTCCTCGGCCTGTTCGGCATCGGCCAGTCTCTGCTCCTGCTCGAACAGGGAATCCTCAAGACCGACAAGATGAACCTCAGCCGCTCGACGCTGGACTTCTCGAAGATCGTTTCGAGCCTGCGCTACTGGAAGACGCTGATCCGCTCCGGCGTGCTCGGCACGTTCATCGGCCTCCTGCCCGGGCCCGGCTCGGTGCTCGCCTCCTTCATGTCCTACGACGTCGCCAAGCGGCTTTCGAAACATCCCGAAGAGTTCGGCAAGGGAACGCCGGAAGGCTGCCTCGCCGCCGAAGCCGGCAACAATGCCGTGCCGGCCGGCGCGCTGATCCCGCTCCTGACGCTCGGCATTCCCGGCGAGGCGCTGAGCGCGCTGCTGCTCGGCGTCTTCACGCTCAACGGCATCTACCCGGGCCCGCTGCTGCTCATCAAGGAGCCGGTGCTGATCTCGACGCTCTACTGGTCGATGCTGCTGATCAACATCGTCGCCTTCGTCATGCTGGCGCTCTGGCTTCGCCCCTTCGCGATGATCGTAAAAGTGCCGCACCGCATCCTGGCGGTCGCAGTCATCGTCGTCTCGCTGGTCGGCATCTATGCGGTCAATACCCGCCTGTTTGATTGCGGCGTGGCGCTCGCCGCCGGCGTCATGGGTTATGTCCTGCTACGGTTTGGCTGGCCGCTTGTGGCACTGATCATGGGCATCGTCATGGGACCGATTGTCGAGGAGCGCCTGCGCGAAACGCTGAGCCTTGGCGACGGAAGCCTGACGATCCTTCTGGAAAGGCCGATCACCGTTTCTATCATTATACTGGCGGCGCTGATCCTGATCGGCCCGCCGGCCTGGCGGTCCTGGAAACGACGAAAAGGTCACCAGGCCGCCGGTTGATTCGGATGACGACGTGAGCAGCTCCTCGACCTGCTGCAGAAGGTGATCGGAAGCCTGCGCAGGCATGGGAGCCGGAACTCGCAAGCCGCGAAGCCCGTTAGCGAATATTCGGCTCCGCCGCCTCGGGTCGTAAATGCCCTGGCTTCATTGGACGCCGCCGCCAGCGGTCGGTATGGTGCCCAACGGTATGTGGCGGCGCGGTGCCCTACCCTTTGCCGGCTGTCATGCGCCGCAGCCCGAAAAATCCGAAGCGTTCGGAAAATCACATACCAACCGGGCGAGGGGAAGCGTGGCTGAGCAACGAGTTCAACGAAGGCTAGCCGCGGTCCTGGCCGCCGATGTCGTCGGCTATTCGCGTCTGATGGAGGGCGACGAAGCCGGAACGCTGGCGCGGTTGAAGGGGATGCTGCAAGACATCGTCAATCCCAAGGTCGCCGCCTTCGCCGGGCGCATCGTCAAACTCATGGGCGACGGCGTGCTCGTGGAGTTCGCCAGCGCCGTCGATGCGGTCAGTTGCGCGATCGACATCCAGAAGGCCGTGCGCGACCACAACGATGGCGTTCCCGACGACAGTCTCATCCAGTTCCGGATCGGCATCAATGTCGGGGACATCATCGTCGACGGCGACGACATCTACGGCGACGGCGTCAACGTGGCGTCGCGCATCGAAGGGCTGGCCGACCCGGGCGGTGTCTATATCTCGCGCGCCGCCTTCGATCAGGTGCGCGACAAGGTCCCGATCGAGATCGAGACGCGCGGCGAACAGTCGGTCAAGAACATCGCCCGCCCGATCGAGGTGTTTTGCATCCTGATGGAATCCGGTGAGCCGGCCGCTCCCGCGCAACACCCCGCGCTACCGGAAAAGCCCTCCGTCGCCGTCCTCGCCTTCGACAACATGAGCGGCGACGCGGAGCAGGAATATTTCTCCGACGGCATCAGCGAGGATATCATCACCGATCTGTCGAAGGTGTCCGAGCTGCACGTTATCGCCCGCAACTCCACCTTCGTCTACAAGAACGCGGACGCGGTCTCGATCCCCGAGGTCGCGCGTGAACTGGGTGTGCGCTACGTGCTGGAGGGCAGCGTGCGCAAGGCGGGCAACCGCGTGCGCGTCACCGCACAGCTCATCGACGCGACCAATGGCGGCCACGTCTGGGCCGACCGGTTCGACCGTGACCTCACCGACATTTTCGCCGTCCAGGATGAGCTGACCCGGGAGATCGTCTCCGCGCTCAAGGTCAGGCTGACCGCGGACGAGAAGCAACGTCTGGCCCACAAGCGCACGATCAACCTCGACGCCTACAATCTGTACCTGCGCGGCCGCGAGCAGGCTTGGCAGCACAAGAAGTCGGGAAACATCGATGCGCGTCGGCTGCTCGCCTCCGCGGTCGCCATCGAACCGGACTACGCAGCGGCGCACGCTCTGATCGCTTTCACCCACGCGGTCGACTACGTCAACGGTTGGAGCGACGATCCCCAGGGCTCGCTCACTGAGGGGCTCATGATCGCCGAACGCGCAGTTGAGATGGATGCCGAGGAGCCCGAAGGCTATTTCGCGTTGACCATCGCCTCCCTGTGGAGCCACGACCTGGACCGGGCGCTGGCCGCCGCCGCGCGTTGCCTGGAGCTGACGCCGGGCTCCGCGCAGGGCCATATCGCCTTGGCCCACCCGCAGATATTCAACGGCGAACCGGCCGCCGCGATCGAGAACATCGAGACCTCGATGCGGCTCGACCCGCATTATCCGGACATCCTGCTGCATTTCCTCGCCGAGGCACACATCTCGCTCGGGCGGTTCGAGGAGGCGGTTGCAGTACTCAATAAGAGGCTTCAGCGCGATCCGGACTCGAAGACGGCCCACATCCTGCTCGCGTCCTGCTACGGCCACCTCGGCCGCATCGACGAAGCAAAAGCCGCGTGGGCCAAGGTCAAATCCGTCGATCCCGGCTTCGACATGGAGAGCCGAGAGTCTATCCTGCCGTTCCGCAACCAGGCCGATTTCGACGTCCGCATCGAAGGGGTGCGCAAGGCGGGGCTACTGAACTGATCCGTCGAGGCTTCGGCTTCGACCCGACGAACGAGACCGTACATGAGCAATCCACTGATAGAGTCTGGCAAACCTCTGTTTTTCAAGGTCGCCAATCCCGAAGAAACCGGTTTAACCCCGCCCGCCGATCGCAAGGGCCAGCCGGTCCGTCTCGCCGTCCGTTCGCTCTCCGTCATGCAGAAGGAAGCCCTCGTCGTCTCCGGCCTGACCGGTGCGATGTGGCGGCTTTCGAGCGACGAAGGCGCCTATCTCGACGGTCTCGACGAGGCGCCCTGCCCGCTGTCGTTCCTGACCACCGGCATGGTCTCGGCCTACATGAACGAGATCCTGGCACTGGCGAAGACGCGCGGCATCGCCATCGACGACATCCGCCTGATCCAGGACAACTACTATTCGATGAAGGGCTCGGCGCTGAAGGGCACCATGACGGGCGGCGCCCGCGACGTGGAGCTGGAAGCCGAGATCGCCTCGCCCGCCGATACCGAGACGCTGCGCGCGCTGGTCTACGACGCGGTCGCCGCCTCGCCGCTGAACGGCCTGATGCGCGGCGTCTGCGACAGCCTGTTCACGCTGTCCCACAATGGTGCCGAGATCGCCACCGGCAACGCCCGGCGCCTCGCCGCCAATGCGCTCATCGATCCAGGCGACACTTTCGACAAGGCGACGCCCGCCGACGGCGACTGGTCGGGACTGATCCGGCGCGGTGCCATGACGCCGAAGACGCAGGAATCCGTGACGCTCGCCGGCGACAGCCTCAGGGACGAGCAGGACCGCATCCTCCATGTGCGCGGCATCTGCACGCTGCGGCCCGACGGCGTGAAAGAGATCGAACAGCACCTCTACAATCCGCACGGCTCGATCTTCCGGTATTTGAGCGAGGAAGGTCCCGAGGCCGGCGGCCAGGGACGTGCGCCCGATGCGGCAAGCTATATCTCGGCTGGCATAGGCTTCTGCTTCATGACGCAGTTCGGCCGCTACGCGAAGATCGCGAAAAGGGAACTGGACGACTATCGCATCGTCCAGGATACCCACTTCTCGCTGGGCGGCGCATCGGGTGGCACCGGAAGGCCCGGCGAGGCCGATCCCGTCGAGACGCATGTCTATCTCGACACGCGCGAGAACGACGACTTCTGCCGGACGGCGCTGGATATGTCAGAGCAGACCTGCTTCCTGCACGCCTTCTGCCGCACCGACCTGAAAGCGCGCGTGAAGATCACCAAGCCCGCAGGGGCGGCCTAGGGTCAGGCCATGACGATCGCATCGAAGGGCAGCAAGCCGGGGCCCGCAATCCAGCCGGTATTCGGCCGGTACGCCCCGGACGTGCGCGAAGGCCTCACGCGGCTGAGAGACCTGATTTTGGACGTCGCCGAAGAGGAAGACGCAGGCCCGCTTGAAGAGACGCTGAAATGGGGCCAGCCGAGCTATCTCACGACACGGTCGAAATCCGGAACCACGATCCGCATCGACGGCGACAAGACGGACGAGGCTGCGTTCGCGCTCTTCGTGAACTGCCAGACGAGCCTCGTCGAAGACTGGAAGGACCGCTTCGAGCACTACACCTACGGCGGCAATCGCAGCGTCCACTTCCGATCCGCCGAGGACCTGAAGCGCCCGGAACTCAGGACCATGATCGCCGAGGCCCTCACCTATCACCGGCGGAAACGGCAGCCGCGCGGCGGAACGCGGTAGCATTGAGGACCAGGTAACGCCGGATTGCCCGTGAAATCCTCGCGCGGGCCCATAATGACAACTTAATTGTCATAATGACAATATTGTTGTCATTCCTATATCTGGCGTCATGATCGCGAACCCGAAACAGATCGAAGCCGTCACCAGCGCGGTGCGCGGGTTGTTCCACCGCCTGCGCACCTTCGGCGACCGCCTGCATGCCGATCTCGGCATCACCACCGCCATGCGCGGCGTGATGGAGAGCCTGTCCAAGAACGGACCGATGACCGTGCCGCAGATGGCGCGCCAGCGGCCCGTGTCGCGCCAGCACATCCAGATGCTGGTTAACCAGCTGAGCGAAGCCGGCCTCTGCGCATCCCTGCCCAACCCGGAGCACAAGCGCTCGGTGCTGATCGAGCTGACCGCGAAAGGCCACGACGCATTCGAGGAAATCCGCCGGCGCGAGGCCGCCGCGATCGCCGAGCTGTTCGGCGATATCGCTTCGGACGATCTCGCCGCCGGCGAACGGGCGCTTGCCGCGATGACCGCCGCGCTCGACCGAAGCCTGCATCTCCCGCAAACGGAAAAGGACAACGACGATGATGATGATTGAACGCCGCTCTCTGATGACGATCGCTCTTTGGAAGACCGCCGGCTGGGCCGTGCTCGCCTTGATCGCCGCCTCGGTCGCGGTGCTGTGGTCGTGGAACACGCTCGCCGGCGACCTCTTCGCCCTGCCGGACATGCAGTTCCGCCATGCCTTCGCCGTGGTGCTGCTGACCGGCATCCTCGTCACGGTCTTCTCGTTCGCAAGCCGCCGCCGGAGCCACGCCGCGTGAGCCTGGCCCAGGCCGTCTATGGACAGTTCCGCAAGCCGCACGGACTTCTCGGGCGGCTTGCGGGCGCCATCATGGCCGCGCGCGGGTCCAACCGGCAGCGCAATGCCTGGACGATCGAATTGCTCGACCTGAGGCCGGACGACCGCTTCCTCGAGATCGGCTACGGACCGGGCCTGTCGCTGGCGCTTGCAGCCGGGACGATCACCGAAGGCGCGATTGTTGGCATCGACCATTCCGGCACCATGCATCGCGCAGCCACTGTCCGAAACGCCGAGGCCATCCGTTCGGGCCGGGTCACGCTCATGACCGGCGGCCTGGAGTTATTGGACGGGCTCGACGAGCCCTTCACCAAGGTAATGTCCGCCAACGTCGTGCAGTTCTGGGAAGACACCGCAGCCGCCTTCGAACAAATCGCGAGCGTCATGGCGCCGGGCGGCACGGTCGCCACCACCTATCAGCCCCGGCACCGCGGCGCGACCGCCGCCGATGCTGAGACAATGGCGGCCCGTATCACCGGCTGGATGAGGACGGCGGGGTTCAGTGACGTCCGGACCGAACGGCTGCCGCTCCACCCCATGCCTGTGATCTCGGTACTCGGGACGAAGGACTGAGATCCAATGTCCGGCAAGGGGAAAACCGCACTGCGCCGGGTCAGCCTTTGCCTCGCCGGTTCTCTCTGCGTCGCTGTCCTTCTCATCGCCGCGACACTCGCCATGCCGGTCAGGGAATGGCGCACCGGCGAATACTGGCCGCAGCCCCTGCCCTCGGTGGACCCGGCGGCGATGCCCCCCGCTGCCGACCGGATCTGGATCGACACGGACGCGGCCTGCGGCGCCGGCGCAACGACCGATCCGGACGACTGCCTGGCAATCCTCGCCCTCGCAACACAGAGCGATATCATTATCGCCGGAGTGTCGAGCGTTTCCGGAAATGACGAGCTCGCCATCACCGAACGCACGGCGCGCGAACTGGCCGACCGCATCGCCAGGCAGACCGGACGCATGATCCCGGTTCATCGCGGCGGGAAGGAAGCCGCCGCTGCCCTCACCGGGGCGCTCGCCGACGGGCCGCTGACCATCCTCGCGCTCGGCCCGCTGAGCAACGTCGCCTCGCTGCTGGAGACGCGCCCGGACCTGCACGCGAACATCGAGCGGATCATCGCGGTGATGGGCCGCCGGCCCGGCCACCTCTTCCATCCTTCCGAAGGAAACGGCGGCGGCATGCTGCTCGGCCACGGGCCAATCTTCCGCGATTTCAATGTCGCGATGGACCCTGGCGCGGTGCGAGCGGTGCTGTCCGCCGGCGTGCCGCTCGTGCTCATCCCTTATGAGGCGGCGCGCGAGGTCGAAATCGACGCCGCCGATCTCCGGCAGATATCGTTGGCCGGACCGGCCGGCCGATGGGTGGCGGACCGCTCCCGCGCCTGGCTTACCTACTGGAACGAGGACATCGGCCGCTCCGGCTTTTATCCGTTCGATCTGCTTGCCGCAGCCTTCGCGATCGCGCCGCAGCGCTTCGATTGCGCGGCAGTATCCGCCGAAGTCGGCCGCGACGATACGCTGTCCTTCCCCTTCTCGCGCGCCCGCGCCCTTCTGGTCGAAACGCGCGTTGAAGACACCACCAGCGAGACGCCGGGCGTTCTTTATTGTCACGGCCTGCGTGACGCATCGACGGGACTTTACGGACTGTGGCCGGAGGGTCGTCGCCTTACGGCCAGTCGGCGAAAGTAGCCGGCGATCCGGCAATCGTGGCGGGATCGAACATCACCATCATCCGGCGATACCGGCCAGGCGTCATGCCCGTTGTGCGCTTGAAGAAGTTGGAAAAATGTGCCGGGTCGCGGAAACCCAGTGAATGGCTGAGCTGCTCGATCGTCAGCGTCGAGCGTTCCAGCCTGAGGCCTGCCTCGCGCGCCAGCCGTTCGGCGATCAGCGCCTTCGGCCCTTTCCCGAGCGCTGCCGTGCACACCGCGTGCAGCCGGTCGCGTGAAATGCCGAGCGTCTCGGCGTAGCGGGTAACCGTCCAGTGGTCGCGGAAGTTCATCTCGACCAGTTGCCGGAAGCGCTGCAGCACACGGGATTTCTCGCCGCCGCTCCGCATTGCCAGTTCCTCGACGCCGGAAATCCGCAGCATCGAGACGAGAATGATCCTGAGATATGCGGCAATCAGCATCGGCGAGCCGCTTTGCGGCTGTTGCAATTCGCGCAGGATCGCCTCGAAGGCGAGCACGATGTCGGACCGCAGCGGTATTTGGCCGGCCAGCGGCAGCTGGAAATTGCGGTCCACCATGTAGCGCAGGCCGACCGACTCCGGCTCGTCGCCGATCGCATCGACCAGGATCGCGTTGCCGATGCTCGCCAGAAAACCGGTGGCGCCGGCCCCGGCCTTCAGCCGGCCGGGCCGGCTGTCGCCGAGCCACAGGATCGCCGGCCCGGAGAACGGATAGGTCTCGGGATCGGTTTCCGCCTCGCCGTCCCCGTCGACCAGCAGGATGATCTGGCGCGCCGCTACCGCCGCGTCCCGGTTGAACGACCAGTGGCGTGCCTGCAGGCCGCTTTCGATCCGCTCCACCTTGATCGGCACGCGAGACGCCGGAGCATGCGGCGCGACCGGCTGTTGGGTCATGGGCGTGGCATTCTGCAAGTTTGAGACCGTGCCTTGGCGATTTGTCCGGCGGAATTGACCATATAATTACAATAAATACCGACATAATTGCATTTTAAAGTTGCCGGTGCCTTCTATGGTTGAGATCAAGGCGACACCGGCACAAGCCCGAACAAACAAGAAGCCGCCGCGAACACAGAGGAAACACCGCTTCCGGCAACCACGCGACCGCCAAGAGATCGCGAACCGGATGCAGGCTTTACGGGAGAACGGCGGGAGATGCTCGACGCAGCACTCCTCATCAGGAACGAAAGCGTCGCGTCCAGCGACGCCGCGACCTTTGAGCGCGTCAATCCGGTTACCGGCGCCGTCGCCACCCGCGCCGCTGCGTTCCAGATGAACGTCCTCTACTGCGGCCACCGTGCGGTCCCCGACTTCCCCGGCGCCCACGTCAGTTTCGACGACCTGCTCGCGCGCTCCGACTTCGTCTCGATCCACGCGCCGCTGACCGAGGAAACCGAGCATCTCTTCGACGCCGCGGCATTCGCCGAGATGCAGCCGCACGCCATCCTGGTGAACACCGCGCGCGGCGGGCTCGTCGACCAGGCGGCGCTGTGTCACGCCCTCGGAACCGG
>CAJQNW010000066.1 GCA_905479765.1 uncultured Tepidamorphus sp. | reverse complement strand
CAAGGCGCTGTCGCCCAATCTGATCCCGATCGTATCGCCGTTCGCGATCGAGGGCAGCTTCGCAAACCCCAAGGTCGTGGTGAAGGGCGGGGTCGCGGGGCGCGCCGTCGCCGAAACGCTGGCGCTGCCGCTCAACACGCTGGGCACCTTGCTGGGCGTCGACAAGACCGGCCCGACGCCGGAAGAAATCGTGAAGGGCTGCAAATAGCCTGAAGGTCCTTCATTTCGGCCACACGCGTCCGGCCACTTCATTTCAGGCACGGGAAAAGTGTATCTACGCTTCGGCGGGATGCGCCTCGCCTGGTTTCTGCTATGTCCGTATGATCCGGACGCTCCTTCCTCCTGCTGGATACCCTTGAGACAATGACCGAACTCGCGACCGACGAACTGCTCTACGAAATACGCGGAACCACCGGGTGGGTGACGCTGAACCGGCCGCAGGCGCGCAACGCGCTGACCTACGCCATGTACGAGGGGCTCGCCGAGATCTGCGCGAGCGTTCCCGACGACGGGTCGGTCAAGGCGATCGTCGTCATCGGGGCCGGCGAGAAGGCCTTCGCGGCGGGCACCGACATGCGCCAGTTCCGCGAGTTCTCCAAGCCGGAGGACGCGATCGGCTACGAGCACCGCATGAGCCGGGTGCTCAACGATATCGAGACCTGCCGGGTGCCGACCGTGGCGGCGATCGCCGGCGCCTGCACCGGCGGCGGCGGCGCCATCGCCGGGGTCTGCGACATCCGCATCTCAACCGCGGATCTGAAGTTCGGATTTCCCATCGCCCGCACGCTCGGCAACACGCTGGCGATCGAGAACCTGGCCCGCATGGCCGCCCTGATCGGGCCCGGCCGGGTGAAGGACCTGATCTTCACGTCCCGGCTGATCGGCGCCGAGGAAGCCAAGGCGATCGGCCTGATCTCGGAGATCGTGCCGGACCACGCGACCCTGGTCGAACGGGTGACGGCGCTGACGGACCAGCTGGCCGAACACGCGCCGCTGACGATGCGCACCATCAAGGAAGCACTGCGGCGGCTGCGCGTCGACGGGCCCGGCGCCGACGACGAGGACCTGGTCGTCGAAGCCTACATGAGCGAGGATTTCAAGGAGGGCATGGAAGCCTTCCTGGCCAAGCGCAAGCCGAACTGGAAGGGCCGCTGACGATGACGAAAGGCGGTCCCCTGGCGGGCGTGCGGGTCATCGAGCTGTCGCACATCATGGCCGGACCATGCTGCGGCATGATGCTCGGCGACATGGGCGCCGACGTGATCAAGGTGGAGCGGCCGACCGGCGACGACACGCGCCGCACCGTCCCCCCGGAGATCAACGGCGAGAGCGCCGCCTTCATGACGATGAACCGCAACAAGCGGGGCGTCTGCCTGAACCTGAAGGAGCCGGGCGCAGTCGACGCGCTGCGCCGGCTGATCAGGGACGCCGACATCCTGATCGAGAATTTCCGGCTCGGCACGATGGAGAAGCTGGGCCTCGGCTACGAGGTGCTGCGGGCCGAGAACCCCGGCCTCGTCTATTGCGCGGTGTCGGGCTTCGGCCGCACCGGCCCCTATGCGACGCGCGGCGGGTTCGACCTGGTGGCGCAGGGCATGTCCGGCCTGATGTCGATCACCGGGGAGGGCCCGGGCCGGCCGCCGGTGAAGGTTGGCTCGCCCGTCACCGACATCACGGCCGGTATCCTCGCCGCCATGGGCTGCCTTTCGGCTTACGTCCACAGGCTGAAGACCGGCGAGGGCCAGATCGTCGATACATCGCTGCTTGAAGCCGGCATCACCCACACCTACTGGCAGTCGGCGATCGCGTTCGCCACCGGTATCGCGCCGGGACCGATGGGCTCGGCGCATCCGCTGAACGCGCCCTATCAGGCGTTCGAAACCGCCGACGGCTGGATCAATGTCGGCGCGGCGAACCCGACCAACTGGCAGAGGCTCCTGGGCGTACTCGACGCCGCACATCTGGCCGAGGATCCCCGGTTTGCCGAGAACTCCGGCCGGATGGCCAATCTGCACGAGTTGGAAACCGTACTGACGCCCTATTTCAAGGCGCGCACCAGCGCCGAGTGGCTGGCGCTGTTCGACGAGGCCGGCCTGCCCGGCGGTCCGGTGCTGAGCATCACGGAGATGCACGCGGATCCCCATGTTCTGGCCCGCGAGATGGTCGTCGATATCGAGCATCCGAAGGCCGGCGCCACGAAAGGCATCGGCATCCCGGTCAAGTTCACAGAGACGCCGGGCGAAATCCGCCGGCCGGCGCCGCTTCTGGGCCAGCACACCCGCGAGGTGCTCGCCGAAGCCGGCCTGAGCGAAGAAGACATCGACCGCCTCGTCGCCGACGGCGCGGCGATCATCGCGCAACAGGCCTGACCAACGAACACCAGGGAGGAAAACACCATGTGCAACGTGACACTCGACCAGGCCCGGGCCATCGTCGCCGCGGCCTTCGGCAAGGCCGGCGAGATGAGCCTGAAGCCGCTGACCGTCGTGGTGCTCGATTCAGGCGGCGCGATCAAGGTGCTGGAACGCACCGACGGCTCCAGCCTGATGCGGCCCGAGATCGCCATCGGCAAGGCCAACGGCGCGATCCAGCTCGGCATGGGAAGCCGGGGCATCTTCAAGCGCGCGCAGGAGCAGCCCTATTTCATCCAGGCAATGAACGCGCTGGCCAAGGGGTCGCTGGTGCCAGTGCCCGGCGGCGTGCTGATCCGCGGTTCGGACGGGGCGATCCTCGGCGCGGTCGGCGTGACGGGCGACACCTCCGACAACGACGAAACCTGCGCCGTTGCCGGCATCGAGGCGGCAGGCCTGAAAGCCGATGCCGGATAACAAAAGCGCCGCCGCCCCGTTTTCAGATGGCGAGAACCGCCTATAATCCCGGCTAACGGTTCAAAGAGCGGGATAGCGATGGTTGCGCGGCTTATTGCGGGTCTGGTGGTTTTGCTGCTCGGCGGCGGCGCGTTCTATCTTTTCATGGGTAGCCGCGAAACGCCGGAGAATGCGCTGCTCAACCCCGAGGACCCGCAGCTCGTGGCGATGGGCCGCGACCTCTATGCCAGCGAGTGCGCCGGCTGCCATGGCGCGGGCGGCGAAGGCCAGGCCGGTTGGGAGAACGCCAGCCAGGATAACCCGCTGGCCCCGCCGCACAACGGCTCGGGCCACACCTGGGAGCATCCCGACGGCGCGCTGTTCGACCTGACGAAGACAGGCCTCTCGACGGTCGCCTGCCGGACGCTGAACAGCGAGGCGATGCCGAAGTTCGCCGACACGCTGGACGACGGGCAGATCTACGCCGTGCTTTCCTACATCAAGACGCTGTGGCCGGAGCACATCCGCACGCAGAACGTCGCGATCAACGCGATCTACGCCGATCAGGACAATCCCACGGCGAACTGAGCCACCGGCTGAATCCTGCCGCTCAGGCGCCCTGCTTCACTCCGCCGCCTCTGACGCGGGCGGTGCTGGTTTCCTGTTGAGCTTCTCGCGCAGCCGCTGGAAGGCGACGTAGAGCACCGGGATAAAGACGACGCCGAAGATGGTCGCCGCCAGCATGCCGCCGAACACCGTCATGCCGACCGAGACGCGCGCCGCAGCGCCTGCTCCGGTCGCCAGCACCAGCGGCGCGACGCCGAGAATGAACGAGATCGCCGTCATCAGCACCGCCCGGAACCGCAGCGAGGCCGCCTCCTCCGCCGCCTGGACGATCGGCAGGCCCTCCTCGCGCCGCTGCTTGGCGAACTCGACGATCAGGATCGCGTTCTTGGCCGCCAGTCCGATCAAGAGCACGAGCCCCACCTGGGCATAGATGTTGAGCGGGATATCCGACAGCAGCAGGAAGCCGACCGCCCCGAACAGCGCGAAGCCGACCGATAGCATGACAGGGAAGGGAATCGTCCAGCTTTCGTACTGGGCGACCAGGAACAGATAGGCGAACAGGATCGACAGGACGAAGACCGCCGAGCCGGCGGCGGCCGCCTTGATCTCCTCCAGCGCCATGCCGGTCCACTCGTAGGTGAAGCCCTGCGGCAAAGCGGTCGCGGCCAGTTGCTGCATGGCTTCGATCGCATCGCCCGAGGCGTAGCCCGGCGCGGCGTCGCCGTTGATGACGGCGGAGCGGTAGAGATTGTAGCGCTCGATGCTTTCCGGCCCCAGCACCGGCTCGACCTTGGCGAGCGCGCGCAACGGGATCATCGCGCCGTCGTTGGAGCGCACATAGATCTTGCCGACGTCATCAGGTGAAGTCCGGGCGGTCCCCTCGGCCTGTACGAAGACGCGGTAAACGCGGCCGAACTTGTTGAAGTCGTTGACGTAGTACGAGCCGAAGGTGGCACCGAGCACCTGGAAGATTGTGCTGATATCGACGCCCTTGGTCTTTGCCTGCTGGCGATCGATATCGATGTAGAGCTGCGGCACGTTGGCCCGGTAGGAGGTAAACACGCCGGTCAGCACCGGATCGCCATTGGCCGCCACGATCATGCCGCCGAGCGCCGAGGCGAGCTCGGCCGGAGATCGGCCCTCGGTGTCCTGCAGCACGAATTCGAAACCGCCGGTCGAGCCGAGACCGGGGATCGGCGGCGGATTGAACGGAATGGCCGTCGCGCCGGGGATCGCCAGCAGCTTCGGCGCGAGCGTCTTCAGGATGTGGTCGAGGCTGAGCTCCGGCTCGGTACGGTCGTTCCAGGGCTCCAGCACCGCGATCACAAGTCCGCCGTTGGGCACCACCGCTCCGGAAAGCACCGAGTAGCCACCGACCGAGATGACGCTCTGGACGCCCGGCGTCTCCATGATCATCTGCTCGATTTCCTTGAGCACGACCTCGGTGCGCGGCAGCGCGGCGCCGTCAGGCAGGCGAAGGTCGACGAAGAAGGCGCCGCGATCCTCCGCCGGAAGGAACCCCGACGGCAGCTTCGAGCCGAGCCACCCTGCCGCGCCCATCACGGCGACGAAGGCGACCAGGCTCAGCACGATCGCGCGAAGCAGACGCTTCACCAGCGCCATGTAGCCGATACGGGTCTTGTTCAGACCCGTCTCGAACCAGGCGAGCGGACCGCGCTTTGACGGCGTTGGGGGCCTCAGCAGAAGCGAGCACAGCGCCGGCGACAACGTCAGCGCGTTGACCGAGGAAATAGACACCGCGACGGCGATCGTCACGGCGAACTGCTCGAACATGCGGCCGGTGAGGCCGGGCGCGAAGGCGGTCGGCACGAACACCGCCAGCAGCACCAGCGTCGTGGCAATCACCGGGGCGGTCACTTCTCCCATCGCCTTGCGGGTGGCGGCGCGCGAATCGAGCCCGTTCGACATGTGGCGCTGGACGTTCTCGACCACAACGATGGCGTCATCCACCACCACCCCGATCGCCAGGATCAGGCCAAACAGGCTGATGGTGTTGATCGTAAAGCCGAGCGCCAGGAGGGCCGCGAAGGTGCCGATCAGCGAGACGGGAATGGCGATCGCCGGCACCAGCGTCGAGCGCCAGTCCTGCAGGAAAATGTAGACGACAAAAATCACTAGCGCCAGCGCCTGGAACAGCGTCACCATCACCTCGCGCATCGACGTCTTTACATAGAGGGTCGTGTCGTAGGTGACGTCGTAGACCAGATCCTCGGGAAACCGCTCGGCCAGCGAATCCATCCCCGCGCGGATGCCGTCGGCGACATTGAGCGCGTTGGCGTCGGGCAGCTGGTAGACCGCCAGAAGCGCGGCAGGCTTGGCATCGAGCCGGCCGAACCAGCCGTAGGAGGCGGAGCCGAGCTCGACGCGGGCAACGTCGGAGAGCTTGATGGTGGAGCCGTCGGACCGGGCGCGGATGATCAGGTTGTCGAATTCGGCGACATCGGCGAGCCGCCCCTTGGCGAGCAGCGGATACTGGAATTGCTGTCCGGCCGGCACCGGTTCCTGGCCGATCGCGCCGGCCGAGACCTGGACATTCTGATCCCGGATCGCGACGATCACGTCGCTCGGCGTCAGCGAAAGGCTGGTCAGCCGGTCGGGATCGATCCAGATGCGCATGCCGTAGTCGCGCGCGCCAAGGATATCGACCTTGGCGACACCGGGTACGCGGGCCAGCCGGTCGCGGATGTTGATGGAGGTGTAGTTACTCAGGAACAGGTCGTCATAGGTGCCGTTCGGCGAGGTGACGGAGACGACCATCAGCATGTTGGTCGACTGCTTCTTGACCGAGACGCCCTGCCGGTTCACTTCCTCCGGCAGCTTCGGGGTGGCCAGCGCGACACGGTTCTGCACGTTGATCTGCGCGAGATCGCCGTCGGTGCCGACCTCGAAGGTGACGGTCAGCGAATAGCTGCCGTCATTGGCGCTCTTCGACGACATGTAGATCATGCCCTCGACGCCGTTCACCTCGGCCTCGATGACGGCGGCGACGGTTTCCTCGACGACCTGCGCGGTGGCGCCGGGATAGGTGGCGCTGACCTGGACCTGCGGCGGGGTGAGCTCTGGATATTCGGCGATGGGAAGAGCCGAAATTGCCAGCAGGCCGGCCAGAACGATGACGATCGCTATGACGAAGGCGAACTTCGGCCGATCGATGAAGAAGGCGCTGAGCATCTATTGATCCGCCTCGGGCTTGCCTTGCGGCACCGCCGTCACGGTGGCGCCGGGGCGGACCTTCTGGATGCCTTCGACGATGACCTGCTCGCCGACCGTCAGGCCGCTGGCGACGACGGCTTCGGTCTGCAGCCGGTCGCCGAGCGTGATCGGCCGCTGCTCCACCTTGCTTTCGGCATCGACGACGAGGACGAAATAGCCGGCTTGGTTCTGCTGGATTGCGGCCTGCGGCACGACGATCTGGTCGGTCGGCTCGGAGCTGATCAGAACGACGGTGACGAACTGGCCGGGCAGCAGCACGCCATCGGGATTGGGAAAGGTCGCGCGGAACGGAATCGTGCCGGTCGTCGGATCGACCTCGGTTCCGTAGAAGTCGATCTCGCCTTCATCGTCGTACATCCGGCCCGTAACGAGCCGGATCTTCGGCTTGAAGGCTTCGGCCGTTCCATCCTTCACTGCTTCCAGGTAGCTCAGGTAATCGCGCTCAGTGACCGCGAAGGTCACATAGACCGGATCAACCGAGACGACGGTCGCGAGGATGCCCGAGTCCGGGCTGACGAGATTGCCGGTATCGACGCTGGCGCGGCCGATGCGCCCGGCGATCGGCGTGGCGATCTTCGTATAGCCGAGGTCCAGCTTGGCGGTCTCGAGCTGCGCCTTGGCGGCGGCGAGATCGGCACGTGCCCGGCCGGCCGTCGCCTTGGCCTCGTCGAGCGCAGCCTCGCTGGCCGTGCCGCTGGTCGCCAGCTTCTCGTAACGGGCAAGCTGGGCTTCCGCTTCTTCGATGGTGGCTTCGACGCCCTGCACCCGCGCCTGCGCCGCATCGCGGGCGGCCTCGTATTCGGACGGATCGATGACGAACAGGATGTCGCCCTTGGCGACATCGCCGCCTTCCTCGAAGGACTTGTCAATCAGGAACCCGCGTACCCGCGCCCTGAGGGCGACGGTATGGAAGGCGCCGGTCTGTCCGACGAACTCAGCCGAGGTGGAAACAGGCTTGGCGACGACCGGGACGACGACAACGGCGGGAGGCGGCGGCGCGGCTTCGTTAGTCTGCGCGACTGCCGGTGGTGCACTGCCGAAGAGCAATGCGCCCGATACCGCAAGAGCGACCGTCCCGCCCCAAATCGATTTCTGCCTCGGCTGAAGCGGGCCCCTCATTGCGTCAATCCCTCCGGTTTTTCTAATTGGCTAAGTTTCGCCTCTCGGACGGGCAAGGTCCAGCACGAATAAGAACTATCCTCCGGCGACCGGCGAGGAGAGCAGCCAAAGGCCGAACAGCGTGTAGGCGACCATGACGAGCGCCAGCGGCGCCTGGCTGAGGACGGCAGCGCGGTAATCCGGGATCGCGCGGCAGGCGAGTTCATGAGCGAGCAGGATGCCGAGGACATGGCCGATGACGATGCCCGCGGTCTGGGCGTTCCAGATGGCGCGGACCCCGTCGTGGGTGTTGAGGAACGACGTGGTGACCAAGGTTTTGTCGTAGCCGAACAGGTTCATGCCCGACCCGAACGGATCGGAGGCGGCGGCCAGCGCGTACTGGAGATCGATCAGAACGGCCGTCAGATAGTGGGAAAAATGAAACCCCAGCGCGATCGGCATGATCGAGAAGACCAGCGTGCCCAGAAGCGCCACCAGCGAGCCGGGTCGGCCGGCGATCAACCAGCCGAGCGTGGTGGCTAACGTATAAACGCCGACGAGCACGGCCCATGAGCCGAGCAGCCCCCAGGTGTTGATCCAGACCATCGCCGAGCGGCCGGGGAATTCGAGCGGGTTGATGCCGTTAAGACCAAGCCACCAGAACGTTTCCGACAGGCCGTCGAAGGATTCCAGCGTCAGTGTCAGCAAGATGAACACGACACCGCTCAGCGGCAGCGGCGGGCGGTCGAGAAGGGCCGCGCCCGGCATCGCCAGCGACAGCCGCATGCGCGTGTTCTCCGCGCCCGGTTCATCCGCCGGTTCCCAGACCAGCGGCGACAGGCGGGCGACGAAGCGGAAGAAGACGGTGAAGGGCTCGGCGCGACCAACCCACTGGTCGTCGCCGAACAGGAGCGCCGCGGCGAAGTTCACCGTCCAATAGCCGGCGACCGCAGTGGCGAGGCGCTCCGGATCGGCGGGGGCGATATCGATCTGCTCGAACCAGGCGAAGGCGAGGAACTGACCAATCGCCGGCAGATAGCCGAGACGGGCCGGGAGGGTGAGGGGGTGCCCGTCGCGCGGCCAGCCGACAAGTACCCGCACGACCCGCAAGGGTCCGCTCCACGGATTGAGATAGACCCACATGTTGCCGACGATCGCGGTCAGGATCGTGAAAACGATCCACCACAGGGTCCAGATGGTCAGCGGCAGCGGGTTGTCGAGCGGATCGCGGGTACCGAACCAGCCGGCGAGAACGAGGACGACGAGGACGGCGAACGCCAGCAGGGAGGTGGCGACGGGGCTCGGCGGCGTCAGTACCAAAAGCCGCAGCCGGGCATCCGCCATCCGGTCGGAGATGCCCTTGGGAATGAAGGCGAGCAGCAGGAAGGTCGCGCCGACCGCGATCGCGCCGGCGGTCATGTAGTAGCCGGTCGGCAGCAGCAGGACGAAGGCGCGCTCGCTGGTATGGGCGAGCGCCGGGGT
The DNA here is from genome assembly GCA_905479765.1 of uncultured Tepidamorphus sp. Classification (GTDB taxonomy): domain Bacteria; phylum Pseudomonadota; class Alphaproteobacteria; order Rhizobiales; family Tepidamorphaceae; genus Microbaculum. Next base: position 6,947 of record CAJQNW010000066.1, on the reverse strand, counting down.
TGCCATCATCGGGGCCAGCAGGATGGAGAAGAGAGCCGCAACCGGAAACGCGGTCACGATCCCCTGCGGCCCAGGCCACCGGACCGGCAGCCGCCCTGTAATCTCGCTCATTTTCCCCCGCTCGATCTGTCGCCTTATCAAGGCTATCATTTGCCTGCGAACAGTCGCAATCGGCGCGCGGCCGGTGCGACGATGTGTGTTTGACCGGGAGAGGGCTATTGAAGACGGTCCATCCCGGCGATCCCCGGAACTGGAGACTGCATATGGGCACCCCCGACGACAGCGTCCTCATCATCATAGACGTCCAGAACGACTTCTGCCCCGGCGGCGCGCTGGCGGTGCCCGGCGGCGACGAGGTTGTCGCCCCGATCAACGCGCTGATCGAGCGGTTCGAGCACGTGGTGCTGACCCAGGACTGGCACCCGGACGATCACTCGAGCTTCGCTGCCCGGCACGAGGGCAAGGAGCCGTTCGGCACGACCGAGATGGCCTATGGCACGCAGACGCTTTGGCCGGACCACTGCGTGCAGGGAACGTCCGGCGCGGAATTCCATGCCGACCTTGATGTGACCAAGGCACAGCTCATCATCCGCAAGGGGTTCCGGGCCCATATCGACAGCTATTCGGCCTTTTTCGAGAACGACCGGGATACGCCGACGGGACTCGCCGGATATCTCAGGGAGCGCGGCTACGACAAGGTCGTGCTTGCCGGCCTCGCCACCGATTTCTGCGTCGGGCATTCCGCGCTGGATGCCGCGCGGCTCGGCTTCAAGACGACGGTGGTGATGGATGCCTGCCGGGCGATCGACCTCGACGGTTCGCTGGCCGCGGCGGTAGCGCAGATGCGCGATGCCGGTGTCGTGCTGACGGAGTCGGTGTCGCTGGCGGCCTGAGGCCAGATATCCGCTCGTCCCCGAGAAAGCGGGGACCGGGTTGCATCAAAGCATGAGCAAGCCGCACCGGATTCCCGCCTTCGCGGGAATGAGCGGAAAACAAAAACGCTTCACCGAGCCGCCCTGGGCCCCGGATCAAGTCCGGGGCACGAGGCTGTGGTTTGTCGCTCAGTCCGAGCCTGGAATACAAACACGTGTCCCGGACTTGATCCGGGACCCACAACGGCGTTCGCGGCTTTCGGGCAGTCCCTCCTCAACCCGCTCATTCCCGCGAAGGCGGGAACCTAGAGCGACACGGTGCAGACCTAGCGGCTTGTAGTCGCTAATGCCCGACGCCGACGTATTTGTGCACCAGCGACAAGTCGCCGTGCAGGGTTTCGACGTCGACGGTGTCGCGGGTGCGGCCGTTCTCGATGAAGGCGACGCGGTCGGCGACGGGCAGAACCGCGTCGACGCGCTGCTCGACCAGGATGATCGCCACGCCTTGCGCGCGCAGCTCGGTGACGGAATCGCGGATCGCCGCGATCATCGAGGGCATCAGCCCTTCCGTCGGCTCATCGAGCAGCAGCACCTTCGGCTCGAGACAGAGCGCCCGGGCCATCGCCAGCATCTGCTGCTCGCCGCCCGAAAGCGTGCCGGAACGCTGCTTCATGCGTTCGTTCAGCACCGGAAACAGGTTCAGCACACGGTCGCGGGTGTCGCGGCCCTTGCCGCGCGCCATCAGGCCGATCTCGATGTTCTCGGCAACGCTCAGTTCGGAGAACAGCCGGCGGCCCTGCGGCACATAGGCGATGCCCTGCTTCGGCACCTTGTGAGCCGGCATCGCGGTGAGCTCCACGCCGTCGAGGCTGATCGATCCCGAGCGCGGCCTGACCAGGCCCATGATCGCCTTCAGCGCCGTGGTCTTGCCCGCACCGTTGCGGCCGAGCATGCACAGCACCTCGCCGGCCTCGACCTTCAACGACAGATCGCGCAGGATCTGTACGTCGCCATACGACGTGTTGATGTCGCGGACTTCCAACACCATCGCTCAGGTTCCCAGGTAGGCGCGCTGGACGGCTTCGTCCGCGCGGATTTCGTCGGGCGTGCCTTCCGACAGGATGGCGCCGTTGTTCATGACGGTGATGCGGCCGGCCAGATCCATGACCACGTCCATGTTGTGCTCGATCAGGAGCACGGTCGCGTCCCTGGCGATGTCGCGGACGAGATCGCAGAAGCCCGCGATCTCGGCATCCGACAACCCTTGCGTCGGTTCGTCGAGGATCAGGAGCTTCGGCTTCAGCGCGAGGCCCATCGCGACTTCGAGCAGCCGCTGGTGGCCGTATGACAGCGTGCCGGCCTTGGTGTCGAAGCGCTCCGAGAGGCCGACCCGGTCGAGCGCGTCGCCAACGCGGCGGGTCATCTCGCGCTCGTCGAAGCGGACGCCGGAGCCGTTTCGGCGCATGGCGTTCTGGACCGCCAGCGCGACGTTGTCGAAGACGGTCAGGTTGGAGAAGATCGAGGTGATCTGGAAGGTGTAGGCGATGCCAAGGCCAACCCGCTTGAACGCCGGCAGGCCGGAGATCTCGCGGCCACCGAAAGCGATTCGGCCGGACGTCGGCAGCACGCGGCCGCAGATCAGGCTGACGAAGGTGGTCTTGCCGGCGCCGTTGGGTCCGATGATGGCGCGGATCTCCCCCTCTTGAAGCGAGAAACTCACGTCGTCGACGGCGCGCAGGCCGCCGAAATAGCGGCTCAGGCCCTCGGTGGTCAGAAGCGTCGTCACGGCAGCCATGCGATGACCCTTTCACGCAATGTGCCGAGCAGGCCCTTGGGGAACCAGACGACGAGGATCAACAACGCGACGCCGACGACGAGCATGTAGGCGGATGTATATTCGCTGGCGTAGTCGACCAGGTAGAACATCAGGAGCGTGCCGACGACCGGACCGAGCACCGTGCCGATGCCGCCGAGCAGCACCCACAGCAGCGGCAGGATCGAGTACTGGATCGAGGCGAAGGACGCGCCGACATAGGCAAACAGCAGCGCGTAGGCGGCACCGGCGGCGGCCGACATGGTACCGGAGACGACGAGCGCGAACAGCTTGGTGCGGAATGTGTCGTAGCCGAGCATGCCGGCGCGTTCCTCGTTCTCGCGGATTGCGACGAGAACCCGGCCGGTCGGCGAGCGCACCAGCGCCAGGCAGATCAGCACGCAGACCGCCAGCAGGCCGAAGGCGATGTTGTAGCGCACCACCGGGCTGGTCAGATCGAAGGGATATCCGAACATGACCATCTGGCGGATGTCGCCCTTCAGCACGATGCCCTCGTCGCCGCGGGTGTATTCGCCGAAATACAGCGTCAGCAGATAGCAGGCCTGGGCGAACATCATGGTGACGATCATGAACGCCACGCCCGTCGTACGCAGCGCGATCAGGCCGATAACGGTGGAAAGCACCAGGCCGGAGAATACGCCGGCGATGAAGGATTCCTGGACGCCGAGCCCGAACTGCGAGGCGCCGATGCCGGCGCCGTAGAGCCCGGCGGCGAAGAACATCGCGTGGCCGAGGCTCAGCAGGCCCGTGTAGCCGAACAATATGTTGTAACCGACCGCATAGGTCGCCAGCACCATGACGCGGGCAAGGCTCAGGTGCTGGTACTCGCCGATCACGAACTGCAGCCCGAACAGAACGGCAAGCACGGCCAGGTGCAGGAGCAGCGCCTTGTCGAAGAGGCCGCGCCTGGTCGCGCCATGAGCGGCCATCGTATCGCCGGCGCTCATCGGGGCGTCTTTCCGAACAGGCCCTGCGGGCGCAGGACCAGCACCAGCGCGACGAGCAGCGTCGCCAGGATCTTGGCGAGCGTCGGGGTGAAGAACACCGAGATGACGCCGTCGCTGATGCCGATGATGATGGCGGCGACGACCGTGCCGAAGATCGAGCCGAGGCCGCCGATGATCACCACGATGAAGGAGAGCAGCAGCGGATCGCCGCCCATCAGATAGTGCGCCTGCTGGATCGGCACGATCAGCACCGCGGCGGTGGCCGCCAGCATGGCGCCGATGGCGAAAACCACGGCGTAGACCCGGTCGACCGGGATGGCGAAAGCCTGGGCCGTCTCGCTGTCGAACTGGGTCGCCCGCATGATGAGGCCGAAGCGGGTGCGCGTCAGCACGAACCAGGTGGCCAGCAGCAGCACGGCCGACGCCGCGATGACCACCAGCTTGTATCCGGAGTAGCCGAACCAGGGGAAAACGACGCGGAAATTGACCGGCGCCTGTACGGGTCGCGCGTCGGCGCCATAGAAGGTGAGCGCCAGCTGCTGGATGATGTAGAGGATGCCGATGGTGGCGACGATGGTCGCTTCCGGGTCGTAGTTGATGCGTTTCAGCACCGTGCGCTCGCACAGCACCGCGATGGCGCCGACCACCAGCGGGGCCATGACGATGGCGACCAGGAAGCCGATCGCCGGGCTGCCCGAGACCATGCTTGAAAACCACCAGGCGAGCACGGCACCGAGCATGAAGAACTCGCCGTGCGCAACGTTGACGATGCGCATGACGCCGAACACCAGCGACAGCCCCAGCGCGGTGAGCGCCAGCACAGCGGCGGTGACGGTTCCCTCCAGAACGGCGAGAAACAGATAGGGTCCGAAATCCAAGGGTGTTCTCTTCTATGCCAGGGCCAGCGCCGGTTTATGGGATTGGACGATCAACTCTCTCCGCTCATTCCCGCACAAGCGGGAATCCAGAAGCAGCACACTCGGAGCAAGACGCCCTAGATTCCCGCTATCGCGGGAATGAGCGGAAGGTGGAGAGGTCCGTTTGAAACGGGCCTCTCCATGTCCAGTGTGATCGCGCCTTACAGCGGCATCTTGGAGTAGTCGGTGTCGTTCTCGTACATGCCGTCCTCGATCGAGGTACGGTGCACGACGTCGAGCTTGGAGTTGGCGACCTGCGAGATGTTCTGGTGACCGAACACCTGATGCATCTTGCCGTTGAACACCTTGTCGCCCTGCGGGTGCTGATTGTCCCACGGGATGTCGGTGATCGCCTCGGTCGCCTCGATCAGGGCCGCCTTGTCCTTCGGTCCCTTGTAGCCCGACGCCTCGATCGCCTGCTTGATGATGTAAAGCGTCTCCCAGCAGCCGAACATGTGCGAGTAGGTCGAGATGTCCTTGGGATCGTTGACCGACGCGCCCTCGTCGTTGACGCCGACCACCTCACGGTAGTGCTTGTCGTAGGGCGTCTGGTCGGGCTGTGCATAGCGCGGGTAACCTTCCCAGAAGTAGGTACCTTCCAGGAACTCCAGGCCGGGGCTGTCGATCGGCACGGCTTCGAGCGAGTCGATGAAGCCGAAGATCTCCGGACGGTTCGAGCCGTAGTGCTCGCCGAGCTCCTTGACGAAGGTCAGCACGCCGGGTCCGACCATGACGTGATAGAGGACTTCAGTCGACGAGGGAATCTTCGGGAAGTACTTGGTGTAGGAGGTCTCCGTCGGCGGGATCGGGATCAGCTCGACGATCTCGCCGCCCTGCTTCTTCATCGCCTCGGAGAAGTAGTCGCGGTGATCGTGGCCGAACGCGTAATCGGGATAGATCATCGTGACCTTCTTGCCGAGCTTGTCGGCGACCCACGGGGCCATCGACGAGACCTGCGAACGCACGTCCGTGATGCCGGGCTGGAAGGTGTAGCGGTTCAGCGCGCCCGAGGAAACGTGATAGCCCTCGGAGACGACGTAATAGGGCAGCTTCAGCTCGCCGGCGCGCGGGGCCGAGCCCATCACGACATGCGAGAACAGGGTGCCGAAGGCGATGTCGACACCGTGCTGGGTGGCGAACTTCTCGATCATCTCGGCGCCGCGCTTGGGATCGGTGCCGTCATCCTCGGAGACGATCTCGACCTGGCGTCCGGCGATGCCGCCGTTGGCGTTGATCTCGCCGACGCAGGCGTTGACGACGCGCTCGTACCAGCGGCCGTAGGCGGCGCCGATGCCGGTCTTGTGGACCTGGAAGCCGAGCTTCAGCGGCTCGGACGTCTGCGCCTGGACGTAGCGCACGAAGCCGGGCGCGGTGGTCGAAGCGGCAGCAGCCGCGCCGGCCGCGGCGATGCCTTTCAGCGCCGAGCGGCGGGTGATCAGGTCACGCTTCGGCGTGATCAGGGTTTTCTTCGATTTAGCCATAGTGCCATTCCCTCTGTTTAAGGTGCCTGATTGACGACCGGGCTGCCCGGAATTCTTCGTCCGGCGCGGGCCGGTCCCATGCGGAACCATTGGTATACGAACAGATTTTCGCGAAGTCTGGAAGCTGCTCCTTTCCCTAAATGCCTTGCCTACAAGCCCGCGCGTCTCTCCTCCTCAGCGCAGGCCGTCCCATTTGGAAATCTCCTCGGCCTTCAGACCGCCCATGCGCGCGTGCGGTCGCGTACCGGTGGTCATGGCCAGAACGAACATCAGCTCGTCGGGACGCGGCGCGTCGGCCACCATCACGGTGATCGCGTCGAAGTGGCTGCGCACATAAGCCGCGTCCTTGTGATGAATCGGCACGTCCAGGGTCGCGCCCATCGCGCCGAGCTTCTTCGACGACGGCACGATCGACAGCGCCTGGCCGAGCATCTCGCGCATGGCGTAGCCGCCGGGCACATGCCACAGCGCGCCGTGCTCGATCTCGCCGTTGACGCCGACCAGCGATCCCTTGCCGTAGGCCTGGATCGGTGCGACGTCCCCGCCGAGCGCGGCGACGAGCCGCTTCGAGCATTCAAGCCCCAGCGGCTTCAGCTCTTCCATGTAGCCCTCGACGTCGGGCTCGTAGCGGCCGGCGAAGGGATTGGCGATGACCGCCGCGACATAACCCTTGCGCACCGGCTCGGCCAGCTTCGGGCCGCCGTCATGCCAGATGTCCTCGACATGGCTCACGATTTTCCGGACATCGACGCTCATGCGGCCCTCCCAAGCAGTGTTTTCGTGTTGGTTTCGTTCAGTGTCACGGTTTCGCCCTGCAGCATCAGCGCCGCGTCGGCGATGAGACCGCGCGCCAGATAGTCTCGCGCGCGGACAAGTCCGGCTTCCAGCGCAACAAG
>CAJQNW010000065.1 GCA_905479765.1 uncultured Tepidamorphus sp. | reverse complement strand
GGAGGGCGGGCCGAACAATCCGCTGGGCGCGCGGGCGCTTTATCTGTTCAATGACGGCCGCGACACGCTCTACCGGATTCACGGCTCGAACGAACCGTGGACAATCGGACAGGCGGTCTCGTCGGGCTGCATCCGCATGCGCAACGAGGACGTGATCGATCTCTACGAGCGCGTCGGCGTCGGGACGACCGTCAAGGTGATCTGAGTTTTACTGCCCGGTCGTGGTCGCCCCGGGTGGCTTACGACCGAAATCCCTTTACAGGGGAAGGCGTCGGGGGCGGGTGACCAAGCAGGCCACCCGCCCCCTTCTATTTTGGCCAATCCGGTATCGTTACCCTATATTGCCGTTTCGACACCGAGCAGCGCGATGAACCAACCCGCAAGCAACCACGACCCCGGCCACACCGGGGAACCCAACACCGGCTCGACGCAGGTCGCCGTTGGCGCCGCGGCGTTCGCGGTGCTGCTGGCGGCTGGCGCGTTGCTGTGGGCGCGGTTCGGGGAGGCCGTCTATCTCGAGCGCATTCTCGGCGCCATCGCGAGTTGCTTCTGAAGCGGGCTTTCGCCCCTGCCGCATCGTAGGCGGATCAGCGGCACGCCGTGCGACCGGCTGCAGTCGCCAGATTTACCCAAGGCGTGACGCGATCGTCGGCTCCGGTGCTGGCGCCTGTGCCGACAGGGCCAACCGCGCCCTCGATGTCGCCGTCGCGCATACAATCTCTATGCGTGCATAAAGTTATATATTCCCTTATTACGTGCAATATGCGTTAATCACACTCATCGGACGCACTCAAGTACCGGGAGGTGCTTTGATGGGGGGAAACGCAGAACCGGCAGGCCGGCCACGCGACCAAGGGCCGGGCCTGGCGAAAGTCATCGCGACAATAGGGCTGGCTCTCGCAGTCAGTGCCTGCGCTTCCTACCAGGGCATTTCGGAATTCGAGGCCTACCACCGCGAATACCAACAGACGAACGACATCTCCCAGTCGATCCTCGACCAGCTCGCGGTCGCCGAGCGAACGGTCTTCTTCCGCACCACCGCAGCGCAAGACCGCTACTTCAATCCATCGCACGCCGCCTACTACACGGATTCGACCGATCCGCCGGGTACGGCGGCGTTTCGCCGGGCCCTCGCCGCGGTGAACACCTACAACGAACTGCTTTACGGTTTGGCATCGGGGGAAACCGCCGAGGTTCTCAGCAACAAGCTCAACCGCTACGTCGCAGAAGTCGCCGCCGCTGTCGGACAGGCGGGCGCCATCGCCGGCGGCGCACCGGGGGCCGATGGCCTCGTGCAGCCTGCCGGGGCCGTCGCCAGCGCCTTCGGCGCAGTGACGCCGGTCGTGACCGCCGCGTTTGGATACGTCGCACGGGACCGGTTCCGCGAATTCCTCGTTCGCGACAGGGACAAGGTTCGCGACGTGCTGATCGCCGTGCGGAACGCGACGCCGGCCATCTACAACGTCCTGACTTCGGCAGCGTCCAATCCCCGTTCGCGATTCACGGGGAACCCAGATCCGGAAGGCGACAAAAAGCGCACGCTCTACCGCAAGCTGCTGTCCGACTGGGTGCTGCTTCTCGATGCCAACATTGCCGCGCTCGACGACGCGGTCGAGGCCGCCACCGCCACTCCGACGCTCGATGCGTCGATGGCCGCGCTGGCTCGCTCGGCAACCGAGATCGGCGGGGCCGCGAAAGACGCGCGCGTCAGCCTCGCGAAACTGTCTCAATAGCAAGCCCCGGGAGGTTCGGATGGCCAACGAAGTCCTGCTCTTCCTCGACCAGATAGAGCCGATAATCAAGAAGGCCTACAAGGCGTACAAGGACGATCCGGAAATCCGACCGAAGTTGGATAAACTTATCGATCGGCTGGTGCAGATAGAAGCGGATGCGCATCTCGCCGAGCTGCTCAAACAGGCCGTACTGCTCAACACGCTCAGCGACATTCTCGAGGAGGCCATCAACACCGTCCGCCATCAGATCGGGAACTTCCTGCTGCCACTCCAAAAGCTGAAATCGGAGGTGGACGCGGCTGCCGGGAAAACGAATTCGGATATCCGCCTTCCAAGCGCCGAGGACGAGCCCGCGACGCTTCCCGGACCAGGTGGCGCGGCATCGCCGGCGGCCCAGCCCGCGGCCGAGCAACCGGCTGTGGCGACGCCCGCCGTATCGATGTTCGACAACTGCAAGATTCGCGACGAATGGCTCGGATCGATTGACAAGGTCGCTGACCGTATCGTCGCCCATACGCAGCGCTACCGCGCAATCGAACAGGCGACGAACGTACCGTGGTGGTTCGTGGGAATCCTCCATTCCCTCGAAAACGGCAACAACTTCTCCGGTCACCTTCACAACGGCGACGCGCTTTCGGCCCGGACCGTTCAAGTCCCCAAGGGGCGTCCGGAAACCGGACAGCCGCCGTTCACCTGGGAGGAAAGCGCCGTCGACGCGCTCACTCTCAAGGACCTGCAGCTGGTCCCGCGCTGGACGCTCGACGTCGTCCTCGAAAAGATGGAGCGCTACAACGGTCTCGGTTACCGCAATCGCGGTGTCCCTTCGCCATACCTGTGGAGCGGTTCGACCCACTATGTGAAGGGCAAGTACACCAGCGACGGCCACTACGATCCAAACGCGCCTTCGAAGCAGGTCGGCGGTGCCGTCGTTCTGAAACGGATGATCGATCGCAAGCTCGTCAAGCTGACCGGCCGGGCCAAGCACGTTGCCGCCACACCGGCGGCTTCACTCGGCCAGCTTGGCCTGGTCTCCGCGGATCTCACTTCGCTCGGTCACGCCAGGAAGGAACTCGCGTTTCCCGGCAAGCTCAGAGCGGGGCCGAAGGGAAATGCCCAACGTCAGGCCAAGGTCCGCCAGGTACAGGAGTGGCTGAGTCTGGTCGAATTCCCCACACCCATCGACGGAGACTATGGTTCGGCGACCACCATGGCCCTGAAGAAGTTCCAGAACTCGGTCACACTGGAGCCGACCGGCGAACTCGACGAAGCAACGTGGCTGCATCTGACCGCCCCCATGCGAAGGGCGGTTGCGCCACTGACACTGCAGCCGGACTCGCTGAACGCCGCTGTCGTGAAAATCGCAAGGCAGCATCTCGCCGCACGGCCGGCGGAAGTCGGCGGCGAGAACCGCGGCCCGTGGGTACGGCTCTACATGGAGGGCCAGCAGGGCGAGGCGCAGAAATGGTGTGCTGGCTTCGTCTGCTTCATCGTTGCTCAAGCCGCCATGGAACTGGGGGTCGAGATGCCGTTCCCGCGAAGGGTCGGCGTGGACGACCTGGTGTCCGACGGGGACCAGGCGGGCCGGTTCGTGAGCGAGAGCCAGCTCAGTTCCGTCCCGCAGTTGCGACCCTCCCGGATCGCTCCAGGCACGATTTACGTGCTCCGATCGGCAAGCAACAATGAGGACTGGACCCACACCGGAATCGTCGTCAACGCCGGCGTCGAAGAATTTGAATCCATCGAAGGAAACACTTCGAATCCGAACGTCGACCAGCGCTCCGCCTACGCATCGAAACAACACCGCAGTTATCAGCTAAAGGATTTCCTGCTCCTTTTGTAGCGATGAGCCCTGCCCCGCCTACGCGATCAGCCGGTAGGCCGGCACCGTGAGGAATTCCTCGAAGGTTTCCGACATCGACATGTCGCGGAACAAGGCGATCGCCTCGGGGAAACGGCCGGCGTCGTAGACCTCCGGCGTCAGTTCCGCGCGCACCTTGACCATCTCGTCATCGAGCGTCATGCGGAACAGTTCGGGCGTGACCGTGCGCCCGTCCTCAAGCGAAGCGCCGTGGCGCAGTTGCTGCCAGATCTGAGCGCGGCTGATCTCGGCGGTCGCGGCGTCCTCCATCAGGTTGTAGAGCGGCACGGCGCCTTTGCCCCTGAGCCACGCCTCGATGTACTGGACGCCGACGCGGATGTTCTCGCGCACGCCGGTTTCGGTCCGCGTACCCTTGTGGACTTCGAGCAGTTCGGCCTGGCCGACGGACACGTCCTCGCGCAGGTTGTCGAGCTGATTGCTGCCCGGCATCAATCGGTCGAAGACCTCCATGGCGACCGGCACCAGATCGGGATGAGCGACCCATGTGCCGTCATGGCCGTTGCCGGCCTCGCGCTCCTTGTCGGCCTTCACCTTGGCAAGCGCGATCTCGTTGGCTTCGGGATCGCGCCGATTAGGAATCTGCGCGGCCATGCCGCCCATGGCGAAGGCGCCGCGGCGATGGCAGGTCTTGATCAGGCGCAGCGAATAGGCGCGCAGGAACGCCTCGCCCATGACCACCTGGCCACGATCGGGCAGCAGGTAGTCGGGATTGTTCCTCAGCCGCTTGATGAAGGAGAAGATGTAGTCCCAGCGGCCGCAGTTGAGGCCGACGATATGGTCCTTGAGCTCCCAGAGGATCTCGTCCATCTCGAAGGCGGCCGGCAGCGTCTCGATCAGGATCGTCGCCCTGGCGGTACCATTCGGCAGGCCGAGTGCGTCCTGCGCATGGACGAACACGTCGTTCCACAGACGCGCCTCGAGATGGCCCTCCAGCTTCGGCAGATAGAAATACGGGCCGGCGCCGGCGGCCAGTGCCTTGCGGGCGTTGTGGAACATGTAGAGACCGAAATCGAACAGCGCACCGGAAACCGGTTCGCCGTCGACCAGCAAGTGGTTTTCCGGCAGGTGCCAGCCACGCGGGCGCACCAGAAGCACGGCGGGATCGGGGCCCAGGCGATACTTCTTGCCGCTGGCCGGATCGGTGAAGTCGATCTTGCCGTCCCAGCGGTCCTTCAGGTTGATCTGGCCTTCCACCTGGTTTTGCCAGGTCGGCGCGGTCGCATCCTCGAAATCCGCCATGAAGACCCTGGCGCCGGAGTTCAGCGCATTGATCACCATCTTGCGGTCGACCGGGCCGGTGATCTCGACACGCCGGTCGAGGAGCGGCGCCGGAATCGGCGCTACCGTCCAGTCGCTTTCGCGGACATGGCGGGTTTCGGCGAGGAAATCGGGCAGTTCTCCGGCGTCGAACCGCTTCTGGCGCTCGACGCGCATCTTGAGCAGGCGCCGGCGCTGCTCGTCGAAGGAACGGTGCAGGTCGGCGATAAAGGCGATTGCGTCGCTGCTCAGGATCTCATCGTAGCGATCATTCATCTCGCCACGGATTTCAACTTCGGCGACCTCGGCGGTTCCGCTCATCATAGTCCTCGTTGTTCAATTGGTGGGGCCATTTTCCCACAAGCCGCCCCAGTGCGAAACCAACGCATCAAACCGGGTCTGTTTCCAAATCGGAACAAATCGAGCCGCAATTATCACGCCATGCATTCCGCAACGGAAAGTTGGTTTTGTAACGTTTCACAAAGATTCACTGTGTTTACTAAACTCGAAATTCGGGCAATTAGACCATATTCGGGGCATCCATGAAGTATTCCATTCCCACGCTTTCCGCAGTGGCGCTTTTCGTGTCCTGCACCTCCGGCTTCGCGCAAGACGTTCCCGCTCCGACAACAGCACTCATCGATGAAGCGGTCATCGCGAATATCCGCGAATTCCTCGACGCACCGATCGTGTGGAAGTCCGTCGTGGCGCGGAACACGAAGACCCGCGGTTTGACCGAGGCGGAGATCGATGTGCTCGACAAGCAGTGGCGTGCCGAACGCGAGGTCGAGGACCAGCCGATCGTCGCGAGCGTGCTGACCAGCCCGCTCTCGAGCTACCTGACCCGCATCCAGGCCGGCAATCTGGGCCTCTACAGCGAGATGTTCGTCATGGACGCGGTCGGACTGAATGTCGGCCAGAGCGCGACGACATCCGATTACTGGCAGGGCGACGAGGCGAAGTTCCAGAAGACGTTCCCGGAAGGTCCGGACGCCGTCTTCGTCGACGAGGCGGAATTCAACGACGACACCGGAACCTGGCGGGCTCAGGTCAACCTGACGGTGGTCGATGCCGAGGGCACGCCGATCGGCGCCGCTACCGTTGAGATGAACCTCACCGAATTGCAGCGGCGGAAGCTGCTTGGCCTGAACTCCTGAATATTTAGAGGCAACAATGAACATCGCCAAGAAACTCGCCGTCAGCTTCGGCGCCATCGTCCTGTTGAACCTGCTGGTCGGTGTCCTGATCTGGAGCGCCGCCAGCCGTATCAGCAGCGCGAATGCGGAAGCCGACAGCATCTCCACGACCGCTGAAGCGATCGCCGAGTTCTCCACCGCCTTCGAGGTGGAACAGGGCACGATCCGCGGCTTTGTCATGTCAGGCGACCGCGAATTCCTGGCCTCTGCGAATACCGCATACCAACGGGCCCGCGAGGCTATTGATACCGCCAACTCCGAAGTGGCGTCCGGCTCGGAGCTCGCTGCGAAGGTCGCCAGCGCCGAGACGTTCATCGGCGAGTGGATCCGGAAGGTCCGCGACCCGCAGGTGGCCCTGATGAACCACCCGCTGACTGTCGACGAGGCCCGCCTGTTCGAGGCATCCGGCGAGAACGAAGCGATGCTCACGAAAATTCGCGAGGCTCTTACGGACGCAAGCCGGATTGCCGAGGAAATGGCCGCGCATGCAACTGCCACCGTCGCGTCGGCCGTCAGCTGGATGCGCATCGTGATCGGCACGGGCGTCACGGCCGCGATCATCGTCGCCATCGGCATGGGCATCTGGGTCCAGCGCACCGTATCGCGGCCGCTGCTCGCCCTCAACGCGCAGATGGGCGAACTCGCCAACGGCAATACGTCAGTCGACATCCACGGCATCGGCCGCACCGACGAGATCGGCGCAATGGCCGGCACCGCCGAGGTGTTCCGTGCCAATGCCATCGAGCGCGCGCGCCTGGAAGAAGAAGCCTCAGGCGAACAGGAACGCGATGCTCAGCGCCGGCGCCGGATCGAGACCCTGGTCGCATCGTTCCGCGAGGAAGTCACCACCGCTCTCTCGTCGGTGACCTCGAACATGGATCAGATGCGCGATACCGCGAAGGTTCTAACCGAGATCGCCGGCAATACCGCGGGGCGCGCCTCGGACGTCTCCTCGGCGTCTTCGGAAGCCTCTTCCAACGTGCAGACCGTCGCGGCGGCGGCCGAAGAACTGGCCGGTTCGATCACCGAGATCAGCCGCCAGATCAACGAGACCAATACGTTCGTCACGCGTGCCACGGACGGGGCACGAAAGACCAACGAGCAGGTCGGCGGACTGGCTTCGGCCGCGCAGCGCATCGGCGACGTAGTCGGCCTTATCCAGGACATCGCCGAACAGACCAACCTGCTGGCGCTCAACGCAACCATCGAGGCCGCGCGTGCCGGTGAAGCAGGCCGTGGCTTCGCCGTCGTCGCCAGCGAGGTCAAGAACCTCGCCGGACAGACGGCCAAGGCGACCGAAGAGATCAGCGAGCAGATTTCCGCGATCCAGCACTCAACCGGCGATGCCGTCGATGCGATCCAGGCGATCGCGAAGACGATCGAGGAAGTGAACAACCACACCGCAGCAATTGCCGCGGCGATCGAGGAGCAGGGCTCCGCCACCTCCGAAATCAGCCGTAACGTGGCGATTGCAGCAACCGGCACACAGTCGGTGGTCCAGAACGTCGCCGGGCTGGACGCAGCGGCTGCGGAAACCTCCCAGTCCGCCGAACAGGTCGAGCACGTCTCGACGTCGGCGTCCGAGGAGACGCAGCGGCTGCGCACGTCGATCGACCGGTTCCTGTCCGACGTCGCCGCCGCCTGACATCCCACGCCCTGGTTGCGACCGGTTTCGACGGGCCATCCCCAGCGGGTGGCCCGTTGCATTTCGTTTACCGTGCGGGATGAATGTCCGGTCGGATCACTGGTAGCGGTTCGGCCCGGCCGCATTTGAACCAAACTGTAACCAGAATGGTGGATACAGGCGGTGAAAGCCGGCGTACAATTTTGCCGCGCGACGCCAGTTCGCGCCGGCAGGAACCATCGCGATGATCTTCGACCTGAACTCCTTCGACAGCGACCAGTCGATCACCGGCGGCATATGCATTACCGGCGCGGGGCCGGCCGGGATCACGCTTGCCCTCGAGCTTGCCGGCAGGGGCATCGACGTCATCCTGCTGGAATCCGGCGGCAAGGGCTTCGAAGCGGAGACACAGTCGCTCTATGACGGCGAGGTCGCCGGCGATCTCAATACCGACGTATCGTCATCGCGGCTGCGCGAATTCGGTGGCACCTCGCAGCACTGGACCGGGTTGTGCGCCCCCCTGCAGCCGATCGATTTCGAAAAACGGCCCGGCGTTCCGCATTCGGGCTGGCCGATCACGCGCGCCGATCTCGACCCCTATTATGCGAGGGCGCAGCCCTACCTGCAGCTCGGTCCGTTCGACTACGACTTCCAGTCCTGGAAGGACGCGCTGCCGGGTCCCGGACTGCCGCTCGATCCGGCGCTGGTGATCGACGCCGTCTACCAGCAAAGCCCGCCGACGCGATTCTACGAGACCTACTGGACCACGATCAAAACCAACCCGCGGATCCGCTGCTACATCCATGCCAACCTGATCGACATCGCGCTCGACGGCGAGGCGGTGGCGCATTGCGACTTCTCGACGCTGGACGGCCGCAAGCTGACGGTGGAGGCCACCAACTACGTGGTGGCCTGCGGCGGCATCGAGAACGCCCGCATCCTTCTCAACTGCAACAGGCAGCGCGCGCAGGGCATCGGCAACGAACACGGGCTGGTCGGGCGCTACTACATGGACCATCTCAACTGCGAGGCGGGCGCCATCCTGTTCGCCGACAACAATATCAACCTGACCCTCTACGACGGGTTCGTCGAGGCCGACGGGACCGCGCTGCAGGTAGGCCTGAAACTGCCCAGCGAGACTATGCGCCGCGAAGGACTGCTCAACAACACCGCCTTTCTGGTCCCGGCCTACGAGAACAAGAACTTCTCGAACGATTTCCGCAACCACGGCTGGGTCTCGTTCTCCAACATCGTCAAGGCCTTCGCTCACGGCGAAGTGCCGGACCGCTTCGCGGAGAACATCTGCAACGCCACAGAGGACGCCGACGCGGTCGCCATCGGGATCTACCGGCATGTCGTGCGAAGCTTCGCCTCGACGGGGCGCGCGCTCGCCGCCGGCCTGCGGCAGGACGCCGAGCAATCGCCCAATCCCGACAGCCGCGTTTTTCCCAACGAGGAGACCGACCCGTTCGGCTGGCGGCGGATCACACTCGACTGGCAGATCGCACCGTCCGATCTCGACAGCCTGCGCCGCACCCACGAGCTGATCGGCGCCGCCGTCGGCGCGGCCGGACTTGGAAGGGTGCACATCGGCATCACCGATCCGCCGGACCTCGGTATCGTCTATACCGGCTATCACCATATGGGCACGACGCGCATGAGCGAGGATCCGCACAAGGGCGTCGTCGACCGGAACTGCAGGGTGCATTCGGTGAAGAATCTCTACATGGCCGGCAGCTCGGTGTTCACCACCGCCGGCACGGCCAATCCGACATTGACGATCGTCGCGCTCGCGGCCCGGCTGGCCGACCACCTGGCCGATACCGGCACCGCCCGCACCGGCGCTGCGAAGAGGAGCTGAGGATGGGCAGGATCACCCGCCGGCTGGCGCTTGGCATCGCGGGCGTCGCGGGATTCGGAGTCGTCGCCTACGGCGGCACGCTGGTGGCCTGCCGCTTCGTGCCGCGCAAGCATCCGAGCTTCTTCGCGCTGCTCGACGCCGTACCGGACGATGAGACGGCGCGGCGTGTCGGCAAGGCGATGGTGGCCTCGGGCCATGCGCCATCCGACCTGAGGGACCTGGCGACCCTCCTCTCCGAGCGTCCGCATATCCGCGCCGCGCTTGTCACCGATTGCCCGGCGACGCGCAAACGGCTGGTGCAGACGCAGTGCCGTGCCGACTTTGCCGAAGGGCGGATGGTCAGCGTCGAGGGCTGGCTGCTGTCGCAGACCGAAGCCGATCTCTGCGCCGCCGCCTGGCTCGCCGGGGGACGGACGGGCTGACGGGCTGACGGGCCAGCCCCGCTCAGATCTCGCGTCCCAGCAAATCCTCTTCGAAGGGAAACGTGCTCATCAACTCGAAGCCGGTGTCGTTGACGACGACCTGTTGTTCGAGCTTGACGCCCTCCCCGCCATCCTCGTGTCCGATGAAGCTTTCGACGCATAGAGTCATGCCGGGTTCGACCACACCGTCGTAATTGGTCTCGCCGTCGTAAACAGCATTGTTGACGATATAGGGATACTCGCCGGTCAGCCCGGTACCGTGCATCATCAGGTAGTAACGTCGCTTGAAATAAGGCTCGGGAATGACCCAGCCGGCATCGGTTATTTCTCGAAACGTACGGCCGGGCTTGATCAGCTCGATATTGTGATGGATCTGGTCCCAAGCCAACCGGTAGACGGTCTTTTGGGCATCTGTCGCCGGGCCCGATCCGCAAAGGAAGGTGCGCGAAAAGTCCGCGTAGAAACCGTGCGGGCCGACAACGTCGGTATCGTGAGCGATGAGCTCGCCGTCCGCGATCTCGCGGGTGCCGGTCTCCTGATACCACGGATTGGTTTTTTCGCCGGAGTTCAGCAGCCGGGTCTCGATATAGTCGCCGTCATTGGCGATGATGTGCTGGTACAGGACCGACCACAATGCGTTCTCGGTAATGCCCGGACGGATCGCCTGACGGAGCTTCCACTCGCCGTCCTGGACGCAGGCAATCGACCGCCAGGAGCAAACGATTTCCTCGGGAGTCTTCACCGCACGGGCAAGCTCGACGGGCCGGCCGGCATCGACCAATTCCAGTCCCTTGCCGCGCAGGTTGTGCATGGCCAGAGTGTCGATCCGCTCGATGCCGATGCGCCGCTCCCCCGGGCAATGCTGGTCCATGAGGTCAGCGATTTCGGCGGCCCAGCGCTCGGCGGCAAGGCCGAGCAGGGGACCGCGCGCCACGTAGGCGACGAAGTGCGCCGGGCGGATTTCGTCGACGGCCGGATTGTCGGCTTCAAGGTGCTCGGCACCCTCGAACTCGAACAGGACCACCGGTCCCTCCAGCGGCACGAAGACATAGCGTGCGGGATTGCGCAGCAGATAGGGCAGCATGTTTCGCGCGCCCGTGGCGTAGCGGACGTTGTGCGGATCGAACAGCACGACGGCCGGAATTTCGGCGCGGCGCATTTCCTGGCGCAGCCGGGCGAGGCGGCCGAGCCGAAGCGCGGTTTCATCCGGGGCGGGCGGACAAAAGAAGTCCGGTCGGGAAAGAGACAGGTCCACCATCGCGCACTTTTCTCCGGGCTCTTCCGGTCCGGTTCGAACCACTACCACATGGATGCGATCTAGCGTTGAATCGAGGACAAAGCGTCCGGCCGGTTGCCGCCATACATCCAGTCGAGAAGTTCGACGGTGTGCACGATCGGCAACGACGTGCCCGTGCCGATCTGCGTCATGCAGCCGATATTGCCCGTGGCGATCAGGTCCGGCGCGGTGCTTTCGATATTGCGCACCTTGCGGGCCTTCAACCGCTCGGCCAGTTGCGGCTGAAGGATGTTGTAGGTTCCTGCCGAGCCGCAGCAGATGTGGCCCTCCGGCACGTCCTTCACGGTGAACCCGGCCCGCTTCAGGAGCGCCTTGGGCTCCTCGCGGATCTGCTGGCCGTGCTGCATGGAGCAGGCCGAATGATAGGCGACGGTAAGGCCTGGTTTTTCAGCCGGCGCGGGAAGATGCAGTGTCGACAGGTATTCGGTGATGTCCTTCGCCAGGGCCGACACCTTCGCCGCCTTGTCGGCGTAAGCTGCGTCCTCGCGCAGCATGAAGCCGTAGTCCTTGATGGTCGTGCCGCATCCGGACGCCGTGATCACGACGGCATCGAGCCCGTCGCCCTCGACCTCCCTCGTCCAGGCATCGACATTGGCGCGCGCGAAATCCAGCGCTGATTTTTCGTTGCCCATGTGATGGACGAGCGCGCCGCAGCAGCGCTCGCCCTTCGGCAGAATCACCTCGACGCCGAGCCGGGTGAGCAGGCGGATGGTCGCGTCGTTGATGTCGGGATTGAGGACGGGCTGGGCGCAGCCGGTGAGCAGCGCCACGCGCCCTGCCCGCTGCGCGCCCGGCGCGAACTCAGCCGGCGCGAACACGGCCGGCGCGCGCGCCTTCGACCGCCTAGGCGACGACGCGGGCGCAAGCGACAGCATGGCGACGAGCCGCTGCAAGCCGGGAATCGCCCTGAGGGCGGGCAGCGCCAGCCGGCCAAGCCTGGCGCCGACGAGGGCCAGACGGAACCGGCGCGGATACGGCAAGACGGCTGCAAGCAGCGATCGCATCGCCCGGTCGTGCCAGGGGCGCTTGTAGGTGTCCTCGATATAGGCGCGGGCGTGATCGACCAGATGCATGTAGTGGACGCCCGAGGGGCACGTCGTCATGCAGCTGAGGCAGGACAGGCAGCGGTCGACATGCCGGACGACTTCCTCGGATGCCGGCTTGCCGCCCTCCAGCATGTCCTTGATCATGTAGATACGCCCGCGCGGACTATCGAGTTCGTCGCCGAGTTCCAGATAGGTCGGACAGGTCGCCGTGCAGAACCCGCAATGCACGCAGGTGCGCAGGATCTTTTCGGATGTCGCCATGTGCGGGTCGGCGAGCTGGGCCAGGGAGAAGTTTGTTTGCATGGCTTCTATATGCCCGCGTACATCCGGCCCGGATTCAGCACCCGGTCGGGATCGAAGGTATCTTTCAGTTTTCCAGTCAGCGCCATGACCGGGTCCGGCTGCGGCTCGAAGACGTCGACGGCGGCGCGGATCTCGTCGGGCGCGCGCATCAGGGTGGCATGACCGCCGGCGCCGTGCAGGGCGGAGCGGATCGCAATCGCGGCCGCGTCGCCCTCGGCCGGCACCGCGAGCCAGATCAGCCCGCCGCCCCAGTCGTAGAAGAGACGCGCACTGGTCGCCCAGCGAAGCGTCTCGACGATTTCGGGCGCCTTTTCGGGGGTGGTCGAGAGTTTCCAGACCGCGTCGGATTCGGTCACGCCAAGCGGCTCCAACTCGCCGATGGCCGCCCAGCGCGCCGCGCTTTCGAACCCGCGCAGGATATGGGGCGTTCCGTGCTCGCCCAGCGCCTCGGCCAGCGCCTGACCGCGATAGACCATCTGGCTCTCGAAGCCTTCGAGGCGCAGCAACGTGCGGGCGGGTTCGCCATTGGCGGCGGGAATATGGCTCGCCGCGGTGACTTCCCACGGGCTGCCCAGGCCCGCCGACAGGCAGGCGATCGCCGCCTGGTCGTCCAGCCCCTCGAAAACGAGCGTCGCCTCGGTCTCGGGCGCCGGCAGCACCTTGAAGGTGACCTCGGTCAGCACGCCGAGCGTCCCGAAGGCGCCGGACATCAGCTTGACCAGATCGAGGCCGGTGACGTTCTTCATCACCCGGCCACCGGACTTCACCGCCTCGCCCGCGCCATTGACGAAACGCACGCCGATCAGCGAGTCACGGGCCGCGCCGGCATGGACGCGGCGCGGTCCGGACAGGTTGCAGGCGACCACCGCGCCGATGCTGGCCTTGTTCGCATCACCACCGAAGAGCGCGGCCAGACGCGGCGGATCGAACGGCAACCGCTGGCCCTGCTGGCGAAGCCGCGCCTCGATCTCGGCAAGCGGCGTGCCCGCCTTCGCGCCGATCACCAACTCGCTCGGCTCATAGAGCGTGATGCCGGAAAGCCGGTTCAGCGACAGGGTGGCGGCGGCCTGCACCGGCCGGCCGTAGCCACGCTTGGTGCCGCCGCCGGCGATCTCCAGCGGCTCCGCCTTGTCGCGGGCTGAACGGACGGCGT